>CALAVE010000039.1 GCA_937892215.1 uncultured Porphyromonadaceae bacterium
TGTATGGGGCAATGCAGCAAGGAAATATGGGATTAAGGTAAAAGACTTCACAGTAGCCAACTGGGACGCTCTATCTCTATATATAGAGATAGACACAGGTATAACTATTTCTTGGTGAAGCTTTTAGGTGCGATAGAAATCTGTGGGCAGTTTACTGCTGGGGCGTTGCAGATGAGGGTTCGCTATTTTGTGGTCGGCCGAGGAGTTCAAAGTTGTCAACGTAGATTTCGGTGATGTAGCGCTTGATTTGGTTCTTGTCCTCCCATGCGCGGGTGCGCAATTTGCCTTCGATGAAAAGTTGAGTGCCTTTACGGATGTATTTCTCGGCAATCTCGGCATGTTTTCCCCACATCACAATGTTGTGCCACTCGGTGCGCTCAGCACCCTGGGCTCCACCAGTGCGCTCGTTAGTAGCAAGAGGGAACGTGGCCACAATCTGCCCTTGAGCGGGGTATCTCACATCGGGGTCTTTGCCCGCATTGCCCAGCAGAATAACTTTGTTTACCGACATAATGAAATTAGTGTTAAATGTGTTGTGTTATAATGGATTAACTCTGTTTCAGATGTAATGTGGCATGAGCATAAGTCCCACGCGCTCGTGGAGGCCGAAGAGCAGGTTCATGTTATGAACGGCTGCACCGATAAGCCCCTTGATGCGGCTATCGGTCACAGTGGAGATTTTAAGCAACTCCCCGTCCTTCTCAAGCGAAATAAGGCACTTATTAGTGCCAGTCACGTCACCCTTTGTCACATCCTGAGTAAGGAATGTGAAATTGTGGTCGTCGTAAAAGTCGGCATAGATATCCCTAAGCACTTCCAGCGACACTTTACACTCAGTCTCGATGCTCACGAGCAGGTCGGGGTGGCGGTCGTGGCTATCGTAGTGAATCTGCAACGGCGAGTTGAAGCTGGTCTGTAGGCTACGGAGCGCATCGCTGATTTCCGCTGAGAGGGTGGGTGCCGCCTCACCGGCCTGAGAACCACTGAGCGTGACGCGTATATCGCCACTGAGCAGCAAGTTCTTGGCAAGCGGCAACAGGCCCAGCAGAACGCCTGTGGCGTGAGCGCTGGGGCAGTCCACGCAATAGGTGTCATGCACTATTATCCGCCTGTTCAGTTCCGGCAGTCCATAAACCCATCCTTCGGGTCTGTCGCCCTCCAGCGGATGCAATGCCACCACGTAGAGTTTCTTGCCGGATTCATCACAGGATGGGATGAGGTTGCTCATCACGTTGTCGCACAGAAAAATGACATCAAGTGGTTCATCAACCCGTGAGCAGAACACCCCGTCGGTGTCGCCGCTGAGAGCCTTGAAAACGCTGTCGATGCGCTTTCCTTCCATTTCGGGACATATCACAGCCTTCACATCGGCATCGGGATGATGAATAAGCAACCCTGTCAGTTGCCCTGTAATTTCGTCGGCATGGCCTATAATTCCAACTTTTATCATACTGTTTTTTACTGATTATCAATGGGTATAAAACGCGACAGGAGTTTAAGCACGGCCGAGCGCGGCACGCCTTCGCGAATAATGGCGAACACAGTGTCGGCACCGGCGATGGTGCCCAGAATCTCCTTAGACTGGCTCATATCTATGTCATAGGCAAGTCCGGTAGCATAACCATTTCGAGTTTTAATCACGGCGATGTTCTGCGAGAAGTCAACCGATACGAACCCAATCTGCTGATTATGGTTCATGAGCAGAGAGTTCTGCAGGTTGTTGCTGTCTGGGACGATGTACATATACTGCCCTCTGTCGGTTGCCACCTTGGTAATACGCAACGTCTTAATGTCACGCGAGAGCGTGGCCTGAGTCACGTTAAACCCTCGCTCGGCAAGTTTGTCACAAAGTTCAAACTGATTGCCAATGTGGTTTGTTTTGATAATTTCAATAATAGCACGTAGCCGTTCTTTCTTATTCTTCATTCTATTACAAAGTTAATTATGCAAAAATAAGTAAATCAGTCGGTAAAACAAAATTTATTACAGAATATTTATGCAAAAGAAAACGCGATGGCAAAAGAATCACAGTTTTTCCAGAATCCACGGAGAGGTGAGCAGTTTCATCTTCACATGCTTGTCGATGGACTTGAGATAGGACAAGGCGGCCACTTTCTCGTCGAAAGCCTTGATCACGACCACATGATTCTTGTCGCGCGCCACTTTAAGCACGAAACTGGGCAGTTTCTCCTCTTCGCGCAGACGGGCGGCATAGGAAGTGGCGTTGAATACTTGGTTGAACTCTGCCACGACCACGCAGTAGCGCGGCACCACAAAGTCCTTGTCCATGTCCACCACATTAGCGTGGGCACGAATAAGCCTGACACTGTCGCCAGCTATGACCGCGTTATACTTGGTTTTCTCGGCCTCAATCTTGGCGTATTCTTCCTCGCCTATGCTCTCAATCCGCTTCTCTTTCGCTATATCATAGGCACGCTTGTAGTTTTCTTCGGTTGTGTGGCAGGCAGTGAGCATAAGCGTCAGTACCAGTGCCAAAAGTGGAATACGTTTCATATATCCTTGGATTAAAAAAGTTTCTCTAATTCAAAATTAATCGGTAATCAGCCCAGCACTTCACCACTTTCGTGCCCCTTGATGTCGGAAAGTTCTATTATCCGGCAGTTGCTCATGTTGCCGTCGGCGATTTCCAGAGTAATCAGGGTTCTTACCCTCTGCCAGCCTTGCCTGCCGGCCGCGCCGGGGTTAATGACAAGGACTGAGCGCATGCGGTCGGGGATAACCTTGAGGATGTGGCTGTGGCCGCACACCATGAGCTGCGGCCGCGACACATCCAGACGGTCGCGAATGCCCGGCGCGTATCGTCCCGGATAGCCGCCGATGTGCGTGAGAAGCACTTTCACGCCTTCCACCACAAATATCTCAGTTTCCTTGAGGCGGTTTCGCAGCACGCCACCGTCGGCATTACCATAGACGGCACGCACCACCGGAGCGACGCGAGCCAGGCGGTCGAGCACCTTTTCGTTACCTATGTCGCCGGCATGCCATATCTCGTCGCAATCGGCGAAATACTGAGCGAAGCGCGGGTCCCAGTAGGAATGTGTGTCGGATATGAGGCCTATTTTCTTCATTCTCCGTTGAATTCCATCATCTTGGCAAGGTACTTGCCAATGATGTCGAACTCGATATTAACAGCAGTCCCCTCCTGAATGGAGTGGAAATTGGTGTGCTCGTGAGTGTAAGGGATAATGGCCACCTCAAAGCTGTTCTTGCCCGAGTTGCACACAGTGAGGCTCACTCCGTTCACGGCCACGCTACCTTTCTCTACGGTGACATATCCCTTGCGAGCCATGACGGGGTCGAGTTCGTATTCAAACCTGTAGGTCCAACTGCCGTCGAGTTCATCAACCCGCGTACACACGGCCCGCTGGTCAACGTGTCCCTGCACGATGTGGCCGTCGAGGCGTCCGTTCATAATCATGCTGCGCTCCAGGTTCACCTCGTCGCCCTCCCTGAGGAAACCTAGGTTGGAGCGGTCGAGCGTCTCCTGCACAGCGGTGACGGTGTAGGTGCCGTCGCCGTGAAGCCGCACCACCGTGAGGCACACGCCATTGTGAGCCACACTCTGGTCGATCTTCAGTTCATTGGTAAAATCACAAGCAATACGGAAGTTGATGTTATCGCCTTCGCGCTCAATTCGCACCACGCGTCCGGTGCCTTCCACTATTCCTGAAAACATGCTATTTTCTCCTTTTTATCAGTTTATAAGGCAAAGATAGTGCAAACCGAGCGCAATCGCAAATTTATTTGCACTTTGCCGAGGTGCAGCCTAACTTCGCCGCCGGCGGCAAGGTGGTGCAAACTTGGGCAAAAAGCAAATTAAATTTGCTAATGAACGACACCCGGGACACTTTACAGAAGTGCCTCCGGGTGTAAGATATATCTTTGCCTTGCGGTGATGTAAGCAGATTGCGGCACTAAGAGATTAGAACGAGAGGTCCACTCCCAGACCGAGCACCTTGTTGGTGCGGTAATAGTCGTTGGTTCCGGCGGGGATAGTGAGGCCGAGCGAAGCCATGTTCTGCTCCGGCGTGTTCATCTTGTAGTGCGAGTAATTAGTCTGGAAATAAGCCGCATTGATTTTCACGTTTTTAGTCACCTGATAGCCGATGCCCAGTCCGAAAGTCCAGGAATTGACCACAAACGAGATATCGTTCATATACTCGTCGGTGAGCGGGTATCGAGTAACCTGTGCGCCGCCGCTAATCTGGAACTTGCGATTAATGTCCCATTCCAGTCCGGCCATATACTCGTTAGTGCCGCCGCTTAGCAGGCGCTCGCTGTGCTCGTACCAGTGAGCGCTGGAATCGAAGAAGTGGTGGTAGCCCACGTTGAGCCGCAGGTCGGGGCGGATTGACCACTGAGCGCCCAGAGTGAGCAGAGCCGGAGCGTCTTCAGGCACCGAAGTGCCGTTGACAAACTTATTAGTTGCCGAAATCACGGTTGCAGCAGGCAGGTCGGAATCATTTTTCATTCTCATCCGCACCTTGAAGTCGTACTTTGCCGCAAAGTTGAAAGCACCCACTTTGAAGTCCACACCCAGCACCGGAGCGATGCCGAAGCCCTTCTGGTCGGACTTGAGGTTGACGCCGTTAGAGTACGGAGCGAGAATCTCGCCGCTGGCAGCAAGTTGGTCGGCGGTAGCCTGTAATCTGCCGGCCGCGGCCTGCACCTCAGCACCTTTCTGCTGCAGGGCTACCACTTCGGGCATCTGCATAGCCTGTTCCTTAGTGTATCCGGCGGCCATATAACCGGCCACGTAACTGTTAATTCCGTCGGTGATAGCCTGTCCGTTGGCCGCAAGCGTGCCGCGCGCATCCATTAGGCCCTGTGTGATACCCTCGAAATAGACCGGCAGAGTCATTCCCTCAGTACCGTTCATGATGCGGATATTGTTGAGTCGGGCCTCATAAGCGCCGATTCCGTAGAGCATACGCAGGCCACCGTAAACAGAGATGTTCTTGTTAATCTTATAAGCGGCCCCGAGCTGAATGCCAAAGTAGTACTGTTTTCCTTTCATGTAAGCGTCCACATCGTAACCTGTAACACCGGGCACAGAGGCACCGAGGGGAGCCAATTCCTGATTGAGCGCGCTGGAAACGCCCATCATCTTGCCCGCGATGGCACCGACCACAGTCTCGAACGAGCCCACACCCTGGTCGAATTCGCACTTGCCGCCGCCACCAGTGACAGAGAAATTGAACTGGAAACTCCAGTGGCCCTTATTATAGGCAGCCTGAATGGATGGGATGAATGGCGCGTTGGCGATACCCTTGAACTTTTTCTCGGTTTGCCCGTTATTCTTGGCACCCAGCGCAAAGAGCGGGTTATCACCCATTATCTCTCGAGTCTGCATGGCATACTGCCAGTTGAACGAGAGGTGGAGTCCGTCGGGCATGAAAGCCACGCCGGCGGGATTGGAATAGACACCGTCGATGCCAATGGCGGCATCGCGAGCCGGATTACGCAAGAAACCGACACTCTGATTCGTATTCGTAAGGATTCCTCCGGCCAAAGCGGAGAAGCAAGCGGACATAGCCACTAACGTAGTAAGGATTTTAATTGATTGCTTCATTTTCAATCTCTTTTTATATGTTTAGGCTGGCAAAATTAAGCGTAATTGCAGTAACAGACAAATAATTGAGCCCCGTTGTTATCCGTTGAAACTAAGTGACACTTTTTAACAATTAGAAATGTTATTTATGACAAGAAAACGGAACGAGAGGGATGGTTCGGCGGGAGGCGAAAGCGATGGGTGCAACGAAAGCCGCACGGCAGCGATTGTCGTGCGGCTTCGCGTATCAGATATTATTTATTGTTTACTTCTTGTTGGCCTTCTTTCTGGTCACTGCGTAAGCCACAGGCGAAGCGATGAACAGCGAAGCGAACGTACCGATGATAACACCGAGAATCATTGCGAAGATGAAGCTGCGGATAGATTCACCACCGAGGAAGAATATCACGAGCAGCACGAGCAATGTGGTGATAGAGGTCATCAACGTACGCGACAGAGTGCTTGAGAGGGCGTTGTTGAACGTTCCGTAGAGTTCCTGCTTGGGATAGAGTTTGCGGAACTCACGCACACGGTCGAACACCACCACGGTATCGTTCACCTGATAACCGATAACCGTAAGGATAGCGGCGATAAACGTTTGGTCGATCTCCATTGAGAACGGGAAGAATCCGTGGAGAGTGTAGAAACCGATAACAAAGAACGAAGTGAAAGCCACGGCCGCCAGAGCACCGAGCGAGAATGCCACGTTGCGGAAGCGGAGCAGGATGTAGAGAGCCATAGCCAGCAGTGAGAAGAACACTGCCCAGATAGCCTCGCGAGTCATGTCGCTTGCGATGCTGGGGCCCACCTGCTCGGTGGACTGAACGCCCACGTTCTCGTTAGTAACGCTGAAGTCGGCGAAAGTCATGTTACCGAGGTCGCTCTTGAGACCTTCGTACATCTTCTTCATGATTATGTTGTCCACATCGATGTTAGGATCGGTGTTGTCGATCATGTAGTTAGTGGAGATACGCACCTTGGTGTCGTTGTCGATAGTGATAACCGAAACGTTGGCGTTTTCCATCAGAGGCACGAGTTGAGCCTCGAGTTGAGCGGTGGAAACCGGGTGGTCGAACTGAACCACATAGTTACGTCCACCGGAGAAGTCGATACCACGGCTCAGTCCACGACCGGGGATGAAGAACAGAGCCACAACCACCAGCACGATGCAGCACACAGCGATGAGCGTGCCTTTGCGCTTGCCCATAAAGTCGAACTTAACGTTCTGCATTATGTTACGGGTGAGCGAAGTGGTGAAAGTCATGCCGTTGAACCAGCCCTTGTTGAGGCACCACTCCATCACGAGACGAGTAGCGAAGACGGCTGTGAAGAACGAGCAGCAGATACCGATTATCAGCGTCACGGCAAATCCGCGAATCGGGCCGGAGCCCAGGATGGCGAGGATGATGCCGGTGATGATTGACGTGAGGTTAGAGTCGAAGATTGCCGAGAAGGCGTTGGCATAACCGTCGTGAACGGCAGCCTTGAGCCCCTTACCGGAGCGGAGTTCCTCCTTGCAGCGCTCAAAGATAAGCACATTGGCATCCACAGCCATACCCAGAGCCAGCACGATACCGGCGATACCCGGCAGAGTGAGCACGCTCTGGAACGAAGCGAGGATACCGAAAGTGAAGAACAGGTTCAGCATCAGACCCAAGTTAGCGATGTTGCCGGCCTTCATGCCGTAAACGCAAACCATGAATATCACGAGCAGAACCAGAGCGATGGCGAAGGATATGAGACCCTTGCGGATAGACTCCTTACCGAGCGACGGGCCAATCACGCTCTCGCTGGCGATGTTGACGCGGGCTACCATCTTACCGGATTCGAGCACGTTGGACAAGTCGTTAGCCTCTTCCACGGTGAAATTACCGGTAATCTGTGAGCGGCCGCCGTCAATCTGGCTGTTAACGTTCGGGAAAGAGTAAACCTGGTCGTCGAGGACGATGGCGATGGAGCGGCCGATGTTCTGGCCTGTGATACGCGACCAAGCGCGTGCGCCCTCATCGTTCATGGTCATAGACACCACTTGGCCTTGCAGGTTATCGTACTCGCTGGACGCGTCGGTCACGACGTCGCCGGTGAGCACCGGTTTGTTCTGCACAGTGCGCAGAGCCACCAGCTGATAGAAGCTGTTAGCCTGGTCAACCGACTTAACAGTCCAAGCGAGCTTGAGGTCGGTGGGCAGGTACTGGCGCGCGGCCTGCGAATTGATTATAGCGTTGACAGCAGCGGTGTCGTTAACGTTCACGATACCCACAACAGGGCTTGAGGGATTACCCGTGCCGCCCAGAAGTTGCATGAGGTTGCGTGCGGCGGCTTTCGTCTCGGCCTTGGGCTGAGCAGCCTTAGTGGTGTCGGCGGGAGCAGCGGCTGTAGTGTCGGCCTCGGCCTTCTGCTCAGCGGGAGCGTTAGAAGCCATGCTGAGGTTCTCCAGGTCGCGGCTTATTTCGCTCAGAGTATAGGTCTGATAGAATTCCAGATTAGCGGTACCCTGGAGCAGTTTGCGAACACGCTCAGGCTCTTTCACGCCTGGGAGCTCGAGCAGGATACGTCCTGTGCTCTGCAGCTTCTGGATGTTAGGCGAAACCACACCGAATCGGTCGATACGCGTGCGGAGCACCTTGTAGGAGTTGTCCACCATCTCGTCCACCTCGGCCTTGAGGATTTGCTCCACTTCCTCATTGGAAGCACCAGGCTTAGCCTTCACCTGCTCCACGTTACGGAAGATTTGGTAAAGGCTGCCTTCGGGAGCCAGTTTTTTGTATTCTTGGCAGAACGAGGCCACGAAGTCGTCTTGAGCGCTGAGGTTCGAAGCCACGTTGTTAATAGCCTGATTAAATTTCTTGTCGGGATTTTCGTTCGACAGGGCGCGGAGGATGTCGGGCACTGAGATTTGCAGTGTAACGTTCATACCACCCTTAAGGTCAAGGCCGAGGCCCAGTTCCTTTTCACGCACATCCTGGAAAGTGTAGTATCCCAGGTACACTTTCTCGTTAGCGATAGAGTCGATAAAAGCGTTGTAAGCCGTCTTGTAAGCATCGTTGCTGGTGTCGGGCGAGGAGATGCCGGCGACAGCCAAAGCCTTCTGCTCAGCCTTGTTCTCGAAGTGGTTAGACACGAACGAGAAAGAGAGGTAGAAAGCGCAAACAAGAATCAGCAAAACGGTGATTACTCTAATAAAACCTTTTGTTTGCATTTGTAGTTAATTAATTTATATGATTTTTATGTTTTAATTCGCTACTTTTCGCTTTAAGCGTGCAAATATACACACTTTTCTCCACGTGAGAAAATTATTTATGCCAAAATTTGTTTAATCCGGGTGCATTGAAAACCCGAATCGGCCATTAGGCCAACGAAATACCAATTCCAGAAGTCCACTCATGGCATACCCCCAAATGAGCGACGAGTGCTGAAATTACGGGGCACGGGCGCAAGTGCAGAAAATGGCATTGACAAAGGTGCCGGCAAGCAGTAATTTTGCAGTGCGAAAACCATGAGCGAGAAAGACACACAAAACAAGAAGAACAACAAAAAACATCAAAAGCCATGAAAAACAGAAGACTATTTACGAACATAGCGACCGGAGGCAAGGATAGTCGCACGGAGCGAAACGAGGCGGTGCTGCGCGCCGCGCACAGGGCATGGGCCGCAGGAGCCGCTCTGCGAGCCTCCAGAGCACGGAACAAGCGTTTCACCTACGGCGACCAGTGGGGCGACATCACCACCAACGACGAGGGTAAGCGCATGACAGAGTGGGAACGCTACAGCGAAATAGGCGAGACACCTATCACCAACAACCTGATTCGCCAGCTGGTGAAAACCGTGGTGGGGCGATTTCGCACCGAACGTAAGGCAGTGACCGCCGAGGGCAAAGCCGACAGCCACGCGGTGAATTACATAGACGAGTTGGACAGCCGCAACCTGGAGGAATTTCTCATATCGGGAAGTTGCGTTCAGCGAGTGGACGAGGAAGCGAACATCAGCGGCCAGCGCAAAGTGATGGTGACAAACGTGAACATCAACCGATTTTTCGTAAACTCTATGAGCGACCCGCTGGCAAGAGACTGCGAGATTGTGGGGCAACTGCACGACCTGAGCATAGCCGAACTGCTTCGCCGTACGGCGGGCAACAACCGGCGGCGCGCCGAATGGATAAGAAACCTCTACACCGTGAACTGCGACATCCGCACAGCCGACTGCGCCACACGGCTGGGAGCCGACAGTGAGAGCAGCACCGAGTTCTGGTGGGCGAGCGGCACAAAATGCCGAGCCATAGAAGTGTGGACCCTGGAGAGTCATGAAGTGATGGTGACACGAAACAAGACCACAGGAGAGCGGCACGTGGAGCCGGTTAGCGGTGGGAACTCGCGCCGCCGCACCGCTGCCGACACCGAGACCTACTGGGACGTGGACACCTCGTGGCACTGCCGCTGGTTCTCGCCGATGGGCGACCTTCTGACCGAATATGAGTCGCCGTTCGGGCACGGAGAGCATCCGTTTGTGATGAAGTTCTATCCGCTGACCGACGGCGAAGTGCACTCGATGGTGGAAGACGTGATAGACCAGCAAAAATACGTGAATCGCCTCATCACGCTTGTGAATCACATCATGTCGGCCTCGGCCAAGGGCGTGCTGCTTTTTCCCGAGAACGCCATCCCCGACGGTTTCACGTGGGACGAAGTGAGACGAGTGTGGGCTCAGTGCCGCGGCATCCTGCCCTACACCACCCTGGCCAACGGCGAGAAGCCCAGCCAGATATCGCTCAACAACACCGACATAGGCGCATTTGAGATGATACAGTTGCAACTGAAGATGCTGGAGGACGTGAGCGGTGTGAACGGAGCGCTGATGGGGCGCGGGCTCAACGCCGGCAACTCGGCTGCGCTCTACCGCAGTGAGGTGGAAAACGCCACAGCGGCACTGGCCGACGTGTACGAGACGTTTGCCACATTCAGGCGCGAGCGCGACCGAAAGATGGAAAGTATCAGAGGTACTTCTCGGAGTAATTGGAGCGAATCTCGTTCACCACGTTGCGGAGCCGCTGTTCCTCAGCGAGCGGCATAATGAGCAGAGCATCGGGGGTATCGGCCACGATGAAGTCGCGGAGATTACTGAGCACCACCAGTTTCTCGCCAGTTGTGGCCACGATATTCCCCTCGCTCTCCAGAGCCATAATCCGGCAATTACGCCCCACATTGCGGTGGGCATCCTTAGGCGAGAGTTCATAGAGCGAGCCCCACGTACCCAGGTCGCTCCAGCCGATGTCCACGCACTGCACGCACACGTTGTCGGCTTTTTCCATCACCGCGTAGTCGATGGAGATATTAGGGCAGGAAGGATAATTGGCATTGATGAAGTCCTGCTCAGCCGGTGTGCACATAAGGTCGCTGCCGTTATCCATCACATCGGCAATCTCGGGTGCGAACCGCCTCATGGCACTGATGATGGAAGCGGCACTCCAGAAGAATATGCCCGAGTTCCAGTAGAACTCACCGCTTGTCAGGAACACGCGCGCCAGTTCGGCGTCGGGCTTCTCGGTGAAAGTCTTCACCCGCGAGAAAGCGCCACGCATGCAATCGCCCGTCTGGATATAGCCGTAACCCGTCTCGGGTCGGTTTGGCTTAATTCCCATAGTGAGCAGCGCGTGGTTACTGTCGAGGAACGCGAACGCATCGAGAGCCCGCTGGCGGAACTCGTCGGCACGCACAATCAGGTGGTCGCTCGAGGCCACCATAATCTTAGCGTTAGGATTAAGTTTGTGGATATGCCACGCGGCCCAGGCATTGCAGGGAGCGGTGTTTCGGCGAGCCGGCTCCAGAAGGATTTGCTCAGGCTGTAGTTGCGGCAGCTGCTCAGCCACCAGTTCCTTGTAGGCCACGCTGGTGAGAATTATCACATTCTGCGGCGGCACAATACCTTGAAGCCTGTCCACAGTCATCTGCAGCAAACTGCGTCCGGTTCCCAAGAAATCAATAAACTGCTTGGGCATATTGGTGCGGCTGTAGGGCCAGAAACGGCTTCCCACCCCACCGCACATTATTACGCAATATAAGTTGTTGTCCATCCTTGAAAGAAAAATGATGATGTTTTGTTTTTAAAGTCAATTCGGTTTCCTTATTGGTTTTAGTTCGTGGCAAAGGGGGCCTCAACCTTGGACATGAATATGAAAAGAGCCACAATGGCGATGAGTAGCAAGCATATCAGCACGTAGGCCAGTCGGCGCAGGATGCGCTCACGACGGCTCTCGACATGGCGCGACGAGGAGTGATGCGAGCGCGCGTAGGGATAAGCGTGGATGAAGTCGAACTCGTTGAGGGTCATCTCGTCGGCGGGAACCTGCGGAGCGTCGTCGAAGGCCTCGGCTGGCAGCGGGGGCGGAGTGGCGAGGGCCGGCTGGCTGCCGCCTTGAACCCGGAGCATATTTCCACAGAACGGGCAGAAGTTAAGTCCGTCGGCCGGCAGCTGCTTACCGCAGTGCGGACAATAGCTGTAACGTGCGACCGATGCGCCGTCGGCAGCGGTTGTGGCAGCCCTCCGGCTCGCATGCAGTTCGGCCAGAGCCTGCTCATTTCCGCTCACGGGGAACTGCATGAGACATTGCGGACACACCATGCTGTTGCCGTGCTCGGCAAGCTCGGCCTCCGAAACGTTCATCTCCTTGGAGCAATATGGACACACCACTTTCATAACTCATGTGCTATTACACTGCAAAGGTAATGATTTTTTAGATGAAAGTGGTAAAAGTGTGCTCTATAAATTAAGGTGTGTTCTATAAAATAATAAATTTTAAAGTACATGACAAAATAGCTCAAGAAGATTTAAATTTAAAAAGATTTGTATTAAACAAAATTTTACATTCATTTTATCGCTCTTTATTTAAGCTGCATTGATTATTTTTTGTACCTTTCCTCTATAAAAGTAGAGCAACATGCCCCGTTGATGTTATAAATTGGCCTGAAGAAATGCTTTAGGGCAAAATCCAGCCGCTCTGTTTCATGGAAACTGAGTGCGTGAAAGAATAAAATTGGTACTTTCCTCTTCGAGCTCGAAGCTATAGACTGGTTTTCATCGCCGTCCGTGTTGTCGGTTAATTTGCGAACGGGGTCAATGCCACCACAAAGGTAATAGCCTTTCCACGGACGGTATATCGTGTGCTATCCGTTGTTGTCGTACAGCCTGCGATCCGGGTCAAAGTCGATGTAGTCGGTCTGGTCGTGCAGCACGTGCCATACGGCGATGAGCAGTTTGCGTGC
>CALAVE010000040.1 GCA_937892215.1 uncultured Porphyromonadaceae bacterium
GTTAAATCTTGCTCACTCTTGAAGACTGGTTTTGCTCTGCAAAACTCTTCGATTTGCAATTTTCCATAAATGCACTTTTTTGTACCTTTCAACTTTGAGGATATTGCATAAATCTCTGTGCTGCAATTGCTTGTGAAATCGCAAAACAATCCCACATGAAAATTTTGCAGAACCATTGCTTTTTTTCTCCATCATGTCAATGAACTCGTTTTCCCGATGCAAAATTACTACATCTGCCACCCCTTGTCAATGCTATTTTCTTCATTAATCGTAAGCCGCGCCGGCACTGGCTTTGCGGTATCTTCTCACTCCTTCGGTCTGCAACACCTTTTCTCTCTTATTTTTCACTAAAAACCCGCACCGGATTTGCACGGCTGAGTTTTTTATACTATATTTGTCAAAATTATCTTATAACTTTAAAAACTACTAAAAATTTAGAAAATTATGGCAACTCCGCACAACAATGCCCCCGATGGCGCATTCGCTAAAACCGTATTAATGCCCGGTGACCCTCTGAGAGCTAAACTTATCGTTGATACTTTCCTTCAGGATGTGAAACTGGTTACTCAAGTTAGAAACGTTTTCGGTTACACCGGCACTTACAAGGGCAAACCCGTTTCTGTTATGGCAAGCGGCATGGGACAGCCCAGCATTGGCATATATTCCTATGAGCTCTACAAGTTCTACGACGTGGAAAACATTATCCGCATCGGATCTGCCGGTAGCTACTGCGAGCGACTCAACGTTCAGGACCTCGTTCTTGCCGAAAGTGCTTTCAGCGAATCCACCTTTGCCGAGGCACAAAATGGCACCAAGGACCACATCCTCTACCCAAGCGCTAAACTCAACGCCACCATCGAGCGTGTAGCCGAAGAACTCAAAATCCCGTGCATCAAGGCTAAAGTTCACTCCAGCGACGTATTCTACACCGCCCGTGACTTCCGCGACATTCGCGACGAAACCGGAACCGAGTGCGTCGAAATGGAAAGCTTCGCCCTCTTCCACGTGGCTAACATCCTGGGCAAGAACGCAGCTTGTCTGCTCACCATCTCCGACTCTTTCGTAACAGGTAAGGCTCTTAGCGCCGACGAGCGACAGACCACATTCCGCAAGATGTTCGAAGTGGCCCTCGATGCCGCTATCGCCGATTAAACCGGCTGCAACATCTCTCAGCGGTGCCCTCTTGGGTAACCGCAATCCACCATAACCTCCGGCAACCAGCCGGAGGTTTTCTTCTCCACACCCAACCACTCCCGCATAGCTCATCCAGCCACGAATGCCTCTCCGAAATGTTAAAAACCACACCACAAAAACTCGCTAATACAATAAAACTCCACTTTTTGAGTTAAGTAATTAGGTCATTTGCCGAGATTTATTATAACACTGAATATTAACTGACATAAATATGAGAAATTTAAGCAGGATTATATTGTTATTGGCCGTTAGCGCAATACCGTTGCTCTCTGTGGCCGAAGATGATATCAAAACCGACACTTTCAACCCCATCACCACCGGCGTCACATCTCAGAGCATCACACCTGACGCGCGCGGCGCTTCTATGGGTGACCTGGGTGCCGCTACCGACCCGGATATGAACTCGCAGTTCTGGAATCCGTCGAAATACGCTTTTGCCTACAGCAGCGCCGGTGTCTCTCTTTCCTACACTCCATGGCTGCGCAAAATCGTTAACGACATCTTCCTCGCTAACATAGCCGGCTACTTCAAGCTCGGCAGCGGCGACAATCAGGCGCTTAGTGCCTCGCTGCGATATTTCTCTCTCGGCGAAATCTCATCCAGCGACGACGTCGGTAACGCCATGTCCAGCATCAACCCATTCGAAATGTCTGTTGACGTCGGATACTCGCGTAAACTCTCCGAAAAGTTCTCTATGGGTGTCGTGCTTCGATACATCTATAGCAACCTCGGTTACTCGGCTTATGCTGCCGACGAGCAGGCTAAGGGCTCATCGGCCTTCTCCGCCGACATCTCCGGATACTTCACCACCTATCCCATCATCGGACGCAACGAGTGCCAGTGGTCGCTGGGGTTCAACATCTCTAACATCGGTTCCAAGGTGGCGTATAACGGTGGCAACGACCCGGCTTTCCTACCGGCTAACCTCAAAATCGGTACGGCTTTCACTTTCCCGCTGGCCGATTACCACAACCTCACTCTCGCTGTCGATGCTAACAAGTTACTCGTGCCCGCACGCCCGCGTCTGACCGACTACAAGGACGCGCAGGAATACAACGACGCTCTCCAGAAGTGGAAAGACATGTCCTCTATCACCGGTATTTTCAAGTCATTCAGCGACGCTCCCGGTGGTTTCAAGGAGGAACTTCGTGAAATCAATTTCTCTATCGGTGCCGAGTACAGCTACAACCAGCAGTTCTTCCTGCGCACCGGTTACTTCCACGAAAACAAGTACAAAGGCAACCGTCAGTATTTTGGCTTCGGTGCCGGATTCGCGCTGAATGTGGTGCGACTCGACGCTTCCTACATGATTGCCACCGCTCAGAACAGCCCGCTCGACCAGACGCTCCGATTCACGCTATCCTTCGACATGGACGGCATCAAGAATCTCTTCGGGCGCAACAAGTAAGCAACATCTCTTTAAACTGGTAGCTTATGCGTATAGGAATGGGATTCGACGTACACCGCCTCGTCACCGACCGGGAACTCTGGCTCTGCGGTGTGAAACTGGAGCACGAGAAAGGTCTGCTCGGACATAGTGATGCCGATGTGGCTATTCACGCTCTCTGCGACGCCATTCTGGGCGCGGCTTGCCTTCGCGACATCGGCTTCCATTTCCCCGATACCGATAGCCGCTACAAGGGCATCGACAGTTGCAAACTGTTGGCCGAAGTTATGCGCCTTATCCGCGAAAAAGGCTACGAACTGGGAAACTGCGACATCACTATCTGTGCCGAGAGGCCCAAAATCAATCCGCACATACCCGATATGCAACTTCGCCTGGCGCAGTGCATGGGCTGCGATGTCAGTCAGGTCTCCATCAAGGCCACCACTACCGAGAAATTAGGTTTTACAGGACGCGAGGAAGGCATTGCCGCCTACGCCGTGGCTCTCTTATTGTAAGTGCTCCGCTATGAACAACCGGAATCTACGAGGACGCATCCCTTACCTTGATGTTCTCAGGGTGGTGGCTTGCGTCCTTGTCCTGCTCATACACGCTCCCATGTACAAGGTCTCGCAGACCACACCTTCTCCGTCGTTTGCCGCCTATCTCACGCTGTTCACCGTCAGCAGCAAACTTTTCTTTATGCTCAGCGGTGCGCTTCTTCTTCCCGTGCAGATTTCCACGCGAAGTTTTGTCTTCCGCAGGCTCAAAGTGGTGCTGATTCCGCTTCTGGTCTGGAGCGTAATCTATCTGCTCGAACACATCTTCCTCCTCCAGGATTTCCACTGGCGTATGCTGCTGTCTGCGCCTTTCACACCGGTTGAGGAATCGCTCTGGTTCGTATATGTCATGGCGGTGGTCTATCTGGTCCTGCCTCTCTTGTCCAAATGTGTTATCTCCATCGGCAAACGTGGCGTGGAGTACCTGATTCTCTTCTGGGTGCTATCTTCTCTCATCCCTTATCAGCACGGCATTTTCATCGGACAGAACCAGATAACCCACAATATGTTCGGCGCATTCGCTAACGTTCTCGGCTACGTCCTGCTTGGCTACTACCTCCACAACCATCCGCTGCCGCTTTTCACCAAGCGTCACTGGTGGAAATTCGCATTGGCTTTCACTTTTGGCATCGTCGTTATGCCGCTGTTCGAGTTCATCGTGCAGCCGCATTTCGGCATTTCCTACGCTCAGGCCATCGGGGCCGTCACCAGCGACGTGAGCATTAACGCCCTCGCTATGGGCACTCTCCTGTTCTCAGTGGTGCAGCACTTCGCCCCGGCAAGTTACTCCGACGGGAAACCTCACCGTTTCTGCCTCATCCTCTCGCGGATTTCCATCTGCACCTACGGCATCTATCTGGGTCACATGCTCATCATGCGCCAGGTGGTATGGCCGTTCATGATTCATTATCTTCCCGACATTCAGTACACTGTGGTGCTTGGATTTATCACCGCCGGCATCACTTTTGTCATCACCTATGCCATCATGCGCATTATCAATCTCACGCCGCTCAGCAAGGCGGTTATTGGCCGCTCAAACTTGGCTATTAGGGGAAAATGATGTATTTTTGCACAAATTTTCATTGTTTCTTTTATAAATTTTTAGAACACTCTTAAAGGGCATGATTTCAAGCGACAAAATGAAGAAACGTATTCCTTACCTCGACACGGTAAGGGTCATTTCATGCCTGCTTGTTATCTTGCTCCATGCGCCCATGGTGCGCTTCAGCGAGTATTACGACACGCCTTCCACCACCTATTGCTTCTACATCGTCCTTGTCACCGTTTGCAGCAAGTTGTTCTTCATGCTCACCGGAGCGCTGATACTCCCGGTGAAAAAGAGTGCCCGCGAGTTCATTCCGCGACGAGTGAAGGCGGTGGTCATTCCGCTCGCCGTCTGGAGTGTGGCCTATCTCATTGCGAGGTGGTTCAATGGCTCTTTCACGCCTAAGTTCCTCTTATCCATCTTCTTCACACCTGTGGAGGGCGCACTGTGGTTCGTCTATGTCACTATCGTGATTTACTGCGTGTTACCCGTGATGTCTAAGTGTATCCATGCCATTGGAAAACGTGGCGTGGAATATCTGCTGGCACTTTGGGTAATATCCTCTTTCATACCCTATCAGCACGGCATTTTCATAGGTCAGAACCAACTCACGCACAATATGTTCGGCGCTTTCGCCAATGTCTATGGATATGTTCTGCTCGGCTATTACCTTCATCAGTACCCGCTGCCTGTCTTCACTCGTGAGCACTGGTGGAAATTCGCGTTGGCCTTCACTTTTGGCATCGTCGTTATGCCGCTGTTCGAATTCACTGTCCAGTCGCACTTCGGGGTCTCTTATCAGGAAGCGCTTGGCGCCGTCACCAGCGACGTCAGTATTAACGACATCATGATTGCCACGCTCATCTTCTCTGTCGTGAGACATTTTTCACCGGAGTCCTACAACACCCATGGCCGCCATCTCTTCTCCAAAGCCATGACGGGTATTTCCATCTGCACGTTCGGAATCTATCTGGCTCACATGCTGGTGCTGCGCGAACTGGTCTGGCCGCTCACGCGCCCCTACTTCCAGTCGCTGCCGTGGCTCGCCGACGGACTGCTATGCGCGGCCATCGCTTTCACGCTGTGCTATGCCGTCATGCGTGTGGTTTACTTGCTTCCGTTCAGCAAGTACATTATGGGGCGCTAACTGTCCTTCCCTCTATGCTTATTAGTCACTCATCGAGTCGAGTATCTTTTTCACCTCTTCATCGGTAGCGGTCAGTTTCTTCCGACACAGTTCCAGCAACTCTTTTGCTCGCTTGGTCAGTTCACTCAGTTCGTCTATGCCGCACTCGGGACTTTGCATCTTTTGGACTATCTGCTCCAGTTCGCCCGACGCCTGCGCATAAGTCAGGTCTTTTGTCTCTTCTTTGCTCATATCACTTTGTGTTATTGCTTATTACTTCATTTACCGTAGTCCGCACCTTCCCGGCCTTCAGATGAATGGTCACATTGTCGCCTGCTTTTATCTGACTCGGGTCGGTCACAAACTCTCCGTTGCGCATCGCCAGCGCGAAGCCGCGGTTCAGTATGTTGCGCGGCGACAGTATTTCCAGTTTGTCGGCCCAGCTCTGCAACCGCGTTTGCTCGTTGCTTAGTCGTTGCTGCGCCGACACGCGTACGATGTCCCTACAATGGCTCAGACGCAGCGACTCTGCCTCTATTCTTCCCTTCACACACAGCGGAATGGCGGTGGCCGCATTGTCTATACTCAGGCGCGACGTCTCTATCACTCTCTTGGCCGATAGCGGTATGAAATCTCCGTAATATTTTAACTGCTCAGTGGCTCTTGCCACCATATCCTTTGCCGTAGTTGTCACGGCTGTGGTCAGTTCACCAAGGCGGGCCAGTGCCGCTACGCCGCGATTAATCAGGTACTCGGCGGCTGCCGTGGGGGTCTTCACGCGCACTCCGGCCACGTAGTCCAGCACGGTCTCGTCGCGCTCATGACCTATTCCCACTATCACCGGCAACGCGCACCTCGCCACTCTCGCCGCAAGTTCATAGTTATCAAACGAGTTCAGATCACTCGTCGAACCGCCGCCGCGGATTATTACCACGCAATCCAGATGCTCGCTGTGGGTCTCTATCCGGTCCAGTGCCGCCATTACACTGGGCACGGTGTTCGCGCCCTGCATACTCGCCGAGAACAGTGCCGTGTAGAACTTTACTCCATACTGGTTGCCGTTAAGTTGGTTGGTGAAGTCGCCGTAACCGGCCGCTCCTGTTGCCGAAATCACCGCTATTCGCTGCGGAACAGGCACCATTTCTATCTGCCGGTTCAGTTCCGTAAGCCCCTCAGCCTCAAGTTTCCGTATTATCTCCAATCGCTGGCGAATCATGTCGCCAAGGGTGAATTCGGGATTGATATCGCTCACCACCACTTTCAGCCCGAATTTCTCATTGAAACTGGCACTCACGCGTACCATCACGCTCAGCCCTGTGGCAATTTTCTGCCCCGTAACCGCCTCAAACTTGGCATTTAGCGCCTGAAACACATTTCCCCATATTATCGCACCTATGCGGGCCACGATATCACCGCGGTCGTTTTTCTGCACAAGTTCCATGTAGCAGTGGGTCCTCACTTGCACGTCGCTCGTTTCTGCCTTTATCCAGCAGTTTTGCACCGTCGGCGAGTTCACCAGTGCCTTTATCCTGCTATTGAAATCCAGCAGTGATATTGGCTCCACTGTCTGGAACAAATCCTGTTGCGTGCTCATTTCAGATACTGTTTTGATAACGTGAACTTCTTGCCGTTCAGGGTATAATACACTTTCTCATTCAGGTATGGCTTCAAGCGGTTATAGTCGTCTTCTGTCAGGAAGGTCTTGAGCGA
The DNA here is from genome assembly GCA_937892215.1 of uncultured Porphyromonadaceae bacterium. Taxonomy (GTDB): domain Bacteria; phylum Bacteroidota; class Bacteroidia; order Bacteroidales; family Muribaculaceae; genus Sodaliphilus. The sequence goes on from CALAVE010000040.1 coordinate 7,020, forward strand.
CGGCTCCGCCACTATCACGTCATGCTTGTCGCCCTTGAATTCCAGTTTCATCATGCCGAACGGAACTTTATCCTTCATTTCTTCCTCTATCTCCTTCGGCGTGCCCTTCACCAAAAAGCCTTCCGGCCCCAGCAGGTTGATGTATCGCTTCGCCTCTACTTCGCGCCACTCCGAGTCGTAGAAGGTGATTTTGCTGTCGGCCGACGGCAGCAGGTAGGTCGCTATCACTGCAAGCACAGTGTCGCGCTTCGAGGGAAAGAACATCCGTATTTCCACAGTCTTTGCCTCGCTTGAACGCACCCGCAGATACACGCTGTCGGAATACTCTAATGCTGTCTCACCGCCTATCGTGTTATCTACGCGTGTCGCCTTGTCGGCGGCTCTGTGGTACTGTAGCAAGCCGTTCTTCATCTGCGATGTCAGCAGTGGAAACACCTTGCCCGGCTCCGAGAGGAAAAAGTAATGAACATTCACTGCTACAGTGGTCTGGCTCACTTGGGCCATTGCCACAAGCAGCAGAACCGACAGTAATCTTATTCTTGCTATATTTCTCATAATTATCATCTTTTCTATCTTTTTTCAAGCTTTTTCCATCCTCCGCCCTACCACACTATTTCGTCCTTGATTTCGGGAATCGTCTCTCCTCGGAACACGGGCTCGCTCTCGCCCGACTTGCGCTGGCTTCGGTAATCTTTCAGCAAGATGAATGCATAACGGCATAGCCCGGCAAGGGCCACTAAGTTGCAGATTGTCAGTAGCGCCATGCACACATCGCCTATGTTCCACACGATGTCCAGACTGGCTACCGCTCCAAACATCACCATCACCGCTCCGGATAGCAGGCGGAAAACATCCACCACCCAACGTTTCTTTGTCAGGAATCGGATATTTGCCTCTCCATAGTAGTAATTGGCTATTATACTGCTGAATGCGAAGAAAAATATCGCCACTGCTATCAGCACGGTTCCGGCATTTCCCACGTGGTGATTCAGCGCGCTCTGGGTCAGTTCTATGCCGTTCAGGTCGGTGGTCGTGTAAAGCCCGCTCAGCAGGATTATAAAGGCCGTGCACGTGCACACCACAAGGGTGTCGGTAAACACCGCAAGCGACTGCATCAGACCCTGCTTCGCCGGATGGCTTACACTGGCCGTTGCGGCCACATTCGGGGCCGAGCCTTCGCCGGCCTCGTTGCTGAACAGGCCGCGCTTCACTCCGGCAAGGACTGCCATCCCCAAAGCGCCGCCCGACACTTGCTCCACCCCGAACGCGCTCTTCACTATCAGCACAAACATCCCGGGTATCTGGTCATAGTTAATTACAAGCACCAGCACAGTCACCACTATATAGCCTATGGCCATGAATGGCACCATCACCGAACACGCGTGAGCAATACGCTTTATGCCGCCAAACACTATCACGCTGGCCAGCAGGGCCAGCACCGCTCCCACTATCGCGCGGTTCAGCCCGAATGCGCCGTCCATAGCCGCGCAGATGGTATTACTCTGTATCGAATTATAGGAAAGCCCGAAGGTGATTGTCATTAGCACCGCGAAGGTGGCGGCAAGCCAGCGCTTGCGCAGTCCGTACAGGATGTAATATGCCGGACCGCCTATGAATCCGTCGTCCGACCGGCGCTTAAACAACTGTGCAAGTGAAGTCTCCACAAACGAAGTCGATGCCCCTATCAGCGCTATCACCCACATCCAGAACACCGACCCTGGACCGCCTATGGTTATCGCCGTGGCCACTCCGGCCAGATTGCCCGTACCAACGGCCGAACCGAGCGACATGGTAAACGCCTGAAACGATGATACGTAATGCTTTCCGTCGTGCTTCGCGCCCGAACGTGTCAACAACCGAAACATCTCACCCACCATGCGAAACTGCATAAAACCGGTGCGAACCGTGAAGTACAAACCGCAACACAGCAGTGCCGCTATGAGAACATAGGTCCACAAAAAGTCACTCACACCGGCTATGCCTCGGCAGAGTTGACCGGAGGCTGAAAAGATATCGTTTATGTCCATCAACTGCAAACTTACTAATTTCCCGCCATTAATGCAAATCACACCAACTTCATGCCACGGCAAAATACTCTTAATTTCCCAAATCCTTGTTGGACCTTGTGGCTTTTTTGCTATTTATACGCCTCTCACGCATTTCTTCCATATAACCGGCTGTAATGATACCCGACGGCAACGCTATGATGGCAATTCCCATCAGCATCGACAAGATGCTTATCACACGCCCTGTGGATGAGATGGGATAGATATCGCCATAACCCACCGTGGTTAAGGTACACGCCGCCCAGTAGAACGCGTCGAAGAACGTGGCAAACAGGAAGTGACCCGTCTCGGGATTCACCTGCTCCTCGGCGTTGAACATTATTAGTGCGGTCACAAAAACGTAGAAGACAGAGATTGCCAGCACTGTCAGCAGTAGCACTCGCTGTTTCCGCATCACGACCATTATCATTTCCAGCGGCTCAAAATAGCGTATCACTTTCACCACTCTTATCACCTTCAGCAGGCGCACGAATCGCGTCATCTTGAATGCCTCGCTTATCAACTTGAACGATGGCAGTATCGACAGCAAATCTATTATGGCCATTATAGTGAACGGATAGAGCACAAACGCCCACACGCCGCCTTTTTTACCCCTAAAGTCGGCTGTAAGCCACCTGAGCAGATAGTCTATAATAAAAACAGTGCACGAGAATACGTCGAAATAGTAGAACAGTCTGGGTTGCTCCCTGAACATGAGCGGAACCACGCTCAGCGTTATGGCCACGAGCATAACCCAGTCATAGATTCGCGAATAGCGGTTGTCTTTGCCATTGTATTTTGGCTCTATTATGGCATAAAGTTTCTTTCTCATAATTAGTCACATAAGGTTAATGAATCGCACTTCCCTCTAATTTTTGCTTTCTCCTGCATCAAGCAGCGGTATGTCTTCATTGTCTTCGCGTGGAAGTTGGCTATGCTTGGTGCTCTCTTTCGCACCGTATTTCAGCAGTTTCCGAGCCGACACCACTATGCTACGCCCCGACGGCGACGTCGTTTTTTCCAGTTCACTGAAGGCATCGGTGGTCTTCCTGAGCGCGTCTTTCACCTTGCTGAAACGCTCATAAAACATCTGCACGCGCTCCACCACATCATTTGCCGCCTCCATCATGTCACGCTGGTTCTTTACTTGCCTGTCTTGCTTCCATGTGAATTCCAGCACGCGAAGCAGGGCATACATGTTCTGCGGCGACACTATCATCACCCCGGACTCAAATGCCTCTTGCCACAGTCGCCGGTCTTGCGCCAGCGCGAGTTGAAGCGCGCTTTCGTTAAACATATACATCACCACGAAGTCCAGATGGTTCTTGCCGTTACGCACCTGATTCTGATAACCCTTTGCCGCCAGTTCCTTCACATGCTGCTTCACGCTGGCTAAGTGGTCCTTCAGCGCACGCTCTTTCTGCTCGTCTGTGTCGGCGTTGAAATATTGTTCGTAGGCCGTGAGCGACATCTTGGAATCTATTATAAGGTCTCTGTTGTCGGGAAAATGGAGTATCACGTCGGGCCTGTACTTAGCGTCTGTGTTTATCACCATGCCATTCTCGTCACGCAGTGTCACCTGCTCCTCAAACTGAACGCCTTCCTCAAGGCCCATGTTCTCCAGCAACTGGCGCAGTTTCATCTCTCCGAAGTCGCCCTGTTTCTTGTTGTCGCCCACCAGCGCCTGGGCCAGACGGTCGGCGCGCTCGCCCACTTCCTGAGCGCTTTTCAGGTTCTCCTTGATGGCTGTGTCGAGTCGGGTCATGGTCTGCAACTGCTCGCGGTCGCTCTTCTCCACCGCCTCTCGCATCTGCTTTATGTTTTCCTGCAGCGGTGTGAGGATGTTGCCCAGTTGCTCTCTATTCACGTTGGTGAGTTCCTCGCTGCGCTGCTTCAGAAACTGCTGAGTTGCCGTATTCATCTGCTCCGTCACAAGTTTCAGTTGCTCCTGTAGTTGGGCACTCTGCGTCTCGCGCTGCTCGGCCAGACGTTTCTCATGGTCGGCCTTCATCTCGTCCAGTCGCTTCTGATTATCGGTTTTGAGTTCCTGCAACTGTTGCTCCAACTCCTCGCGCACGCTCTGCGCGTTTTCTACCGTCATCTGTAACTGTGATTCCAGCGACACCACTTGCGAAAGATATGTCGCACGCTCATCGGTCAGCGCTTTGTATTCCTCGCGACTTTTCTCCAGTTCCGACTCCAGCCTATCTTTATCGGCGCTAAGCATCTGGTTCTGCGTGGTCAGGCCGCTCTTCCCGTTGTTCGAGAGGAGGTAACCCAGTGCGAACCCTATCAGCACCGCTACTACAGCAATAATAATTTCTATCATAAGTGTATTCGTTTATTCTGTGATACAAAAATACGTGTTTTTTACTCCCGTAGCAAGATAATCATGAAAAAATGCTCCAATTTCTTCATCGCTCATCTGATTTGCCATAACAAGTTTGCGGTGTTTGCGAAATATTTTTTTGCAAAAACCACAAATATTTCGTAATATTGCACTAAAATTACGTAAGTGGGCACTCCGGTTTCAAGGGCATGCTCTTTTTGTGGCTATCAATCAAAGCGTTACGATTAGCATAGCCATACATCATGGAAATTAAAGACAAAAACTTAAACTATATAACAGACTTTATGAGACACTTATTGAAATTCAAGTTAATGTTACTTGCCGTTTTGGCTTTCATGGCCTATTCGTGCAACGACACTCAGTCGTGGATGGAAGTCAATCCACCCATCCCGGTGGTTAAGTCGGCTGAAATCGCTTTAGACGAGGTAACCGCTCACGACATGACCGTGTCACTCAACAAGGGGTCCGGCATTTACACTATGGCTCTCACTGGAACTAACCCCTACATCACCACCACCACCTTGATTGGTACTTTGCCCGAGGATTCTTGCATCCTGGAGTTTGAATACCAACTCGACAACGACCTCTGGGCTTGGGGTATGTACTTCGCGCCGCCTTACACCACAGAGGTGCAGATGAAAGGATTGCCTAAGGCCTACGAATGGACAAAGGTTACCGTGGACATCACACGCTATCGCAAGCAGTTCGATTGGGGAAAGAAAGGACAGCTCATCCGCTTCGACTGGGGTACCGAAAAGGACCGTACGCTTAAAATTCGCAACCTCAAACTTCGCGGACTCAACGATGAAGAGATGCTTGAGCACGAACGACAACTCAACAGGGATTCCGTCAAGGCCGCCATTTCCGAGAACTACCTCAAATACCTCTATGGGAACTATCCTTCTAAGGTCTCTCACGTGGAGGTTACTACCGATAAGGTAATCATCACGGGTACTGCAGCCGGTAACGGCTCCTTCGCTCTGGCCGACATAACGCCTTACGACAACCCCACCGAGGTTAAGACAACATTCCCGGCCGACCGAAAGACTTCAATCAGCAGCGGTAACTTCTCCGTAACGCTCGACCGATACGTGGATCGCGACGGATTCAACTACGACCGTCTGCTCTCGCGCTGGGCCGTAATCAAGAATGTCGAAGGTAAAGACACGCTCGACTCGCACGCCCGTTATGCCGACGACGTGGCTCCCATCGCAAGTCCGCCTTACATCGAGGCTCCAAATAAGAAGGGCGTGCTTGGTTTAGGTACGACGAAGTTCCCCGACGGTGTAGTTGACATCGATGCATTGGGGGTTGGCTACGGTGTATTCGGTATCATCATTAACCAGATGGTTCAGACCAAGGTTATAACAGCAACCGACGAGGAATTCATCTATGGTGGACACAAACACATCATGAGCGGGCCGCAGACTAAGGAGGTGCAGCGTATCGTAGATGCCTACCACTCCCGTGGCATGCAGGTCAATACCTACATCCAGTGCTATCCAGAGGATTACACGCGTGATTCGGAAATTGACCCCATCGTTCGCCACCCCGACTGCAACGCCGGATACCAGTGCGCGTTCAATGTTGAGACCCCTGCCGCTGTCAATGCCTATGCCGCTTTCATGACTTGGATTGGTATGCACTGGGGCGACTTAATCATGAACTACTATATCCACAACGAGGTAAATGCCCCCGACCAGTGGTGCAACATGGGACACAACCCTCCGGAAGGCTTCTTCATGGACTACTACATGAAGTCTATGCACCTCGTTTACAACATCATTCGCCAGTACAACCAGAACATTAGTACCGGCATCACGCTTACCCACCACTGGAACAAGGCTCCCGCCGGTGAATATCCCGGCAAACTCATGGTGGACCAGATGTTACAAGTCAGCAAGGTGGAAGGCGATTGGCCCTGGGGCTTGAGTTATCACCCATATCCATCTAACCTCAACGTACCCCAGTTCTGGTCCAAGGACGGTAGCAAAGCCACTTATCAAGCCGCGACCACTCCGCAAATCACCATGAACAACCTGGAGGTTCTCCAGTACTGGGCTGAGCAACCTGAAAATATGTATAAGGGTGAGATGAGACGTGTATTCTGCACCGAGCAGGGCACCAATTCTCCCTCATACAGTAACACCGACCTCCGTCTGCAAGCCGCCGGCGCCGCTTGGTTCTGGGTCAAGGTGAGCCGACTCAGCGCCATCAAGGGTGCTGCATGGCATGCACACGCCGACCAGCGCAAAGAGTTCGGACTGAGAATCGGACTGAGACGCTACCCCGACGATGAGGCTCAGCCTTACGGAAGAAAAACCGTTTGGAACGTTTGGCGTATCGCCGGTTCGGCCAACGAGGAAAAAGCCTTCCAAACCTATCTCTCTGATTTAGGCGTTGACTCGTGGGACAACATCTTTAAAAATGTTTATTGATTAATTTATAATAACTCGGTTTCAGCAAATGTCCACATAAATTCGTGGACATTTGCTTTTAACTAAAACAATAACACATAATCCTATAAAACAATGATCCGGATTAACCCTCTCATCGCCGTTGCTTCTCTCTTGTCCATAATCACTATTGGCTGCGCTCGGCAGCCGGCAGGAGTGCTCTCTGCTCTCCAAGTGTGCCAAGACCCTGAGATTGAAAAAACCATTCTCAGCATCGACACATCTTACTACCAGATGGTGACCTACCGCTACGACAGCATAGGCCATGCCTGGGACATCGTCACCACAGGCAACGATGCCCGCACCTACACCGCCACGCGTTACAACCGCTCCATACCCGGCAATCACTGCGTGCTCACGTTCGACTACAAAAGTTCCACCGGTGTTAGGCTCCCGCAATTCTTTTTCCTTGAGCGCCAACTTCACCCCGACACTGTTATCGACATAATTTCCGAAGCACATTCCACCAGGAACGACGTTCCCGACCTGGAACCCACCTCTAACGGCGAATGGAAAACCATTAGGCTCGTAATTGACGAATACAGGATGAAATTCAACTGGGCCAACCACCCTGTCGATTCGGTCGCTTTCGTACTGGCCCTCGACTGGGGTAACGAGCCGGACAAGGATATAAGCATTCGGAATCTCTGCATCACTGAGCGCAATGAGCAGGAGTTGGAACTCTTCCGACAAAAATGCGCCGAAACCGCGTTCCGCCGAAAGAAATCCGAACGCATCGACGCCTACCTTAACGCTGAGTTCAACTCTCACATCACTTCGGTTTCCGTCGATAAACAAAAGGTTACTATTCGTGGTCATGCCGACGACGGCGGATGCCTGCTGGCGGAAATCATGCCGCACGAGGAAATCACTGAGATTCAGTCTTTCACCAACGTCAGCGAAATCTCAAGAGGCGACTTCTCCATCTCTCTGGACCGGTTCGTGAATGACCGCGACGGCTTCAGTTACGACCGACTGCTCTCTCGTTGGGCCATTGTGAAGCCTCACGGCGATAAGCACGAGTTGCTGTCTCACGCTCGCTATGCCGACGACGTCACACCCATCGCCTCTCCGGCTCCTGTCCCCGCTGCCAATAAGAAAGGTGTCTTGGGCATGGCCATCTCTGAATTCGACGGTGCATTCGACCCGAGCGACTTGCACTGCGGAACTGAGGCCAACACACTCAATCTGCTGGAGTGGCTCATGACCACACCAAAGGTCACTCGAATACGCGACACCGACATGCCTGCCATTCCACTGCCCTACGGTGGCCGAACCTACTACGTCAGCGGAGCCAAAGTAGCCGAATTCGACGAACTTTTCCAAACCTACAACACGAACGGAATGCAACTCTCGGTTTACATCGAACTCGGCGTTCCGGCCTCCGCCACCGACCCGGCAATCGTTCCGATACTCGTTTATCCTGATGCCGGACCGGCTAATCAGTATATGCCCAATCTTTCTTCGTTCGAGGGAATGAACGCCTACGCGGCTATCATCCAGTTCCTCACCAGCCGCTACAGCCGCGATGAGAATGGACGTGTGCAACACTGGTGCATACACAACGAGGTGAACGCCGGCAAGATGTGGTGCAACATGGGCCCCGATGTTTCCGAGGCCATCTACACCGACACCTACATCCGCTCCATGCGACTGGTTTACAATATCCTACGGCAATACGACCAGACTGCCGCCGTCCTGGGATGCTTTGAGCACTGCTGGGCCAAGAAGACCATCTCCGGAGCCGACTATCCCGCACGTAACATGATGGACCGTCTCGTTAAATACTCGCACCTTGAGGGCGACTTCTGGTGGGGAATTGGCTACCACCCATACTCCCTACGAATGAAAAAACCTCAGTTCTGGCTCGAGACATCCGACCCTGAGACTAAAAAGAACATATCATTCTCAAATAGCACTAACTACATCACCCCCATGAATCTGGAGGTCCTCTGCCATTGGCTCACGGCCAAGCAAAACCTCTACAAGGGGAAAACCAAGCGTATCTGCCACCTCAACGAGCAGGGATTCGTCTCTCCCACTTACGATGAGGCCGACCTGCAACTCCAGGCCGCCGCCGCGGCATACCTTTGGAAACGTGTGAGCCTGATGCCCGAAATCGACGGCGTTCAGTGGTTCGCATGGAACGACTCCAAGTCGCAGCCCCTTCTGCTGGGTCTGCGCAGATACCCCGACAGCGACAACCCTTCACTCCACTATCAGCGCAAACCGGTATGGTACGTATGGGCTGCAGCAGGCACCGAACGCGAAAACGAGGTGTTCGCCCCCTACCTCAAGGTTATCGGCATCGACTCATGGGACCGGATTCAGCGTCATGACTGATTCAACGGCTAATGCCCCATTATCCTGACAGACATGTTTTTACTCAAACCGTTTCGGGATTTTTCAGTAAACTCTTTCACATCACGCCAATTATTTGTAACTTTGGCTCATAGTTCCATATCAAAATTTTTATCAAGACTATGGCTACAAAAAAAACTCTGAAAATAATTAAAGACGACCCTTGGCTCAAACCGTTTAGCGAAGCCATCAGCGGGCGTTACGAAGAGGCTATCAGAAAAGAAAAGCAACTGGCTGGCGACGGCTCGCTACGCGACTTTGCCAACGCGCATAACTACTACGGGCTGCACCGAGCCAAGAACGGTCGGTGGATTCTGCGCGAATGGGCTCCTAATGCCACTAAGATTTATATGGTGGGCGACATGAACAGTTGGACCGAATGCGACCCGTTCAAACTCAAGCCCACTAACGACGGCAACTGGGAACTCTCCCTTCCGCCTCATGCTCTGCAGCATGGCCAACTTTTCAAACTCCACATCCACTGGAATGGTGGTTGGGGCGAACGAATCCCCGCATACGCCCGGCGCGTCGTTCAGGACGACAAAACAGGCATCTTCTCAGCTCAGGTTTGGAATCCGGAGCCCTATCGTTTCCGCGTCAGCGACTTCAAGCCGCGCACCCACCCGCTCCTCATCTACGAGTGCCACATAGGCATGGCTCAAAACAAGGAGGCCGTGGGAACCTACGAGGAATTTCGCGTTAACATCCTGCCCCGCATCGCTGCCGGCGGATATAACGCAATCCAGATAATGGCCATTCAGGAGCACCCCTATTACGGCTCTTTCGGCTACCACGTGTCCAGTTTCTTCGCCCCGTCAAGCCGCTTCGGCACACCCGAGGAACTGAAACACCTCATCGACGACGCTCACTCCATGGGAATCGCCGTCATCATGGACATTGTGCACTCGCACGCCGTGAAAAACGAAGTGGAGGGTCTTGGACGATTCGACGGCACTCCCGACCTCTATTTCTACGGCGACGGCAAACGCGAGCACCCGGCTTGGGACTCACTTTGCTTCGACTACGGCAAGGACCAGGTCATCAATTTCCTGCTCTCTAACTGCAAGTACTGGCTCGAGGAATTCCGTTTCGACGGCTTCCGCTTCGACGGAGTCACCTCCATGCTCTATTATAACCACGGTCTCGGACAGGCCTTCGGCAGCTACGACGACTACTACAACGGAAACCAGGACACTAACGCCATCACTTATCTCACGCTGGCCAATAAACTGATCCACGAAATTAATCCTCACGCCATCACCATCGCCGAGGAAATGAGCGGTATGCCCGGCCTCGCTAGGAAAGTGAAAGACGGCGGCATGGGATTCGACTACCGAATGGCAATGGGCATCCCCGATTTCTGGATTAAAACCATTAAGGAGGCTAAGGACGAGGACTGGAAGCCGTCTTCCATCTTCTGGGAACTCACTAACCGCCGCGCCGACGAGAAAACCATCAGTTACGCCGAAAGCCACGACCAGGCTCTCGTGGGCGACAAGACCATAATCTTCCGACTTATCGACAAGGAAATGTACTGGCACATGATGGTGGGCGACGACAACGATGTGGTGGCTCGTGGTTTGGCCCTGCACAAGATTATACGTCTGGTCACTCTCGCTACTATCAACGGCGGATACCTCAACTTCATGGGCAACGAATGGGGACACCCTGAATGGATCGACTTCCCGCGACAGGGCAACGGGTGGGGCTACAAATATGCGCGCCGACAGTGGGACCTCGTGGACCGCGAAGACCTCAAGTATCGATTCCTCAATGCTTTTGACTCGCAGATTATGCACCTCGTGGGGGGCAAACGTCGATTCGAAAGCCTCCCGGTGCGCAAGTTGTGGGACAAGGACGACGACCAAGTGCTCGCTTTCATGCGCGGCGACCTCGTATTCGTGTTCAACTTCAATCCCACTCACTCCTTCTCCGACTACGGATTCCTCGCCCCGGCAGGGAAATACGTCGGTGTCTTGGACAGCGACCAGCCGGAGTTTGGCGGTTACGGCAACATCGACGAGAGCGTTGAGCACTTCACAAGCCCCGACCCGCTCTACGACAAGGAGGGACTGGGATGGCTCAAACTCTATCTACCCGCACGCGCAGCTATGGTGCTTCGACTCAAGAAATAATCTGTAAACCTTTTAGCAGGTGCTTTCTTTCACTCTTAATTTATTTTATCAATGCTTAAAGAAAATATCATCAAAATTTACGAGCAGAGTTTCAAGGATAACTGGGAACTTCCCGCTCTTAGCGACTATAATTCTAAAATCACTCTCTCTTATGGACAGTTCGCGGCCGAAATTGCAAAAACTCACCTGTTTTTCAGAGAGACTGGCATAAAGAAAGGCGACAAAATCGCTCTCATTGGCAAGAACACGCCACAATGGGTCGTAACTTTCATCGCCACCATCACTTACGGAGCCGTGATTGTGCCCATCCTCCAGGAATTTAACCCTAACGACGCGCAGCACATCATCAATCACTCTGAGGCTAAACTGCTCTTCGTGAGCAACACCATCTGGGAAACGCTCGACTTTGATGGCCTTAAGCACGTTCTCGGTGTTATCTCGCTCGACAACCTGCGACCCATTATTCAAAAGGAAGGCGAGAACATTACGCACATGGCTGAGCAAATCCAAAACATCTTCAACAAGGAGTACCCCAAGGGATTTAGTGCCGAAGACGTGATTTATCCTGAAATCTCAGGTGACCAACTCATCGAAATCAACTACACTTCCGGAACCACTGGGTTCAGCAAGGGCGTGATGCTCACCGGTAACAACCTCTGCGGTAACGTTGTCTATGGCATCAATTCTCAACTCCACCGCAAGGGCACCAAGTGTGTCTCTTTCCTACCGCTCGCTCATGCCTACGGATGCGCTTTCGACATGCTCACGCCGCTGGCCGTGGGCTCACACATCACGCTGCTCGGACGCATCCCCTCGCCTAAGGTGCTGGTAAAAGCCATGGGCGAGATTAAGCCCGATTTGGTGATTACTGTGCCTCTGGTTCTGGAAAAGATCTACACTAAGATGATTGTCCCCATGATTAGCAGAGGTATGCTACGATGGGCGCTGGCTGTTCCTTACCTCGACCGGCGTATCTACGACCAGATTCGCAAGCGCCTCATCGATGCCTTTGGTGGCCGATTCGAGGAAATTATCGTGGGAGGCGCTCCGTTCAATGCCGAAGTTGAGGAATTTCTCTACAAAATCAAGTTCCCGTTCACCGTGGGATACGGCATGACTGAGTGTGCTCCGCTTGTGAGCCACACGCCCTGGCGTGAGTTCGTGCTCCACAGTAGCGGACGCGTCCTCCCGGGTATCATGGAATGTAAGATTATCAGCGATGACCCCGAGAACATTCCGGGCGAAATTTGCGTCCGCGGAGAGAACGTGATGAAAGGATACTTCCACAACTATGAAGCCACCGACAAGGTGCTCCACGACGACGGATGGCTGCACACCGGCGACATGGGCACCATGAGCGCCGACGGAACGCTTTTCATCAAGGGCCGGCTCAAGACCATGCTCCTCAGTGCCAACGGGCAGAACATCTACCCCGAGGAGATAGAGTCTAAACTCAACAATATGCTCTATGTGAACGAAAGTCTCGTCGTTGAGCGCGACAAGCGTCTCGTGGCTCTCGTTTATCCCGATTTCGACGCGATGGACCACTTGGGAATCACTCAAGACCAACTCCCCGAACTCATGGAAAAGGTTCGCGCCGAACTTAATACTCTCGTAGCCCCCTACGAGCGCATTTCATCCATCGAGATTATTGCAAACGAATTTGAGAAGACTCCTAAGCGTAGCATCAAACGTTTCTTGTATAAGTAAGTGTGTGTGTTCCGGTAATTTTATATGCCCCGAAAATGTTTTTTAACACAACGACTTCATTTTCGTTACCCACACCTCATTAGCCTATACTACAGCTACTTACACCCTCAAAAAACGCGCCTTCGCATATTTTTATGCAAAAATTTGCACGCAACATTTCGAAATAATTTCAAAAAATTGTTTGCATATCAAATTTTTGATATAAATTTGCACCGGTTTTGAATTAGGAAATTATTGTTTTATTATTTAAAGTATTATTAAAATGAAAAAGTTAGTTTTATTACTTGCTGTTGTATTCAGCGTATCTTTCTTCTCTTGCAACAACGCAGAAAAGGCTGAGGCTACTACTGACACTGTTGACACTACAGAAGTTGTTGATACAAACGCTGTTGCCGCTGACACTGCTGCTGCCGTTGAGGCTCCCGCTGCTGTTGAGGCTCCCGCTGCTGAGTAATCCACACAGTAAACGAAAGTTTGAAGCTGTTCCCCTCTCAGAGGCGAGCAGCTTATTTTTTCTTCTTACATAACATCTACTTCTGCAATGCTCTCTCCTTATTTACAACAGGGACGTATCGAGGCCGGATGCGACGAGGCCGGACGGGGATGTCTCGCCGGACCGGTCTGCGCCGCGGCGGTGATTCTTCCGCCTGATTTCAGCAACGAACTCATCAACGACAGTAAGCAACTCTCCGAGCACCGACGAAACGAACTTCGAGCTGTCATCGAGGCCGAAGCGCTAAGTTGGGCAGTGGCTATGGTCAGCCCTCATGAAATCGACGAGATTAATATCCTCAACGCTTCCATTCTCGCCATGCACCGCGCTCTCGACGCGCTCTCCATCCACCCGCAGGCTATTCTTGTCGACGGAAACCGCTTCAAACCTTACCACGACATCCCATACACCACCATCGTCAAGGGCGATGGTAAGATGATGAGTATTGCCGCCGCTTCTATTCTCGCAAAGACTCACCGCGACGAGTTCATGGCTAAGATTCACCGCGACTTCCCGCTCTATGGATGGGACCGAAACAAGGGATACCCCACCGCCGAACACTATGCCGCTATCGAGGCTCACGGTGTCACGCCTCACCACCGCCGGTCATTCACTCTGTTCAAGCCGCTCTCTCTATTCTGACCAGCCATGGCCGCCGCTGCCTGCATCGCCGCAAAACTTCTTGTACGTTCGGCTGAAAATTATTACCTTTACACCGCTATACCTTCATTTATCAAGACTTATAATATGGAAAACGAAACAAGGAAATACGACTTCGACCGTGTGGTGAGAATAATCTTCACCGCCATCTGCGTAGTGGCCGCAGTATTTGTGCTTAACTATCTGAGTGGGGTGCTGCTGCCGTTCCTCATCGGCTGTCTGCTCGCCTACATACTGGAGCCTTCTGTGGAATGGATTCAACGACGACTCAAAATGAAAAAGCGAATCATACCCGTTCTCATTTCTTTTGTGATGTTCTTCGGCATTCTCGGATTGGTTCTTTGGCTGTTAGTTCCATATCTCAGTCTCGAATTCAAGCACATGGCCTCTCTGCTTGCAAAATATGCCAAGGCTTCGCTCGAAGTGCCCTACATCCCCGATTCTGTGCTCAACGTAATCCGCCAGCACACTAATGTGGACAGCATCACAAGCATGCTTTCCATGGACCAGTGGGCCAACGTACTCAACAATGTCGCTCAGAGCACATGGAGCATCGTCGGCGGTACTGTGAGCATCATTCTCACGTTGGCGTCTTCTCTGATTATTCTGCTCTACATGTTCTTCGTCATGCTCGACTACGACAAGATTAAGCGGGGCTTCAAGGGCGCGATTCCACGCCAGTACCAACGCACGGCCTTAGGCGTTTTCAACGATGTCACCACCACCATGAGCCGATATTTCCGCGGACAGGCTATGGTCTCGCTGTTGGTGGGCATCACCTTCGCCATCGAGTTCTATATCATAGGTTTACCGCTGGCTATCGTATTCGGCCTCTTTATCGGTGTGCTGAACATGGTGCCCTACCTACAACTCACTTCCATTCCCATCGCGGCCTTCCTCTGCCTTGTGGCGAGTGTGGCAAGTGGTGGCAGTTTCTGGGCTCTCTTCGGCTGGACCATTCTGGCCTACTGCATCTGCCAGGTCATCCAAGACTTGGTCTATGTTCCGGCCATCATGAAGCAACAGATGGGGCTTAACCCGGCCATCATCTTCCTCTCGCTCTCGGTCTGGGGCTACATTTTGGGATTCTTAGGACTCATCATCGCCCTGCCGCTCACGGCTCTCATAATTTCGTACTACAAGCGTTACATACTCAAGCAGTAACATCCCTCATCTCATAACATAACAAAATCAGTCTTCCGAGTCGTTCACCACTTGGAAATCTTCGTCCTCGTCATCGTATTTCTCTTTCCAGAACTCATCGTCCCAGTTCTGCTCTGCTTCCACGCTCATCTTGCCTCCGGCATCGGGCATATCTTCTTCTGTCTCTTCATCGCTGGCGGCAAAGATAAAGTCGTCCTCCTCGCGAACGCGGTGACGCTCGTCCAGGTCGGCCTGCACCAGGTCTTCGGGGATGCGGTTATGCTCATCATTTATGGTGCGCCACAGCAGATCTTTCAGTTCGGTCAGCCCCATCTGTGCCACCGACGATATGAACACAGTCTGAACACCCTCCGGCAGTTCGGCCTTCATTTGCTCTATGAGTTCTTCGTCCAGCATATCACACTTTGTGATGGCAAGCACGCGCGGCTTCGACACCAGTTCGGGATTGAACGTCTCCAGCTCATTGCACAGCACCGCGTATTCTTTTACTATGTCGTCACTGTCGGCCGGTATCATAAACAGTAGCACCGCATTCCGCTCTATGTGTCGCAGGAAACGAAGTCCCAGGCCCTTACCTTCGCTCGCGCCCTCTATGATACCGGGAATGTCTGCCATCACAAACGACTGCTGCCCGCGATATGTCACTATACCCAGATTAGGCTCCAGCGTGGTGAACGGATAGTTGGCTATCTTTGGCTTGGCTGCACTCACCACCGAAAGCAACGTCGATTTACCGGCATTCGGGAATCCCACCAGACCCACGTCGGCCAGCAGTTTCAGCTCCAGTATCACTGCCTTCTCCACGCCTTTCTCTCCCGGCTGAGCAAAACGTGGGGTCTGACGCGTCGCTGTCTTGAAGTGCCAGTTTCCCAGCCCTCCTCGGCCACCCTTCAGCAGGCGCACTATCTGGCCGTCACGTGTAACGTCACACAAAAACTCGCCAGTTTCTGCGTCATACACCGCCGTCCCGCACGGCACTTCTATGGTACGGTCCTCGCCGTCCTTGCCCGTGCTCGTGTTCTCGTAGCCCGGCGCTCCGTCGGTCGCGAATATGTGCCGAGTGTACTTCAGGTGTATCAGCGTCCACAAGTTGCGGTTTCCCTTCAGAAATATGTGGCCGCCTCTGCCGCCATCTCCGCCGTCAGGACCGCCTTTGGGTATATACTTGGCTCTGTGAAGGTGAGCAGAACCGGCGCCGCCCTTACCCGAGCGGCACAGTATCTTCACATAATCTATAAAATTTGACTCTGGCATAGCATTTCTCTATTTTTTCCGCAAATTTACAAAAAACTCCATTACTAACCAATCGCACCTCCCCCTCTCTCGTCATCGTCGCCGCATTTAGCCCCATTTCCTACCGATATCCTGATAGTTGCTCCGGTAACCGGATGAACAAATTCCACTTCCTGCGCCTGCAGCCATATCCCGCCTGTCCTCCGCTCGGTGAACGAGTACTCGCGGCTCAGTTTGTGGGCAATTTCATCGGGTATCCGCACCGAACCGCCGCCATAGAGTGTATCTCCCGCTATCGGTGCGCCCAGCCCGCTGACCGACGCCGAGTGCACTCGCAGTTGGTGCGTCCGCCCCTGATGCGGCCTAAACTCCACCAGAGTGAAACCATCATACCTGCTTAACACCCTGAATGTCGTCTCTGCCTCTTTGCCGTGCGCTCTATCTACTATTTGCCGTGGCCGGTCGGCATAGTTCGTGTTCAGCGGCAGACTTATCTCGCCTTCATCTGCTTCAACGGCTCCGCGTAGCAGTGCCACGTAGGTCTTTTTCACATCACCGCGTTCAAAGGCTCGCTGCATGGCCGCTCCTGTCTCCTTGTCCTTAGCCACTATCAGCAACCCCGATGTCGCTTGGTCCAGCCGGTGGGCAACCATCGCTTCCGGAAGTGTTCTGCGCACTCTCGCCTCCACCGAGTCGCTATGGGCCTTGCCCGCCACCGACGCAAGCCCCGCCGGCTTGTCCACCACCTGCATCCATGCGTCTTCCCACACCACGCTCAGCGGCAAATCGCATTCAGCGGCAAGGGGATTGGGCTCCACGTCTATGCCTTGCAGCATATAGCTGAGGATTGGGAAGCACTTGTGGTGGCACGACGGATAGAACTCTCCTTGTCGCCGTATCTCTGACTCCGGCGAATCCCCCCACCAGAATTCTCCCATGCTTATGGGTTTCAGGTTGTGCGTGAATGCGTATTGCAGCAGTCGGGGAGCCGCGCATTCTCCGGCTCCGGCTGGCGGAAGGCTGCATCCGCTTTCTCCGTATGTGGCATTGTGCTCGCTGAATATCCGCAAAATGTTTTTCTGCTCTCCACGCCCGTTACGTAGCACAAACAACTCAAATATCCTTCTCTGCAACGCTTCCGACCTCTGTTTACGTTCCTGCTTCAGCCTGCTGATTTCCTCGCGCATAACGGATATTTCTCGTTGCAACTGCTCTCGCCTTGCCGCGTGGGCCTTGCGCATCCGCTTCAACTCGGCTTTCTCAAACTGGCTTTCACGAATCAGTGCTTCTTGCTCCTCGCCTGTCGGTTCTCCTGTAGCCCTGAGCATGGCTCGGTGCGCTTTGTCGACGGCCATTTTCTCTCTGTATCTGGTCTCTTGCTTGGCGAAGTCTGCGTCAAGGTCATCAAGTCGCTGTTTCAGTTCGCTCAGGCGGCTGCCTGCTTCCAGGGCGGCTATTCGCTGGTTAATAGCCGTAATCTCTGCTTCGCCTCTCTTGAACTCGCCATCGGGCTGACTCAGGTCATAGATTGGCGGCACAAAGTAATCATCATTCTCAAGCCCTGCTACCTCTCCGGAATAAGCTGCAAGGTAGCCCGTCTCTCCATCTTCATCCTCCACCACGAGAACGCCGAGCATTTTCCCACGCTGCAACGCTTCGGGACATTCATCGTACGTAGCCACGTGACTCTGCACACAGGCGGCGGCAAGCTGTGTCAGGGGGTGCGGCTCGTAGCAGAACGGATATGTGAACCGGTGCGGCAGTTCTTCTCCGAAAGGTAGCATCTTATGTAATACTGGCGTTTTCATTTCCACAAAATTAAGACTTTTTTCACTAAACCCAAATCGCACTGCAAAATTACTACATCACGAGCCACTTGTCAATGCCATTTTCTGTATCGCTCCATCACCCCCCCGAAAAAGTTGCATTCATGTCTAATTTTGAGTAAATTTGCGCTCGTAAAAATCAAACGATAACTGACAATGAACTGTCCTCTTCCGTCCGACCCGTTTATCTTGTTGAGCTTCATCAACACTAAGCTGCGCGACCGGTACCCATCGCTCTCCGAGCTGTGCGACGACCTCGGTGTAGAGGCCTCGATAATCACCGCGAAACTGAAAGAAATTGGCATGGAATACGACAGTAAATTAAATAAATTCTGGTGATGAAAAAGGATAATTTCATATCTCGTCTTGCCACACTCGTGGCCGTACAGGGCGTAAGCGCAATCCTGGGATTCGCGCTCCTGCTTATCTATATCTACTCTCAGCTGTCCGTAGCACTTCTTATCGGCGGAACTGCGCTGCTGCTCATCTCAGTGGCCACGTGCATAGTATTGCTGGCTTCCCTGCTCAGGCACCACAAGGCCCGCAAGAAGCACGTCATTCGCAACAACAAGTCCTTTTCTCCCCAACTGAAATCATAGTGAAATCATGGCACAGATAAAATTCATCTCATGGAACGTTAACGGGCTTCGCGCCTGCGACAGCAAGGGGTTCCGCGACATTTTCAAGGCGCTCGACGCCGATTTCTTCTGCCTGCAGGAGACTAAAATGCAGCAAGGCCAACTCGACATGGCTTTCGATGGATACGAAAGTTACTGGAACTATGCCGATAAGAAAGGCTACTCTGGCACCGCTATCTTCACTCGGCACAAACCCATTGCCGTCTCTTTGGGCATGGGCATCGACGAGCACGACCATGAAGGCCGTCTGATTACTCTGGAAATGGAACATTTCTTCCTCGTCACCGCCTATGTGCCTAACAGTCAGGACGGACTACGCCGACTCGATTACCGCATCTCTTGGGACCGCGACCTCAGGCTCTATCTCAGCAACTTGGCCACAAAAAAACCGGTGATTCTCTGCGGCGACCTCAACGTGGCTCACCAGGAAATCGACCTGAAGAATCCTAAGACTAACCGCATGAATGCCGGATTCACCGACCAGGAGCGACAGGGTTTCTCCAACTTGCTCTCCGCCGGGTTCACCGACACGTTCCGCTTCTTCAACCCCACCCTCACCGATGCCTACTCATGGTGGTCCTACCGATTCCACGCTCGTGAGAAGAACGCCGGATGGCGCATCGACTACTTTGTCACTTCGGCCGAGCTCGACCGGAACCTGGTCAGCGCCGCCATTCACCAGGAAATCTTAGGCTCCGACCACTGCCCGGTTGAACTGATAATTAACATTTAGGGATATTTTTACATACAAATTTAGACTAAAATGCAATTTTTTTTCAAATTCGAACCGCTATTTAAGCGTGTACTCTGGGGCGGCAACAAGATTGCCCTGCTTAAGGGTATTTCGCTCCCTCACTCCGACGTGGGCGAGAGTTGGGAAGTTTCTGGTGTCAAAGGCCACGAGTCCATTGTCGCTAATGGCCCGGAAAAGGGATTGTCTCTCAGACAACTAACCGAAAAATACGGCCCCGACTTGATTGGCGAAAAAAACTATGCCATCACCGGCAACGAATTCCCCATTCTCATCAAAATCATCGATGCGCACGACCAACTCTCCATCCAGGTCCACCCCAACGACAATCAGGCGCACCTTCGAGGCGAAACCAGCGGCAAAAGCGAAATGTGGTACATCCTCGAAACCGAGCCGGATGCGACCATCTTGTCTGGACTCAGCCGGCGCACCGACAAGGCCGAGTTTGAGTCTCTGCTCTCTCACGGCGACATCACCTCCATCCTCACCTGCCACCACTCGCACGTCGGCGATGTGTTCAACCTGCCCGCACGACGCATCCACTCCATCGGTGCCGGAAATCTGCTGGTCGAGATCCAGCAACCCAGCGACATCACTTACCGGGTCTATGATTTCGACCGGACCGATGCTAACGGCAACAAGCGTGAACTACACACCAGTCTGGCCTTGGACACCGCCGACTTCGATGATGTCGTGAAACATCCCCAGGCTAATGTCCCCTCTGGCAATGCCATGCTTCTCAGCACTCCGCAGTTCACGGTCTGGAGGCACGAAGTGCCTGGCAAAGAGTCTGTCCCACTGCCCAACAAGTCTTTCTTAACTCTCACATGCATTGGCGGCGAAGCAAGCATATCTTCAGCCGAAAGCGATGAAACCGCTACGCTCAAGTGCGGCGAATCGCTCCTCATCGCGGCAGCTGCCCGGCAGGTCACTCTCACCGGTAACGCCACTCTCATCGTAGCCACTAAGTAGTTATGGAACAAGATTTTGAAAAACTTCTTCACTCCGATTTACACCGCTTCCTCATGAGTTGCGGTCAGTGCGACCCCATTTTCCCGCTTTGCCCCGATGTGGAAGATAAGTGGGAACTTATCGGCAACTCGTTTCTGCCCGATGCCGTGAAGGAATTCGACCTATACCCCACCGCGGTGCTCGGTTGGAGCTTCTACGTCGGCATGGCCATGGCACAGTTCTGGCATGAGGACTGGCAACTCTACGGCAATATGCCCAATCCCTACCGCTACCTCCGCGACAAGCGCGGGTTCGACTGCCTCGACGAATATGTCCGGGAAGACGTACTTTTGCTCAGAGGCGACGACTATGATAGGGCCGAGAAACTGGCCGGTGACTGCGCGGCACGCACCCACAGTATGCTGCTTCATGCCCATCTGGAGCCTGGCACGCCGCAAGCCTTCAAGGCCTTCGTCTCCTGCCTGCACCAACTCTACCTCGCCGGCATGGCTGCACGCCTGCACCAACTCGGCTACGAAATGAAAAAGTTTTCATAACCGCGGCACGCTCTATCCGCCACTGGCGATTACCTCATAACATCGGCCCCGCCACGACAAAAGCAAAACTACTGTGTGGCGGGGCCGCTATTTGGTTATAAAATCGATTGGCGCTTACTTGATTATAACTTTCCGATGACCATGGATATAAATGCCGCTCACCGTGGGCTTGCCGCCAAGCCTGCGACCGTCTATCGCGTACCAGTCATCGTTGTCCTCCATTTCTGCTTCAATCGTTGTTATTCCGGTTGGCACATCGCCAATCTCTATGTTGAACGATGTCGGATGTGCCGATTCGCCATCTTCACCCAACTTGAGGCATGCGCTGCTTGCCCCGAGTTGAGCCCCTGATACTGCGTAGCTCGGCTGCAGCTCATCGCTGAGCAGGAGCACACTATTCTCGTCGTCAGATGTGATGCTCTTTTCATCGTACGTTCCTATGAAGCGTACTCGGTTTGCTCCCACCTCACCGTTGTCATAACTCTGGTCGGTATCGTCTATTGTCACGCCGCTGAACACCGGACTCACCACATTGTGCGCTTCGTCGTTCTCATAGTCCTCAGCCTTCGCCCACTTGATGATGTACGGTGTGCCGGCCTCCAGTTCACTCACGGCATCACCGAACTCCAGGTTCAGCGTCGTCCCGTTTTCCTCGGTAGTGCTTGCAATGCGGGCTCGCGCTCCGGCAGCCTTATTCTCGCTGATGCTGGCAGCCACAAGTGGATGTACCTCCGCACCGTCCAGCACACTTCCGCTGAGTGTCAGGTCAAATGGCAGTGTAATGGTGCCCCATGTGCCGTCTTTCAGAAGCGTGCGGTCTTTCAGCACCACCGGCATACTTACACCTTTGTAGGTGCTCAGCACCTCGCTGTTCGCGGCTCCGTCGCATATCGCCACAGCGGGAACCATCGTCTTGCCGCCTATATTCTCGGTTGTCGCCACCACAGGCTCACTCTCCAGAACAAAAGTCTTGTCCTCGGCAAATGTGATGCTTTCCAAGATGCTGTTCACTCTGTTTTTGTAGCCGGTGCAATAAATGAAGTCTTCGGGGGCGGTCCAGCCCAGCGCCAGCGTGCCGCTATTGTAATAGTTGCCACCCGCCTCGTAGCCCGGGCCGATGCCGGGAGCAAAGTCGGGATTGCCCGAGGCCGTCACCTGCCCGCCGTTGATCTCGATGTCGCCGCACACGCCATAGTTGTCAGCCCATGCAAGTTGCAGTGCCATGCAAAGCATCGCTAATAAAATAATCCCTTTTTTCATACCCTTTATACTAATATTTACTTAATTTATTAACATCTATGCATATTTCGCCAAAATTCTTGAACTATGCAAGCAGTTACCCCATGTCCCCACCTAATATGCGAAAAAAGCCTCCCTTTCGGAAGGCTCTCTTGCGGTGCGTACAGGACTCGAACCAGCGACCTCCTGCGTGACAGGCAGGCATTCTAACCAACTGAACTAACGCACCAGCTTTTCGCAATTGCGTTGCAAAGTTACTACAACTTTTTTTATCTGCAAATTTTTTTACCGCTTTTTTTGAAAAAATCCGCAAAAACCGCCAAAAATACGCGCTTATCGCGATTTACAGCCCTAAATTTCGCTCATTTTCTGTGCATATTCTGTCATAATTCCGGCTTCTTCCAGCATATACGTCGGTATCTCAAAATCCAACTTGCCATCTGCATACGACGCTATCTCGTATGGCTGATACACGAAGTGAAGCGTAGCACCATCAAAGTAGAACGCCGACGGAAGCGGCAACAGCGGCTCATAAATGAAATAACCGGTTTTCTCCACAAGTTGCTCCATCGTTTCCACATTATTCGCGTTCAGTAGGCTCTGAGTCGCCACTTTCTGCAACCTCACAGTATCGGTAACGATGTCCGTCAGCCGAAGCACCTTGTCCAGTTTGGCGTCGTAACTCACATACGTGAATCCATACATCCCGTGCATCGCTCCGGCCAAATATGAACTATGCATCATCTCAAACACAAAGACCCGACCATTGTTACTCTTCAAGTTCAGTATCTTGCGGCACGTATTCATCTGACTCGGCTCCATGTTCTCCGTTGCCATCTTCTTCACTTGGCGCACATTTTCCACATCAGTATAGCAAACGTATTTTTGCAACTCTGCAACAATGCCGCTTGCCGTGTACCCCGCTCTGCTTTTTAACGTTACATCGCCATTAGTCGGAATCAAGTCATTAGCAAGGGCCTCGCTAAGTACCACCGACTTCTTCCCGTTCACCTTCTCCGGCCAGAATAGCCGCCAGTCATTCTCCTGATAAAACACTCCGCCATTGCTATCGTCCCCGTAACCGGGCATCTCAAACGTCAGCACGCTTTCGCCCTCGTACGTTACAAAGGTGGTTTCACCGCTCACTGTATTCCGCTGTGCGGCGGCATCTTTACATGCTAATACGGCCAGTACCAGCGCGGCCATTAATATAAATCTCTTCATCTTTCTTATCTTTATTCGTTTCTCTTAACATGGGGTCTGCCTGGCATGCTTCCTTCGCCATTTGGCGGCTCAGGCCTCCTTGGCAAAATAACTGTTCGCCAGTTTCTTCACCCTTGGACTCAACTTAATCAGTGTCACCATCGTACACAGCGCCATCAGCGCGAATGCAAGGTCCATAAAGCCCACCAGCGCATCCAGCGGTATTACCGCTGCCACCAGTATCATCGCCAGGTAGAAGTAGTTGTAATAGTGCGCTTTATCCGCCCCAAAGAGGAAGTTTGTGCACTTCTGCCCGTAGTATGAATACGAGAACATCGTGGAGAATGCGAAGAAAAACACTATCACCATCAGCAGGTATTGACCCACTCCGGGAAGCATCTGCCCGAACGCGCCAAGCGCGATATACAGTCCTTTCACGTCGGTTATTCCCACGTAATTGCCCGCTATCAGGATGGGAATTGCCGTGAGGGTGCACACTATTCCTGAATCTATGGCCGGAGCAAGCATCGCTATCAGGCCTTCGCGCACTGCATCAGTATTATGGCTCGCACCATGCATCATCGAAGCCGTTCCCACTCCAGCCTCATTGATAAAGGCTGCTCGGCGGGCCCCGGTGAGCGCGATAAACGCGAATGCCCCAAATCCTGCCTCAAAACTGAACGCGCTCTGGAAAATGGATGCGAAAACGCCCGGCAACGCCTTCACGTTCAGCACCATAATCACACCCACAAGTATGAAATAGATAATCACCATCGTCGGCACTATCTTCGATGCCAACTTGGCTATCCGGTTTATGCCGCCCAGTATCACCGAGCCCACTATAAGCACTATCGCTATTCCCAGACCGAAGCGCAACCACACAGTGTTCTCTACACCGGCCGGCGTGGTGAACACTGTGGTTATCGACTCCACCAACTGGTTGGCTTGCATAAAGCACAATGTCCCGAACAGCCCGAAGAACGCGAATGCATACGCCATCGGGCGCCACTTTCGGCTCATGGCCGTAGTGATAATATACATCGGACCGCCCTGAACTTCACCGGCCGAGTCCTTCCCCTTATACAGGATTGATAGCGTTCCCTCGAAAAACTTGGTGGACATTCCCACTATGGCACTCACCCACATCCAGAATATCACACCGGGACCGCCTATCGTTAGCGCTATCGCCACTCCCGCTATGTTTCCCATTCCCACCGTCGCGGCTATCGCACTCAGCAACGCCTGCATCGAACTGATTTGCCCTGTCTGCTTCCCGGCCTGGGTGGCTTGCTTCTGTCGCAGCGCTCGCAGTGCCTGCGGGAATCGCCTGATGGATACCGCTCCGGAATAGCAAAACAGGAACAAGCCTCCCCCAATCAGGAGAAGGAACTCTGGATAGCCGCAAACAAAATCACTTGCGGAAATTATCCACTCACTCAATGTTTCCAAAAAATTCATATCCGCAAAGGTAATAATTTTATCGGAGATTTACCTGAATCGGCCATTAGGTTTTATTCCTAATGGCCGATTTTCAGGTTTATCACTCAGCGAATTCATGCGATTACAATCTCCCTCTTACCTCACTTTACCGATATCTTCTTTCCGTTTCGGATATAAAGACCAGGTGTCGGATTATCGCCCACCGGACGCCCAAGCAGGTCGTAGTATCTGCCATCGCCTTCCGCATCGGCCCTTATTTCGGTGATACCGGTTATTATAGGCTTGTCAGGCATATCAATGGCACTCACTTCGTAGGTCATCGTAACCTCGTTTTCATTCGCCTCTGCTCTTCGCTTCGCGCCGGCCGGCTCTTCAGCCGCGCTCTTCAGCCGCAGCACAGCGTTGAACGAATAGTAGCCGTCTTCCACCAGCGTGGGTAATGCCGCACCGCCAACCTGCTCATCGCTGAGTACAAACCCGCCGGTCAGACCGTCTGGATTCACATTCGTTATATAACCGCTCGGCGGAAGGACAAATTTATTGCTCCCGCTGTACAAAGCCCACTCTATCAACGCCACTTCCTGGGGTTTCGGGCGCACGAATGCGTAGGTCACTCCATCATCGCCTTCCTGCGTCCGTCCCATCAGCGAGGCCGCGATGTAGGTGTTTCGCACATAGGGGGGCTGCTCTCCTCGGGTGGGCGTGGACGACACTTCTATCACGGGGTTCTTCTTATCCACAAGAACGCCTTTTACTGTCCCGCCTGCAATCTTATAATCCACAAATGTCTGAGGCGAGGCCACGTTCTTCAGCAGCACCCAGTTGCTCTGATCGTAAACATTGCCTCGGTTCGAAAGCAAGCCTGTACCGGCCATATAATCGGTCTCGTCTTCTCCCACTTGGTCAGGGGTCAGCCAGCCATTGTCGTCTTTAACGTACAGGTCGCCGTTCGCACCGGCATAAACAGCCGTAAGTTCATCACTCACAGTGTACTCGCGCCCCTCCACGCCATAGTTCACTATCCACTGAAGTGGATATGCGTCGCCATCCACTACCTGCGTCAGCCAGGCATCAAACTTGCCCGATTTCACATACGCGGTGAGCATTCCTGCCGGTACGTGGATTATGGTATGCTCATTTGTGTTGAACTCCACTCCGCCGCCCTGCTCCGGCGTTTCGTGAAACACTCCGTCCCACCAACCGAAGTCTTCCAGATTGGCTGCATCCATAAGGAAATACACATCGGTAACGCCTGTGCATCCGTAGAACGAGCGCGAACCTATGTCGTTAACTGTGGACGGAAACGTGAACGTCGTCAGACCGGTACAGAACGAGAACGCCTCCTCGCCTATCGTCTCCAAGCCCTCCGACAGAACCACATTCTTCAGGTTATAGCACCTGTTAAACGCATTACTCGCTATCGACGTGATTCCGGCATCCACCGTCACCGATATGATATCCGTATTGTCCTCAAAGGCTCCCGATTCAATTTTTGTAACTTCGGTCTCGTCCACTTCTCCCAGTATGTGAAGGTGCTGCACAGGAGCTGACTCATCCGCTCCGGTCACCACATAGTGCGCATTCACTTTGTGATAAACCACTCCTTCTATTGTCACATCACCGGCAGCATACCCCACCCACGAGGTAAGCGCCACAAGCGCCATCGCTAATATAATTCGCTTCATCTCTTCAGTATTCGTTTAACTGCTTTATTATTATCCAGTGTCACCGCCTCCACGAAATATACTCCGTTCGGCAGATGACTCAGGTTCACGCTCACCATGTTGTCGCCTATGTTCGCCACTTGCTCCACCATCGCTCCGCTGGCCGAATACACCTCCACCGACTTGAGCAGGCTGCCGGAGTGTACCTTCACCAGGTCGCGAACAATCGTCGGTGTTATCACTATCCGGCCATCATTCTCCTGAACCTCGTCTATGCCGCTTGTGCTGATGGTCAGCTTCGTGGGCTCGTCCAGGTCACCATAGATTACGTCACTGTACCACGTCAGAGTCTCGTTCAGTTTCACTACCTTGTCCTTGTAAACCGTTGCGAACGTCACTTCCTGACCGCCCTCCGACGCGTTGCCGGCTATCGTCAGCAGGTAGTAGCCGTCCTCCGTCGCGGTGGTCACCCCTCGGCACTCGTCACCTATGAAGGCTGCCACGGTCAGCGTATCCACAGGCACGTCGTTCACCATCACCTGTGCCACCACGTTCATGTTGTCGCTGAACTGGTGGTGGTCAACCGGTGTGAACGGCGAATGCTTCTTCGCCACCCTACCCATCTGCGACAAATACGACTTATACGACCCGTCGATGGTCGGATAGCGGAATGTAACATCCTCAGGATTGTAAGAATAGTAGTAATAACCCATTCCGGGAATCACCGCCTTCAAGTCTCCTTCCCACTTGTAGCCGTCGAAGAACGCCACCTGATTTTTACTCTTCACTATGTCGCCTCGAGTAGGATTCAAGTTAGCGAATGCCTCTGCCAAACTCAGATTGTAAATCGATAGCGGACCTATCCAGTTCCAGCCGTTGGAGATGGTCTGTGTCGTCGTCTCGGTGTCGATTCTGCCGCCCGTGAAAGTGCTCCTAATGTCTTCCTTCACCTTCACCTTGTACAGTTTGCCCACTTGCATACTCGACAGACCGCTCTCTGCCCACTTTGTGCCACTGTTCATAGCGAATCCTTCCTTGCCCTTAACGGTGTTGAACACCTTAGCATGGCCAAACACGCTCTCCAAGTCATCCTTGTCTTTATCCGGCTTCACATAGAGCGAAATCCAGTTCCAGCCTGTCTTAAAGTCACACAGTTGCTCTATCCTGTCACTTGACTTCCATATCACAGGATTGTCGTATGAACCCTTCAAGTCGTTCGGACGATAATTCAGTTTCACCTCTTCGCCGTCAATCATCGTGAGCACATCGCCCAGTACCACGCCCCGCTCGGCATCATAGATGCGGAACGTTATGGGCTTGTCCTTGGTGACATCTTCCACACCATACACGTTCATGTTCACGAAGTACGCATCTCTGCTTACCATCAGCTCAGGCGACGACACGCCACAGCAATTCTCGCCCACGAACGCCGCTATCTTGGTCATGCTGTTGCTGCATATCCTGTCATCAAAGTATATCTGGCCTATTATGTTCATCGAACTTTCATAATCATCCGGGTTCACGCTCCAGTCCGGCTCATTTCCGCGTACCGTAACCTGCATCAGTAGCGGAGCGCAGATGTCATCATCGTTCACAGCATAAGCGTATATCAGATGCGTCCCCACCGGTGCGTCGGCTCCCACTATGAACTCCATCGTCATCTCTTCATCCAGTGCGATCACTCCCGATGGATGTAACACTTGTATCCATGATGGTAATCCGGAAATTACGTAATGAGTGCTTTCCCTACCCTTATTCCGCAGACTCGCATAGAATGTCATGCTCGTCAGTCGGTCTTTCACCATCTCTATTTTGCTCTCCTGCCACTCAAGGGTATTGTAGTCAACCACAGCACTCCACGTAATGGTCTCCGACAGGTTGTCGTGTATGTCGCGCACATTTTTCACGATGAATGTAAGCAAGTTGCCCTGCATTCTCGACGGCAATGTGTTCAGGTCGATGTAAATCTCGTCCGATGATGCCGTGAAGTCAAATTCAAGGTTCTGCTTCAGCGGTGAGGTTCGCATCGCCGGTGCCGTAGCGGCTTGTACCACGCCTTCGCCCAGCGCTGCATCCACTCCGAATCTGGTCGCGTACGGTGCGTTGTTGGCAAGGCTGAACTCTGCCACTACATTATTGTTGGCATCAAGAAGGCGGTGTTCCATCGGATAGTATGCTACAAGACCCGAAACCGTAGCAGTGTCCATCTGATTATAGCGGTTGGCTATAATCGACGTTCCGTCGCATGCTGCGTTCCAGATGCGAACTTCGTCAATGTCGCCGGTGAAATGCTGTTCTTCCTTGATTATCTGCTCATGCTCGGGGTCGCGCTTCAGGATGGAACCGATGTACATATAGTCACTGGCCGGGGTAGGAACGTCCTGCTCTGCCATTGTCTTTATGGCATTACCGTCCAGATAAGCCACAGCGCTCACTCCGCGATGCACGTTCAGTGCCAGGTGATGCCAGTTTCCGTCGTTATAGTCGGTATTCGAAAGGATAATCGGCAGACCGTTGGTCGTGAGCGAAGAAAGGGTGTCGTTATATATCTGCATAATCAGCGAGTTGTCATAGTCAAACCCAACTGAGATTTTGTCGGTAACCGAGAGCAACGTAGCGCCGGCATTCTTACCTTTCTCGCCGCGGAACCATGTCTCCACCACGTAACTGTCTGTTTCACGAGGTGAAATCGTACCCATCGGTATCTTGATGCTGTTTGTTCCGTCAAGGTGCGCGGCAAGGTTCGTGTTCTCCACGTTCCACGACTCTGCGGGCAGATGGATGTTGCGCCCGCGAGCATAGTCGGTCACCACGGTGCCATGACCCTCGTTCATCTTCCAGTAGCCCACCAGACCGGGCAAGTATGGAGCCACTGCCTCATCCTTCTGACCAAGTTGCGAACGTACAGGATTGTTCTTGTTCCAGATTACCAGTTCGTGCATCATGCCCGTGTAGTCGCGGCCCAGAGTCAACTGTCCGCTGCCGTTGTAGTCGGGCACAATGGCCTCGTCAAAGAGCATTGTCTCCTTGTCATCTTCTGCAACAAGCATCGTTAGCGTATTGTTCTCGCTTGTCGAGCCCTTCACGTAGTTCAATGCCAGGAACACCCATTTATCGGCTGGCAAAGATTTCTCAGACGTTATGGCCGCGCCATTTACCTCTACCACCACTTCGCCGGCCTCGGTCATCGCCAGCCGCAGATTGTTACCGGTGGTTCCGTGCTCTATGAGCGTTCCACCTCCCTTACGTTTCAGCCACATCGACGCTGCGAAACTTGTGTTGCTGATTGGCAGGTACGCATCGGTCTCTATCGGTGTGCCGTTGAACTGCAGCGACACATCATGGTTAACGTGCGCGTCGTTAAGCGAACCGGTGATAAAGAAGTTGCCCTCTTTCGTAAGATAACTCTCGCGGATATCCTCGTTGAACTTGATTCGTATGTCGTCGGTCGGGGTCAGTATGCCGGTATTCGGATATGCCTGCCCCAGCAACTTCGGTCCGCGTGTGTCTCGCACCACGGTCTGCTCCATTGTTGTATTCAAGTATTCCTTGCCTCCGAATTCACACATGCTCTCGGCTGCTATCACATAAGTACCGTCAAAGTTAGGCAACTCCAAGTCATAAACCACGTTGGGCTTGTCTGTTGGCAGTAATGACTGAACATCTGTCTCATGACCTTCCGTGAAATATTTAGCGTCGGTGAGCCATTCGTGGGCGGTAATCCATTGTGCGTCACCGGCAAACCTGTACTTCAGACGCACACCCTTCAGGCCGGTAAACAAGCGGTTGATGTCGCTTATGGTTGCCGTCAGCTGCTTGCCACTCGCCACAGCACTCTGGTTAAGCACGCTCTTGTCCAGTTTCAGCGTGACATCAGGTGCCGCCGGCACAAAATGGGCGCTGAACGTCACGTTCTCATAAATCCACTCTCCCGGCTTGCACGAATTCGCCAAAAGGATTTTAATGTCGTTATAATCCAGAATTGAGTGGTCACTCTGCTTGATGGTCAGCGTCTTAACCAACGGAACACCATATTCCATCCAGATTTCAGTCCCGCCTGCCAGCGGCAGTCCGTCCATGTATATCTGCAAACCGTCGGGGTTCGACTGGGCATCCACTATCACAAATGCCGAAGACATCGTTTCGTGTGCTTCGCTCTCGTTTTTGAACACCACCTGAATCTGGGCCTCTTGCCCTGCCGGAATATCAGTAAGATTACGAACAGGCATCGAGATGTGCGGGTTATCCAACTTCATCGTAGCGTAGTCCAGTGTCTGACCGGGACGGTAGTACTGGGTCTTGGTCTCGCCCTCATACGGACAGCGTGTCTGGCCGCCGCGAGTGCGGAAAATGGGGCTCCAGCCACATGGCGAATTGAATATATCAATTGTGTGCGCATTGCCGCGCTGGGTGTCGTTCAGTGTGTACGAGAAACGCTCATTTGTGGTCGTCTCATCCACGCCATATCGGGTCTGGTGGTAACCTATATCAGTGTTTGAAATCACTATCGCACCCATCTTGTCAAGCAGGTAGCCGTTCTTGCCTCTATAGGCGATGTTGGTGCTGAACGTTTCGATGAAATTGTGCACTTCCTTAGTGCTCGAGCCGGTGGTCTTTGTAAACGACATACCGCGCTCAAACGATTCATTGCCTATCTTGTATTTCTCGTTGGCGAATGCCTTGAGTTTGTCCTCCTCATTGTCGGTGAGACGGTCCTTCCACGTTTGTATTATCTCATTACACCAGAACACGCTGTCGCAGCCCTCATATCCGCTGGGGAAGCGGGCATAATAACTCGGTCCGTCATAGCCGTCCTTTGCCTCGCTGCCCCACACAGCCTTGTCGTTGTTCGACGTACCGTAACGCTTGTCATCTTCCGGAAGGAAGGTGTAGTATGTCGGCACCTTAGGATTATCATCAATCTCGCTCATCGAGGTGATGTGCTTCAGCATCGTGTTGCGTGTGCGCTTGATGTTGTTGAACAGCGTTGTCTCGATGTACTTCTGCGAATACTCAAAATGTGTCTGGAACTTCTCGTCCATCGCCATGGTCTCTTCCATGCCTATGCCCCATGAACCGTCTTTCTGCTTCATCAGTCCCACTTTGTCGGCGGCTCCTATGATATAGTTGGTTGAATAGCCTATAAACACATCTCCGTCACGCCCCACGTAGTTCATGGTGCCATTGGTCGACGTTGACTGGCTGTTTGTGTACGTAACCGCAGTGTGGTTATCCCACGTCTTGTTCACGTCATACTTCCAGGAAACGGCATTCTCATGAATAATCTGGTTATACGTCATCTTGTAGAATGCTATCGCACCGGTCATCACGTCAACTTCCAACGATGCACGCATGTCAACGCCGAACTCCGAATTGTTATGCACTCCCCTCACCGTATAGGTGTAGTCACTGGTAATCGTGTCGGTGGCCCATGTCGCGTACGAGCCGTCACCAGGCGGGTCGCGCAGAACCATCATCACGTGGCTCGGACCGGCGGTAATAAAGTTGTTGCCCGTTGGTATCACTCCTGCGATGATTGCGCTCAGACCATCGTGGTTCCACAACTGTGTAGCACCGTTGATAACCATTGATGCGTTCATGGTGCGGGTGTATGGTTTCGTCAGGCTCGGCACGCCGGCTATCCACTTGTAGTTACCCTCGCCTATTGAATCAAGTCGCACTTGCTCAGGTGTGAGTTTCACAAAGTCTCCGCGCTTTAGCGTATGCCCCTCGGCCACTGTGTCCACTGCCGAGATTATGGCTCCTGCGCCCAACTCGTTGTCAAACGTTATCACTGAGTCGCGAAGGACGTCTTTGTACAACTTGCCCTTGCCGTCATCATAGTTCATGTAGGGCTCGTAGGCCTTAATCTTGAAGTTGTAAGTTCTCCCCATCTGGAAGATAGGATAACCGTAGTTATATTTCACTTCTCCGGTTGCCTCATTCACATCGTAAATAGGCAATTTAATTTCCTTATTTTTTTCCGTAACCACTATGGTGTCGGTTCCGAATGCTCCCACCGGAGCCCCTGCCTGAGTGATGTCCATCACCGTCGGGCTACGATATGTGAGAAGCAGTTTCTTGTTGCACTTGAATAAGGGCAACAACTCTTTATTAGCGTTTTTAAGCGTATCCGGAATAATGGTATCGTTCGGGTTGCTCAGGTTCACGGCCGCTATGCTCCGGAACATCTCGTCTTTCTGCACATCAGGATTGTTAGGGAACTCCACGCTCTCCACCTTGTACCGGATGGGTGGAATCTTGGCGCAGAACTCACCGGTCTTCTCATCGGTGGTAATATAGATGTACTTCGCTTCGTCTATGTCACCTCCCGCGCGATATGCCGTGCTCTTAATATCCACCGACGACGACTCCACCGCCACGTTTTCGCTGTTCGCCACCCATTCCACCGTGGCACCTTCCACCTTCTGCACCGCGTTTATCATGCGTTGCGGATGGTCGAGCGACGACAGTTTTATCACCGCCTTACCTATCGTGTTCTGGCTCACTCCGTAGCCCAGCGGTTTCTTTCCTTCGGTCTCGCCTCCGGTAATACGTCCGGCGAATATCACTTCTGTAGCGTCGAAGAAGTCCAAATGAGTATCGGAAAGGAACTCGTAAGTCTCCCCTTCTGCGGCAGGATAACGCCCTGCACCCTCAAACGTGTGACCGCCACGACGCGCCTCAATGTAGTGACTGCCTATAGGCACCGATATCTCGTATTCACCATTCGAATTGGTCAATATAAGTTTGTCGTTCTTGTTGCACGGTATTCCGTCCACGTAGAAACTCACGCTATCCACAGGAATTGTAGTGCCGCTGTAGCGAACGGTTCCGCTCACCTTGAAACTCGACACATCGGTAAAGTCTGCATTGTTGATAGTTAGCGAGGTGCCGCCTATGAACGCCGAGCGGCTCGTGGGATTAAAACTGTGAACACCCTTGGTGGGATACACGCTGTAGCGCGTTCCGCTGCCCGTGAATGAAATTCCGCGTATCTCGTATTCACCCCTGTCGTTTGTCATGCCGTAGGCCGACAATTGCTTATCAGTAGGCACCACATCACTCGGACGGGTATTGCCTCCCACAACGGCATGATGCCCGTTAGGCACTCCGTTTGTGCAAGAACTGTCGAACGCATATTCTTCCAGCCCCTCGTCAAATGTGATATAGGCTTTCAGCCCTTCTGTTTCACCGCTGATAAGGCGGTCGGCATCCGCTTCAATCTCTTCGCTCGTAAGGGCATAGTTCCATAAGCGTATCTCATCTATGTAACCGCTATAGTCGGGCAGCAAAACCCAGTTGCCGTTAAGCCGCTTCAGTTCAGGGAAGGTAAGACTCATCTCCTTGAACATCGGGCCGTAGTGTCCTCTCCAATTCACCCCGTCGCTACCTTCTATATAATACCTGAGAGTTTTCGTGCCGGAACTTATTGTAAACTCTTTAGTGTAATTTTTCCACTCTTCGCGTTTTGACCTGTCATCGCAGATAATGGCCTCGTCTATTATTTTGCCATCGCCATCAAGCATTATTGCCTTTACTTTAAGATAATCCGCTCCCCATGGCGTAGCCACCGTAACAGAGCCAACACATTTTTCGCCCACAATTTCATCTGGAATCGGGAAATCTTTCTCAGCGGTAACCTTTATGTTGCTCGGTCTGAATGCTTCGTTGTCAATAATCCAGCCATTGTCACCTTCTTTCGAAAGCGTCCAACCGTCAAACGAACTGCCACTCTCATAGAATTTTATATCGTTTTCCGGCATGTAACACATAGGCTGGGGGGCGGCTGTCTCGTTATTTGTCGCACTCTCGTTACCGGTAACGTATGTCGTGAGATTGTTGCCGTCGCTTATAAGTGAAAGTTGCGAGTATTCATCCGCCGGAATGTTTCCTGTCACAACTCCGTTCAACTTCACATCATACATGCCGTTGCCCGTGTTATAGTCGAGCTGCAGCAGTTGTGGCAATTCCATCAGCGTCATCGGCTCAGTTGATTGGTCGGGACGCAAATAGGCTTGCAGAGTGAACGACTTGCCGTTGCCAACTATGTCCTTCAAGCCGGTGACCGTGATGGCATTGCCTGGCTCAAGCACGCTACGGCTATGATAGGTCTGACCTCCCTTCGCGTCTCCTGAAAGGCTGACTCGCACGTCTTTCACCGCCGTTCCGCTCTCAAACTGAACGCGACCGCTCACCACACCGGAAGAACGGCTGAAGCCCACGTCGCGCTTCATATTGCTGATAATGCGCCCTTCACTCCCGCAGTCGTTGGAGTAGGCTATAACGCGGTACTCATAGTACCGGCCAGGCTCAGCTGTCTTGTCGGTATATGTGTAAGTGCCGTTCGTACCCTCAGTTTCCTGAATCAGCACCCAGTCATCACTACCTATGTAACGACGCTGCACACCGTAGAGCGTTGGCGTTGTACCCACCTGATGCGCTTTCCACTTCACCACCACCTCTGTCCCGGCTGTACCCTTAGTAGCATCCAGTTCAGTAACCGTGGTGTTATCCAGCACATGGGCATAGACTGTGTCACTATACAGATGCACCTTGTTGTCAGCAAGGTCCAGTTGCACGAAATAGCCGTAAACATCACAGTTCGATGCGGGTTTCTCGTCACTGAAAGTTGCTTTGCCTGCATTGCGAGGCACGGTCACGTCAAGGTAATTGCGCTTAATCGTACCATTCGGTTCTATGCGATGA
Organism: uncultured Porphyromonadaceae bacterium; assembly: GCA_937892215.1. Taxonomy (GTDB): domain Bacteria; phylum Bacteroidota; class Bacteroidia; order Bacteroidales; family Muribaculaceae; genus Sodaliphilus. The sequence goes on from CALAVE010000040.1 coordinate 42,605, forward strand.
ATCTTGAACGTAATATCGTTTTCGTTCTTCGGAATATTACCGAACGTCCAGTCCATTTTCACCACATCGGTAGCTGAAGCATCCTGCACCAGATGCATCGGAACTACTGGTGCCGTACTCTTTACCACCACTGCAGCATTCACTCCTATGGGTTTCTCCGCGTCAGCGGGGACGCTGAAATCTCCCCACGATTTGCGTTGCTGGAATATCTCGTACCGGTAGGTCTTGTTTAATTCCATCCCATAGTTGGCGTTATCGGTAAACGCAGTCTTCGCTGATGTTCCCAGCAGTTCACGTTTACCTTTCGGACGGCCGTTTTCATCAAGTTCCGTGCGATATATCTGATAGTCGCCGTCACTTGTATTTATCCCTTCGCCTGTCCATTGAAGCAACATCTCACCATCCACTTGGTTGAACGATGCCTGAACATTCGTCAGCGTACTGTTCATCGCCACGTTGCTCACCGCATTCTCGTTCTGGTTTTGGGTCACGCTGCGACCGCCAAAGTTAAACGACGTCTTGGTGTTGCGCGTGATAGAGACTGTGTAGTTCTGGTCCAGTGGTACAGGAAGTTCCACCGAACCGCTACCACGATTCTCTGCCCTGAACGAATTACTCGTGTATGTACCACCCGATGGAAGCACCACCTTCGCGGTGTATTCTGTAGCATATCTGAAACTGCTCACCTGGTCCGTCGGTTGGCCTATGGAAGACGGCAACCAACTGTTGTCGGCACTCACTTTAATCTTGTTTGGCGCAATCCAGTCCACTTTTGCCTCATGAGCAAGCGACAGATTCTTGTCTATCCCTTTAAGATAGCGCGCATGTATATAGAACCAGTAGTCGCGGTGCCAGAAATTGCTCTGGTAGAAGTAAGAGTCGCTCTCCACCTGCACGGCCGTCACATCCTTGAGACCTCGCTCATTGAGCGCTATTCTGAAGGTGAATATCTCTCCGTTCCAGCTCGCGGTTATAACGCCGTAGGTGTAGTCGGTCTGCGTACCGTTACTATTACGGGGAGCATCATATATCTTGTGCAACAGACCGTCATGAGTCATCACATAGATTTGCTGCTCAGAACCCTTATAGTCGTAGTCCTTACTCTGCTTCTTGTTATAGCGGAAAGAAGCGCAGAATGTGGGGCGCTCAGTCGAAATCTTTCCGCCCGCCTCGCTGGTGAATTCACGGAATTCATTCATCTTACCGTCCTCACTGTCCCCGGTACACCATCCGTAGGATTTACTGGCAGCGATATCATGCACATACACGTTACACCAGTAGGTTCCTCCTCCGGGATCGCTATATGTCCCGTTAATTCCGTATGCCGCCAGCTGTGACAACAACATAACTGATAAAATCGCAATGATTTTCTTAAAATGTAATATCATAGTGGTATTATTTAAGTTTTCCAAAAGTGCAAATATAGAAATTTAATTTTTATCGTACACATCGAAACGCATATTTTTTCCGAATAATTCGTAAATTTCTTTTGAATTTTACACTTTTTCAATAATTCATGGAATTTCTAAAAAAATTTTTATTTTATCTGGTGATGCAGTAATTTTGCAATCAGAGTGTTTTATAATCGGGCACTCTTTTGAGCCACAAAATGACAAATGAAAAACTCATACTGGAAATGTGCCAAGCCGGTGATCCCCAAGGTCAACGGATGCTGTGGGATGCCACTTCCGGAAGCATTTTCGCCTTAATTTCCCGATACATAGGCGATGATGACATCGCAAAAGATGTACTCCAGGAGGCTTTCATCAGCATTTTCAGCAACATAAGTAACTTCAGATGGAAAGGCGATGGCTCACTGATGCCCTGGTGTAGGCGGATCGCCGTAAATAAGGCCATCAATTACCTTCGTGACAACAAGTTACGCCAGCAGTCCACCCGCCCCATTGATGACATGGACGCTGACGTGGAAGAGCCTGACGCAGATGATGTGAACCGCATCCCATCGGATGTGTTGCTAAGGATGATTGAATCGCTACCCGACGGGTACAGAACGGTCCTCAATCTCTTCTGTTTTGAGAACTTCTCGCACAAGCAAATAGCCAAGTTACTTGGCATTAATGAGAAAAGTTCTTCATCGCAACTCGCGAGAGCCAAGGCTCTACTTGCTAAAAGAATTAAAGAATATCAGAATGGCTGACAAAAACATAAATAACTGTGACTGGCTACAAAGCCTCACCGACAGAGTCTCGGAGGCTGAGAGACCCGTTCCGGAGGGGGCTTGGGAAACCCTCAGATTCAGGTTGCAGGACCAAGCAAGTCAGGCCGGCAAGTCAGGCCGCCATAAACGCGGCATGATTGCCGCTGCGGCTGCTTTGGCCGGAGTCATATTGGGGACGGCTGTTTATCTTTCACTTGGAACCGACGTTAGTGCCGATAAGTCAACGGCAATCTCCGCCACTCGCAACATCAGTAGCGTCGCTCACACCACCTCCATAACAGCCTCTGACACAGGCCCGTCCGACAACTCCGCTCAGGAATTTCGTGGCGTCTCCACTGCAAAGCCTCGCGCAAGTTACGGTTTCATAGCCTCAACCGATAGCGAACCGGAGCCGTGGAACATTGCCCGGTTCGCACCCACCGCTAACGATGCTTTGCCCTCTGAAGATGCCCCAAAGAATCTTCCTAACCTGTCAGCGGATGAGCCACAAAAATCTGCCGATAACGCAAGGACGGAGCCACAAGAAACGGAGTCTGTCAGTGCCACGACTCATGCGTCCACACAGACTTCAGTCCTGACTCCTATCGACATCAAGTCTCGAATCAGAAACACACTCACAATCAGCGCCTATGGCAATGGCGTGATTCTTGCCGACCGAAGCGGCACGGCCAGCACCACTCGCCGGATGTTTATTCCCGCAGAAGGCGGCACTTCCTATGCCGCTCCACGTGTGGTAAAATACAAGTACAGCCACAAGATTCCCATCAATTTCGGTGTAAACGTTAGCAAAGAGGTCGCCAAGAACATATCCATCGGTACTGGACTGAACTACAGCCTTCTCATAAGCGATGTCTATTCATCATCCGACATCAAGGGCGAAAAGTTGAGGCAAAAAGTTCAGTTCATAGGAATACCGTTTAACGTGAAATGGCGCTTCTGGCGATGGAATCGAATGAGTGCCTACGTTGGCGGCGAGTTACAGATTGAGCGGTGCATCTCTGCAAAATTCAACGGGGAGGACATCTCTGCAAAACGCATACAGTGGTCGGTTCATGGTCTGGCCGGCTTCCAGTATAACGTGAGCGATAAAGTGGGATTTTACATCGAGCCTAAAGTGTCTCACTACATGACTGACTTCCCTCTCACCACCATACGTAACGAGCACCCCATAAATCTTAACCTCCAATTGGGTTTGAGTATAAATTTCTAAAAAAGATGACAATATTAATGCAGTATTTTAAGCAAACTCGTGTTTAACTAATAAAATAATTGAAAAAATGAAGAAATTCTCTTTCCTGACACTGATGTGTACGCTTATGGCTCTGTCTCTGAGTTCTTGCCTCAACAAGGACTCTGACTATGAGTATTATCGCAAACTTCTCGACGACGGTAACGCCAAGTATGAATGCTTCGCCACCGTGCACGCCATTAAGAACAACGCCAACGAAGTGACAGGCTACTGGTTCGACTATAACGGATATCGCTACTCTCCGGCCGACAATCCCATAAAAGAGCAATACAGCCCTGTGGACGAATACGGACGCAATCTGGACGGCAACAGGGTGTATCTCGTGTTTGAGGCTGCCGACAATGTGATGAATAAGGACAAAGAAATCACTCTGGTGGGTGTGCGCAACATTCCCACTGAGGACATCAAGGATGTTGCCACTTTCGATGAAGCGGATTCTTATGGTAACGACCCGCTCAAAATAGATACTTACAACTTATCGGCCGACCGAAAATTCATCGACTTGGTTTTAACCGTTAAGGGCTCTGCGGTAAGCACTTTCAAACTTCTCAACAACGCCCAAGCACAAGCCGATGCCGGTGTGAACTTCATTCTGGACCTAAAGCACGAGAAACGCCAGAGTGCCGACGAAAATGCCGAATTTTTCACTTTCATTTCCTTCCGACTGCCCGATGGGGTAAGTGCCGGCAAGGATAATATCGTGGTCAGATACATTGCTGAGGGCGGTTCAGAGGCTTCTCTGTTCATCCCTACGCTATAATTTCACATTTGGGTTGACAATATAGACTAAATTTAACTTCATTTACTCTTTTTATTTGCAATATACAGGCAGGGTTGAGTTTGTGCGAAATTCCCCTGCCTTTATATTTTTTGCGAATTCCGAACTTTTTTGTAACTTTGTTTGCGGAGAAATCAGACTAACCGTAAAATTCCATAATCATAATATGTACAAACGCCCATTTCTGTTCCTCATCGCCATCTCGCTCTCTTTGACCGCATCAAGCGCGGCCATCAGCAGTGTGGCCATGTCATCACCCAACGGCAAACTGAAAGCCGTGCTTGAATCGCACGAAGGTAGTCTCACGTATTCGGTAACCTACGACGGCCAAGTGGCCTTGATGCCCTCACGCTTAGGAATGGAACTGGCTTCCGGTAGCATCCTGGGGACTGACGTGCGAAAGATGAAGGCTAAGCGCGGCAAGCGCGACATAAGCATCAGCACTCCCATCTACAGAAAAGCCCACGTGGAGGAACAATGCCTTACTTACGAAGTTTCTTTCGGTGATTACGGCCTCGACTTTGAGATATATAACCACGGCATTGCCTACCGATGGGCTACTCGTCTCGGAAAAGATTCCATCACTGTGAAACGTGAACTTACCGAATTTGTCCTGCCGGAAGACTGCACCGTGACCTACTCCGAATGTAACAACGACAGTGAAGACCTCAACACACAAGTGCTCAATTCATTTGAGCGACCGTACAAGTCTCTGCCCATCAGCCAAATGAATCCCGGTAGGCTCGCACAGGGCGCGTTACTGGTAACTCTCAGTGGCAATCGGCGTATGCTCATAAGCGATTACAATACTTTCGATTATCCGGAAATGATGCTCCTGCCGGAAAAGCACTCGCTGAAGGCTCATTTCGCACCCTACCCTGAACGGGAGGAAGTGGGCGGCTACCACAATATGCAATGGAAAGTGCTCAAGCAGGCCGATTTCATAGCGCGTACCGCGGCAACCCGTAAGTTTCCATGGCGAATGGTGCTCATATTCGACGATGACCGCCAGATTCCCGACTGTGATATTCCTTTCTGTCTGGCAGAGCCGTCGCGCATACCCGACACGTCTTGGATAAAACCAGGACTCGCCGCATGGGACTGGTGGAATGCCTGGAATCTGAGGGGCGTGGACTTCAAAGCCGGCATCAACACCCAAACCTACAAATTCTTCATCGACTTCGCCTCAAAAAACGGTGTGCCTTACGTGATTCTGGACGAAGGATGGGCGGTGGAAGGCGCATGGGACCTGATGCAAGTTGTTCCGGAAATCAACCTGGAGGAACTGGTGCGCTACGGCAAGCAGCGCGGTGTGGGCCTGATTCTATGGGCCGGACACACTGCCATGAGCCGCGATTTGGAAACCGTTTGCGCCCACTATTCACGTATGGGCATAGCCGGATTCAAGATTGACTACTTTGAACGTAACGACCAGGTGGTGATGCGCTTCATTGAACGCGCCGCCGAGGCTTGCGCACGGCATCATCTGCTCATCGACTACCACGGCATTTTCTCACCGCAAGGACTCACCTGCACCTACCCTAACGTGCTGAATTTTGAGGGTGTGCACGGAATGGAGCAACTCAAATGGTCACCTCAGAGCATGGACCAGGTGAGCCATGAAGCAATTCTGCCTTTCACACGTCAGGTTCTCGGCCCCATGGACTACACGCAAGGTGCAATGCTCAACGCGGCCAAAGGCCTCTACTATCCTCGCTACACTAAGCCCATGAGCCAGGGCACACGTGTGCGCCAGATGGCTCAGTACGTCATCTACGACGCGCCGCTGGCTATGCTCTGCGACTCGCCCTCAAATTATATGGCCAACCAAGAGTGCACCGATTTCATCACAGCCACACCCACCACTTGGGATGAGGTGCGAGTGATTCAGGCTCAGGTTGGTAAGGTGATAGTGGAAGCACGTCGGAAGGGCGACAACTGGTGGATAGCAGCCATCAACGACTGGAATGCCTGCGACATCAGCATTGATTTGTCTTGGCTTCAAGGACGGAATATGCTCGCTTTCTCCGATGGCATAAATGCTGAAAAAGAAGCGGAAGATTATGTGGCCTCCACATCGCTCACTCCTGCACGGCTCTCGGTGCACCTGGCTCCCGGCGGCGGTTTCGTGGCTCGGATTACCCATTGATTAACCAAACAACAGAACTCTTAATAATCATGAATATCAACAGACAATTTCTTCGGTTGCTTATCATCACTCTGCTATGTACCGTGGCTAACGATGGATTTGCGGAAAGCAGAATGACTGTGACTTCTCCAAACGGCAGATTATCAGCAGAGATAACGCTGGAAAAAGGCAAAGTTTATTTCAATATCTGTAGCGGGCAACACACCCTACTGGAACCGTCGCACTTGGCGATGCGTCTGGCCGACGGCACCGTCTTAGGCGAAAACGTGAAAACATTCAAGACGAAGAAATCAAGTGGAATTACCTCCAAAAAATCGGCATTCTACACAAAAGATGCCGTAAACCTGCCATATAACAGGCTCTTGATGTCGGCGGGCAAATACTCGCTTGAAGTGGTGGCCTATGACGACGGTGTCGCCTACCGGTGGCACACCATGATGCCCGACAGCATCACTATTTCCGACGAAATTAACGAATTCTCGTTCTCTTCCGACTGCATGGTGTGGGAAACTCCCGTTAACAGCGACGAAAAAGAACTGGACAAGCAGACGACGGTCTCCTTTGAGAACGACTACTACCACCGGCGCATAAGCGAACTGAACCCGAATCTCCTTATACAAGCGCCCATTCTGGTGGAACTGCCGCACGGGCAGAAACTGCTTATCAGCGACTACAACACCCTCGACTATCCCGGAATGTTCCTGCTCCCGGCCGACGGGAACTCGCTTCGCAGTTACTATGCGCAATACCCCGCCACTGAATTTCACGGTGGATATGCCATGAGGCAGTTGCGTGTGGGCGAACGTGCTCCGTTCATCGCTCGCACTGCCGGAACACGAGCATTTCCGTGGAAAATATTTATCGTGGCCGACAGTGATACCGACCTGCTTGCTACCGACGTGCCGTTCTGCCTTGCCAACGACAACTGTCTGGGTGATGTCTCGTGGGTAAAGCCGGGCAAAGTGGCTTGGGAATGGTGGAGCGACTGGAACGTGAAGGGCGTGGATTTCACCGTTGGCGTTAACACGCAGACCTACAAATACTGGATTGATTTTGCCGCGCGCAACGGCATTGAATATGTCATTATGGACGAGGGGTGGTCAGTTCCCCTAAAATCCGACCTCACACAAATCATCCATGAGATAGACTTGCCGGAAATCATCCGCTACGGTAAGAGTAAAGGCGTGGGCATCATCCTCTGGGCCGGTTTCTACGCCTTTGCCCGCGACATCGATGGTGTAGTGGACCATTTCGCCGACCTCGGAGCCGCGGGATTTAAGATCGATTTCATCGACCGCAACGACCAGAAGGCTTATCAATTCATTGAGAAAGCCGCACGCGCATGTGCCCGACGCAAGATGGTGATAGATTTCCACGGAATTTTCGCGCCAGTGGGATTCAACTACACATTCCCCAATGTTCTGAACTTTGAAGGTGTCCTTGGCCTGGAACGTGCCAAGTTCCTTCCGGCCAATGAGTACGACCAAGTGAGAATTGACTGCATACTGCCATTCATCAGGACGGTTGTCGGCCCCATGGACTACACTCAAGGTGCGATGAACAACACTTCGCGGGGGAACTATTTCCCGCGCAACAACAACCCCATGAGCCAGGGAACACGATGCCGCCAGTTGGCTGAGTATGTGATATTCATATCGCCGCTGTCCATGCTTTGCGACTCGCCCGACCAGTACACCCGCAATCAGCAGTGCGCCGATTTCATTGCACGCATCCCCACTGTTTGGGACGAAACAAGGATTCTGGGCGGTGAAATAGGCGAATGGGTGGCCGAAGCACGCCGCAAGGGCGACACGTGGTACATAGGTGGTATCACTAACTGGACCGAGCGGGATGTGGAACTGGACCTCTCCTGGCTGAGCGGTCGCAGTATGAGCATCTACACCGATGGTGTTAATGCCGCACGCAATGCCGAAGACTATAAGTTCTCCACCTGCACCGTACCGGCCAAACTGAAGGTACACTTGGCTCCCGGTGGCGGATTTGCCGCTGTGGTAAATAATTAGACATAACAACCAATCAATTTGAACGATTATGAAAAAATACTGGATGATGTTCGCTGCTTTGATGATATGCTGCAGCGCAAATTGCGAAAAAACAGTCGCCGAGCGCTATTCCGACCTGCACTATTATGAGATTGACACAGCATACATAGCCCGTGACTGGACGCCTGAACAAGGTGCGGCTTTTCTGGAGACGCTGAAAGGCGAGTATAGCGACATGAAATCATGGGAAAAACGCAAAAATGCGATTGACAAAGGCTTACGAGACGTGCTCCTCGTGCCCGAAAGCACTGAGGCGCTTCCGGTGCCCAAAGCCACAATCACTTACACCCAGCGTTGCGAGCGCGAAGGCGTGGTGATAGAGAACATAGGTCTTGAAGTGGCCGATGGTATATGGGTCACCGGCAATCTCTATCGCCCCATTATGCTCGAGGGCAACCACCCTATCATTCTCTCGGCACAAGGCCATGGTTTTGAGGGCATTTCTGCTGAAGCGCCACGACTGGTTGAGGATGGTCAGCGTATGTGCATAATGCTGGCCGAGATGGGTGCGGTTGTCTTCAACTATGATATGTGGGCACGCGGTGAATCCACTTTACACTTTGGCAAGGAGGCGCACAATACCGCTATTTCCGGTGCCATTCAGACCGTAAGCACTTTGCGTGTTATCGACTTCATGAAAAGCCTGCCTTACACCGATGGTGAGCGCATAGGAATGATGGGGTGGAGCGGTGGCGGAACGCAGACGTTTGTTGCCACATCCATCGACAAACGCATTGACTGGGCAATAATCATAACGCAGGTTTCGTGCTTCTTCCCCGGCGGATGCACGTGCGAGAGTGGCCTGCCAATCCACGTCACAGTTTCGCCGCAACTCAACAATTGCGAACTCGCCGCCATGGCAGCGCCTCGCCCGTTGCTGTTGCTAAGCGACGGTGTGGACTGGACACGCACCACCCCCGATGTGGAATACCCGTTCATCAAGCGAACCTACGGTTTCTACGGGGCTGGAAACAAAGTAAATAACATTCATTTTGCAAGCGACGACCATGAGTACAAGCGTAACCGCCGCGAGGCCATCTTCAATTTCGTCTCCAAGCAGTGGAATCTTAACACTAATGTGATTAAGGACCAAGCCGGACGGTACGACTTCGACTCTGTTCAGATCAAGCCGTGGAGCCAGCTGCTTGTATTCGGCGAAGACTCGTTCCCAAAGAATCACGTCACAAGCGTTGCTCAGGCTTACAACAGCCTACAAAAATTAAGAAAAAACAAGTAAAATGTTACCTTTTCCAAATAATTATTGTAAATTTGCACGTTTTTTTCAAATTAATACTAAATAATACACATTTAAACTAAAGAATTATGAGACTTATTATTGAACCGAATTACGAGAAAGTTTCGGAGTGGGCAGCCAATTATGTGGCCAGTCGCATCAACGCAGCGAACCCTACCGAAGAGAAACCATTCGTACTTGGATGCCCCACCGGCAGCTCGCCTCTGGGTATGTATCGCAAACTGATTGAACTGAACAAGGCTGGGAAAGTCTCGTTCAAGAATGTCGTAACCTTCAACATGGACGAGTACGTGAACCTGCCGGAAGAACATCCCGAGAGTTATCACTCGTTTATGTGGAACAATTTCTTCTCACACATCGACATTAAGAAGGAGAACGTGAACATCCTTAACGGTAACGCACCCGACCTGGAGAAGGAATGCGCTGAATATGAGGAGCGCATCGCACGTGCAGGTGGGATTGACCTGTTTATGGGTGGTGTCGGCCCCGACGGACACGTGGCATTCAACGAACCGGGCTCTTCGCTCACTTCGCTCACCCGACAGAAAACTCTTACTCAGGACACTATAATTGCTAACAGCCGCTTCTTCGACAACGATGTGAACAAGGTGCCCAAGACCGCACTCACCGTTGGCGTTGGAACCGTTATGGCTGCTCGCAGCGTAATGATTATCGTGAACGGATACAACAAGGCCCGCGCCCTGCAAGCTGCCGTAGAAGGCGGTGTTTCACAAATGTGCACCCTAAGCGCGCTGCAACTCCACCGCAAGGCCATCATCATCTGCGACGATGATGCCACTATGGAGCTCAAAGTCAGCACTTATCGCTACTTCAAAGACATTGAGAAAGACAATCTCGACCCGGCGACTCTGCTCTGATAAGCCGAGCGTTTTTTCATCACAATGGGGGCGACAAGATAGAGTTCTTGCCGCCTTCATGTTTCTTGCCGCTTGCATTTTCAGCGTAATATTACTAACTTTGTGAAATGAAAATTAAACGTCCGGACAAAACAACAAGAATACTCACAGCCATTCTACTGCTATGCTCCGCAAGTTTCAGCCAGATGAGTGGCAGCGACAAAGTGAACTGGCGCTGGCAGCAATGCGTGCTCAGTGCCATTAACGAGTTCCCGCATCGCGGCGGTTACTACACCGGCGGGAAGCCTAATGCCACTTTCAGCCAGACCACATGGCAAGGTCTGCACCGCGCGTTCCGTATGTCAACCACCGACAGCAAGCCCGAATTCTGCCCGCAGGCGGCGCAGCCTTCGTTCTGTTCCAGTGCCACTTACGGTGTGCTCATTAAGGCCTTGCTCCTTTGGGACACAGCCGATGCAATATCCACCCAAGCTTGGCGCAACATGAAACCATACGTGGGAATCCGCGACGAACTTAACCCTAACGGGTTGGGACAAGACGATGGAGTGGGATTCTGGGGACGCGCCAACGCTAACGGCCCGGCACTGGCTGTGCTGGTAAAGGAAATCGATGCAGGATTCAGTTTCTCTGCCTACCGTGGCGCACTTAACGACAGCGTGAAAGAGACTTCCACCGAACGCTACCTCACCGATGAAGAGTGGAGAAACCACGATGTGTGGAAACGCGCCGTGAGAGGTGACATCATGAAAATCTTTTGGAACCGGAATGCCTCCAGAGGACACGACGGTGGTGCGATAATAGGCTATGACGGTGTGCGCGGACATCTGCAGGAAGCCGGTCACAGCGTCATTTTCCTTGGAATAAGCACCACCGGAAAAGTTATGTACTGGAGCAGCAACGGCCCCGGTAGCGACCCCGCGCACATGGGCTACAGCGTTGGCAGTTGCGACCCCACAGATATTCAGCGCGTGGTTTTCACTCGCATTCTTCGACCTGAGCGCTTCGACGGCGTCCGCAATATTCCGCCCGACAATATCAACACTTACCTATACGAACTTAACGGCATCAGGCACAGCAACACCGACGAACTGAAACGGCAAATAGGCGAGAAATAAGAAAAATAAAGAAAATTTATGTCACAATCATTTGTTTTTTAGTGGCAAATAACTAATTTTGAAAACTCAATACTTTTATGATTATGAAGAATTTAGGAATCCTGATATACGTTTCTCTTATCGCCGCAATGCTCACTTCGTGCAGCGACGGAGGCAAATACTATGTTTACGACGATGCTGTGTACTACAGTTACTGGACGTTCAGTTTCGGCACAGTGCACCAGAAACTTCCTGATGTGGACCCGGCTTCATTCCAGACCGTGGAAGACTGGCTCGGACACGATGCCCGGCACGTTTATTTCAAAGAGCAAATTGTGAAAGGTGCCGACCCCGCCACCGTCAAGGCTGATAAATATCCTCTCTTCCACGACACCAAAGACTACTACTACAAGGACGCTCCGCTACACGTCTCCAGCGTGAGTGCGTTCAAGGTAATAAAACATGATTTCGAAGATAACGTCTGGGCAAAAGACGACAAATACGCATTCTTCGATTCCATACGCATCGACAATGTGGATTTACCCTCGTTCAAAGTGGAGAATTTCCACCTTGCCAAGGACAAGAACCGCGTATATCGGTTTGGCCACGTTCTTGCCGATGCCGACCCCGCCACTTACGAAGAGAGCATGAGTAGCGGATACGCAACCGACAAAAACCACGTGTGGTTCTTTGGAGAACTCATGGATAGCGTGGATCGCGCCACTTTCAAGGAAGACGGCGACGACATGGCTCACGACAAGTGGGGCAAAATCGTGGCCGGTAAGAGGGTAAATGAAAGTGAAAAAGACATGGAATAGACCCGTACGGCACTACGGCCAGGCCTTGTCTCTGCCACACTCCTGCATTATTTATCCCGATTCGGTCATTAGGATTTATGTCAGAACAGATTTTATTTTGGGAAGATTGCGAAGAGATTGTCGAAGGCATAGCGGGCTATGGCGAGACAATTTCTGAAGTAAGATGCCGAAAGAAAACTGTTATGGCATAAATAGACATTCTAAAACCGCCTTTTGTAGGCCTAATGACCGATTCGGGTTTACCTTTCCGCACTTATCTCGCCATGAAAATTTGCGGAATGTTTTTGATTTGGAACTATTTTTCAGTAATTTTGCGCTAATTAACGGGGTGCTTATTCGCACTACCACTTAGCATGCTATAAACCAACCGATTAATCAGGAGGAAACAAATATGTTCAGCAAAGAAACTTACATCAGCCGACGCGATGAACTGAAGCGCCGCGTGGGAAGCGGAATCATCGTGCTTTTCGGCAACAACGAGGCTCCGTGCAACTATCCGGCCAATGCCTACTACCCTTTCCGTCAGGACTCCTCGTTCCTTTACTTCTTTGGCCAACAGCGAGATGGTCTCGTAGGTGTTATTGATGCGGATAGTGGAACCGAGATTCTGATAGGCGATGACATCGACATCGAAGACATCGTGTGGTTCGGTTCTGTTGACAGCGTGCAATGCATGGCAGAGCAGGTGGGGGTCGCCAATTCCGCTCCTATGAGTCACCTCAAAGAGATTTGCGACCGAGCGACAGCGCGACAGCGCAAAATCCACTTCTTGCCGCCATATAGGCACGACATCATGATTCAGATTCACGACTTGCTGGGCATACATCCCAGTCAGCAACGCACTCTGGCTTCTATACCGCTGATTAATGCGGTGGTGGCGATGCGAAGCGTGAAATCGGCCGAAGAGATAGCAGAAATGGAGCGTGCGTGCGCCATCGGCTACAAGATGCACACCACTGCCATGCGCCTCATCAAGCCTGGTGTGACCGAGAAATACATCGGCGGACAAGTCAACGGCATAGCCGACTCTTTCGGTGCTAAAGTGAGTTTTGCCACAATCTTCTCACAACATGGCGAAATCATGCACGGTAATCCCAGTATGGCGCCTCTTGAGAGCGGACGTCTTGCCCTGTGTGATGCCGGTGCCGAGACACTCAACAACTACTGTTCCGACCACACGCGCACCATGCCGGTAAACGGACGATACACTCAGCGCCAACTCGACATCTACCGCATCGTGGAGGAATGTCACGACCTTGTGCTGTCCGTGGCTAAGCCCGGTGTGAAATATATGGATGTACACTTTGCCGTATGCCGGCTTATGACCGAGCGGCTGAAGGAACTGGGACTGATGCGCGGCGACACCGACGAAGCCGTGGCAGCCGGAGCGCACGCTATGTTCCTGCCTCACGGTCTGGGACACATGCTTGGAATGGATGTGCACGACATGGAGGGACTGGGACAAATCCACGTGGGCTTTGACGAGGAGACACGCCCCAGACTGGACCAGTTCGGAACTAACGCCCTGCGCATGGGCCGCCGACTGCAGGAGGGCTTTGTGGTTACCGATGAGCCTGGAATCTACTTTATCCCCGCGCTCATCGACGACTGGCGCAAGAGCGGTCACTGCAAGGAATTTCTCAACTTCGACCTGCTGGAGACCTATAAGGACTTCGGCGGAATACGCATCGAGGACGACTTGCTTATCACAGCAGATGGTAGCCGATTCCTGGGCGAACAGCGCATTCCCTATCATCCGAAGGATGTGGAGGACTTTATGGCACAAGGATAATCGCAAATCTTTTTTTCAACACAACGACTTAACAATTACGCTATTATGCTCACAAAGGAAATACAGATTCCCGCCCTCGACTCCATCGGCGAGGCAGCGGTGGAATTCATGAAACTGATGGGTGATTACACCGTTTTCGCATTCTACGGCGAGATGGGTGCCGGCAAGACCACGTTTATTAATGCCCTGTGCCGTGCGCTGGGTGTGGAGAGCGACGTTACCAATTCTCCATCTTTCGCCATTATTAACGAGTACCGAAGCGACACCACCGCCGAACTCATCTACCACTTCGACTGCTACCGACTTGAAAACGAACGTGAGGCCGAGGATCTGGGAGCCGAGGACTACTTCGACTGCGGAGCACTGTGCCTGATTGAGTGGCCGGAGCGTATCAAGAACCTGCTCCCCGACGACACCGTGCGGGTGGATGTAACCGTAAACGAAGCCGACGATAGCCGTCTGCTGAAAATCACTTTCCCAGAATAAGCGCCGATGCCCCGTTATATACATCTCCGCGAAATCGCTTCCACCAACTCATATCTGAGTAAGGTCGCCTCCACATTGCCGACAGGCACGGTCATCTACACTTACCATCAGACGGCAGGGCGTGGACAGAAAGGCAACAGTTGGGAGTCGGAGCCGGAGAAGAATCTGTCGTTCTCATCGCTCTTCAAGGGTCTTCCCGTGTCGCCAGCCCATCAATTCGCTATCTGCGAAGCCGTAAGCGTGGCCATAGCCGAAGTCCTGGCCGAAGAGACCGATGGAATCAAAATAAAGTGGCCGAATGACATCTACCATCACGATGGCAAACTATGCGGCATCCTTATTGAGCACTCTCTCATGGACTGTGCCATAGCCCACACCATTGTGGGCGTGGGTGTGAACGTGAATCAGACTCGCTTTGTCAGCGACGCACCCAACCCCGTGTCGCTCGCTGGCATCACCGGCAGGGAGTACGACTTGGACACCATGCTACATCGCGTATGCGAGCGCATCGAAGCGAAATGCGCACGCCTGGGCGATGCCGAAGCAGAGGCCGGAATCCACCGCCAATATCAGAACATGCTCTACCGGAACGATACGTTGCTCCACACCTACGAACTTCCCAACGGGGAACGTTTCCGGGCCAGTGTGAGCGATGTCCTCCCCGACGGCACGCTATGTCTCAGCACGCAGGACGGGACCGTAAGGCAGTTCAAGTTCAAGGAAGTTAAACATGTAATCAATGATATCACACTATGAGAATTGCAGTATATTGTTCGTCACGCGACGACTTACATAACGACTATGTGACTGTGGCGCAAGCACTGGGCGAGTGGATTGGCCACAACGGGCACACATTGGTCTATGGCGGTGTCAAGGCCGGACTGATGCACACTGTGGCACAGGCCGTGAGCGACGGCGGGGGCCAGATAGTGGGAGTCGTACCTGAGCGGTTCGCTCACCGTGCCGACCCGCTGGTGCAGACTTGTATTTTCAGTACCGACCTGGGCGACCGCAAAACCATAATGATGGAACAAGCCAATGTGTTCGTGGTGTTGCCTGGCGGACTGGGCACCCTCGACGAATGGATTTCCACCCTTAGCCAACTCTCCGTAAGTCCCGACGATTCCCGCAAAATAATTGTGGTGAATGTGAACGGACTTTTCAATGAGACCATCGCGCAACTCAGCCAACTGGACCGGAGCAGTTTTGCCCGTGGCAAGAACATAACCCGCTCCGTGGTAGTAACAGACAAGACACAATTAATTAATGAACTTATAAACACAGCAACCGACTATGAAAAGTAAGATTTATACACTCACCGGCGACAACGGAACCACTTCGCTGGTGGGCGGAAAACGCGTAAGCAAGGACAACATTCGCGTTGAAGCCTACGGAACAATCGACGAACTCAACGCCTACATGGGACTGCTGGGACACAACTCCAAGTTGGACCACCCGGGAATGCACCAGCTGGTGCGCAAAGTGCAGAACAAACTCTTCTGCATTGGCGCATACCTCGCCACCGAAGGCGCGGCTCAGCTCAGCGGCATCACCGAAGCCGACGTGAAAGAACTGGAAACACGCATCGACGAACTCGATGAACACCTGCCCCCCATGCGCGGATTCATCCTGCCCGGCGGAAGCCGACTCTCTGCTCTGTGCGACATCTGCCGCACAATCACACGCCGAGCCGAGCGCCGCGTAGTAGCCCTCAGCCATGAGGCCGAGGTGAACCCGCTGGTGCTTCATTACCTGAACCGACTTAGCGATTTCTTCTTCGTTTTCGCTCGTTTCAACAACATTGAGAACCAATTTGAAGAAATTTATTGGGATAAAGATTGCTAATATCAAAATATATATTACTTTTGCACCCGCTTAAACATTAGTAAGCACAAAACGAATCTACCGACAGATTAATTTTAAATCATTCTGGAACTATGTATTGGACACTTGAATTAGCAACTAAACTCGAAGACGCTCCATGGCCCGCAACCAAGGACGAACTTATAGACTACGCCATGCGAAGCGGCGCTCCAATGGAGGTGATTGAAAACCTTCAGGAAATTGAGGACGAGGGCGACACATACGAGTCCATTGAGGATATCTGGCCCGACTACCCCACTAACGACGACGACTTCTTCTTCAACGAGGATGAGTATTAGCAGACTTTATTTGGTCTAAAACATTTAATACCAGCGAGATAGACAATTTTTATTTGTTTGTCTCGCTGGTGTTTTTATTTCTTTAGTGAAAGATGTTCAAGTACACCCCTCTATACGCTAACGGCAAAGAGCCCGTCATTGAGGAGCAGGACGTGTACCGCATAGAGATTCCATACATTCCTACTTTACAGGGTAGTGATATTGATACTACCCAGAAAACTACCCAGAAAATACTGGAACAGATAAAATTGAATCCATATATCTCACGAGAAGAAGTTGCTGAGGTATGTGGTGTTACAACTGACGGAATTAAGTATAATATTCGCTAGCTCAGAGAGAGCGGAATAATTAAACGTGTTGGGCCAGACAAAGGTGGACATTGGGAGGTAATAAATTGAGAGGGAAGAAGTTTATAGATATTATTGCTGAAGTATTCAGGTATGGCCTTGACCCTACCGACGAAAAGCAACGCAGGATGGCTACTGCCTATCTGTTAGAGAAGGTGTCATGGACTGGTATGTCCGAGTTCAAAGCTGGTCTTACAGCACTTCGCACCAGGCAACTCTGTGATGCCATGACGGTCACCAAAGATTTGATGGCGAATCTACTCCTCGCCGCTGGTGGCAGAGGCGGTATCAGCACAGGCGGTGGTGGTTCCAGCAGTGAGCTTACCAACTGGGACGGCACGAAGAAAAAGACGGGCTGGGGATTAAGTTGACTGAAAATATGCTGGATGAATGTATTATTATGTCCCGCCAGGTCCTCTACGTAGATTCTCCCTATATTTCATGGGCGATACTCCGAAATGCTCCTTGACGAAACGGCCAA
>CALAVE010000041.1 GCA_937892215.1 uncultured Porphyromonadaceae bacterium
AGACACGACTCAACCAACGGCAATTTAATCACACCTTGCAATAATCGCTGAATAGATACATTATGAAACCGAGAATTTACCTTAAGATTTCGATTCTTGCGCTGCTCGCGATATTTGGCTTCGGCTCACTGAGCGCGCAGATCGTTACTATTGATGGGGTTAATTATCACAGCTCAAGTTCTAAAACTTGCTATGTGACGTATAAAATGACCTCATTTGGCAAACAAGATTCTTATGACATTAAAGGTGAGGTTGTGATTCAGGAGAGCGTTGAATTTAATGGTGAGCCTTATAAGGTGACCGGTATTGGCCCATCGGCATTCAACGGATGCAAGGGCATTACCAAGGTGACGCTACCGAGCACCATCACAACGATTGGCGAAAGCGCGTTCAGCGGCTGCACCGGTTTGGCCGACATTAATTTGCCCGATGGCATCACGCTGATAGGCAAGAGCGCGTTCAGCGGCTGCGAGCAGTTGAGCGGTGTAACGCTGCCAGCCGGCCTGACCAAGATTGAGGAAGCGGCTTTCCAGAATTGCCGGGGCATTAAGGATCTGACCATACCCAAGTTGGTTGAATCCATAGGCACGCTGGCCTTCAGAGGTTGCCCTATCGAAAAAGTTGAAGTTGACAAGGACAATGAGCACTTTATGGTGCCCGAAGGAAGTAATGTCATTGTCTCGGCCGACGGGAAAAATCTTATTCGCGGCACAAGTGTCTCAAAGATTCCCGCGGGAGTGGAACGCATACAAGCGGGTGCCTTTAGCCAGTGCTATGATTTGAGTTCGGTAGAGTTGCCGGCAAGCCTGAAGTATATTTACTCTTCTGCGTTTGAGGATTGCGGAAAGTTAGAAACAATAACGTTCCCTGCAAGCCTGAGGATGATTTTCCAAGATGCATTCCAGAACTGCGTGAACCTGAAGAGTTTCACGATTGAAGAAGACCCCAATTTTGACCCTGAAAGTTATGACGCTATTGAATACCCTCTTGGATATCAGCTCGTCTTTCCACAGCATGCATTCGTCGGATGTAAAAATCTCACCGACATCTACGTTTATGGTGGTGCCCTCAGTGTGATGGCATCAGGCGAGATGTTGGATCCCGATTTCCTGACTGAGATAGAGGATGGCACTCGCACGCTTGCCGTTCATGTGCGCAAAGGATATAAGAGTGATTTTGCGCGTAATTCCACATTCCCGCTTAATTCTAAGTTTGTGGCCGACCTGCCGGGAGGTTTTGACCTTATGGTGGTTGACGGGCGCAAATGGGTATATTACGTAGCCGACTATTCAGTCGAAGGGGAGCAGGCCGGAGCACACATGTACACCCTGGAGCTGAACGGCACCTCCGAAATTGGCGGCAAGACCTATGCCAACGTCTATCGCTACGGCGAGGATGAAGTGCTGAACACCGCCACAATGCAGCCGGTGGCCTTCCTCAGAGAAGATGGCAATAAAGTGTATGGACTTAGGAGCGAACTGGCCGACGAAATCCCTGATTTCTATGGTCAGATTGAAATGTTCCTCGATACCGAAGAGGAAAGAGTCCTGTACGACTTCGAGGAGCGTGTGAATCCAAACTTTAAGTTAGAAGTCACCAACGCCAGCTTCACTACGACCGGCGATGGCGTGTGCCGTGAGGTGGCAAAAAACGCTACGGGATACACACTCGTAGAGGGTCTGGGACCTGACTTCAGGGGAGCAGACCTCTTGGTGCTGTTTTATGCATTGCCCACCGGTAGCAGTTACTCAATATCGGGACTTGTTTCGGTGATGGATAAAACCGACAAGGTAATCTTCAAGGGCGTGAACTTCGGCTTGAAGCCCAATGCCATAGAGGATGTTACCGGCGACGCGGCAAAGACCGTGGCCGGCGTGCGCTACTTCAACCTGCTGGGTGTGGAGAGCGCCGAGCCGTTCCAGGGCGTGAACGTGGTGGTCACCACCTACACCGACGGCTCCCGCCAGGCCCGCAAGGTGATAAGATAAATCGGGGCTTTCGGCTCGTTTAAGCCGATTCGGTCAGTAATAGACATTCTAAAACCGCCTTTTGTCGGCCTAATGACCGATTCGGGTTTAAGGCAGTGGTGGCGTGCAGGCTGAAGGGGCTGCGCGCCACCTCTTGTTCGGCAATGCCAGGACTATCAGCAAGTAACCGCCAGCCGATGGCCTGCTCTCCTAACGTGACAATGCAACAGACAGGCGCTCATACCCTTCGGGGCATCGGCACCTGTCTGCTATCTTATTTCGTTGTGTCTTGGACTGTGTCAGAACTCGGTGAAGGTCAGCGGCAGAAGAGCAGCCACGCTCTCCACACGATACACCTTTTCGCGCCCCACGAGGAACACCTCAATGGGGTGACCTGCGGTCTTCTCAAATTCCACCAGCGCCTGACGGCACACTCCGCACGGGGCGGCGGGATCCTCAACGAAATCTCCGTCGGTGAATGCGGCAATGCCTATTTTCTTTATCCCCACACCGGGATAGTTGGCCCCCGCGTTATAGCAGGCACTACGCTCGGCGCAGATTCCGGCAAAGGCGGCGTTTTCCTGATTCGCGCCCTTAATCCACACCCCATTGTCGAGTAGCAGCGACGCTCCCACGCAGAAGTGGCTATAAGGTGAATACGAACTTTTCGTGGCCTCTCGGGCGAGTTCCACTAAATTTTTATCCTCGGGTTTTAGCTCATTGTAAGAGTAAACCGTTATCTTTGTAGTGATATTCTTTTCTGTCATAATAAAATGATAACTGTGAAGATTAATTAGTCTTGCAAATATATGGATAATTTTTTAATTTTCAATGCAAAATTTGCAATTTGCGCCGCTTTTTTGCTTTTTTTAGGCTTATCAGCGCCTGCTCAGAAACTTTCGGCCAGTTACTTGAGTTACATCGACCGCTACAAGGACCTCGCCGTGAGACACCAGCAGGAGTTCGGCATTCCGGCAAGCATCACTCTGGCGCAGGGCCTGCTCGAGAGCCGCGCCGGGCGCAGTTATTTGGCTCAGCGTGGCAACAACCACTTCGGCATCAAGTGTCACAGTAACTGGCAGGGGCAGAGCGTGCAGTTCGACGACACGCTGCGCCACATCTGCTACCGCCAGTATGCGAGTGCTGAAGACTCGTTCCTGGACCATGCCAAGTTTCTTAAGGGCAAGCGATACGGCAAACTATATTCGCTCAAGGTCTCGGACTACAAAGGCTGGGCTCAGGGGCTGAAAGACTGCGGTTATGCCGAGGACCCGGCTTATCCACAGAAACTTGTCGCGCTCATCGAGCAGTACGACCTGAACCGTTTCGCTTCCGACCAGCCGGTGGTTGCCAAGCGCGAGGAATTGAAGCCCGACGAGAACATAGGCCACAATACCACAGTGGCCGAAAGTCCGGAACGCACCATTCTGCGCTCGGTGGACAAAATACACAGTATTCACCGCAAGTGGAAACTCCATTACGTCAAAGCAGCCGCGGGCGACACGTTCCAGTCAATCGCCTCAGAATTCGATATTGAACTCAGCGACCTGCTAGACTTCAACGACGCCGCCACCGACCGAGAAATCCCGGAGGGCTCTCTCATTTTCCTGGAAAAGAAACTCCTGCAGTGCCCCAGCAAGAAGTGGCACAAGGTGCGCAGTGGCGAAACCACTTGGGACATAGCGCAGAAGAACGGCATCAGGCTGCGCTCTCTGCTACGTCTGAACCACATTGCCGCTGATTCCATCCCAGAGCCCGGCTCAAAACTTGCGCTCCATTAATTCCGCGGCAATCAGCCGCCGGATAATGGTTTAAGACTCTGAAAGTGGTCGTAAAACAAAAAAATTACTAATTTTGCACAAGCAAGAAAATTTATCTAATTATCAAATAACTAAGTTTCTAACAACATGAACAATTATTTCAATCTCAAAGGGCAGGTGGCTCTGGTGACAGGGTGTTCCACCGGTCTGGGCGTGCAGATGGCACGCGCGCTGGCAAGTGCCGGATGTAATATCGTTCCCATTGCCCGCCGACTCGAGAAACTTCAGGAAGTGGCCGCTATGCTTCACAATGATTTTGGCGTGGAAGCCTATCCCATCAGGTGCGACATCACCTCCACTGAAATGGTGGAAGCCATGGTTGACGAGGCACTCGCGCACTTCGGCCGCATCGATATCGTTATCAATAACGCCGGAACAGGTGCCGTGGCTCCGGCCGAGGACATCACCGACGACCAGTTTATGGGCGAAATGCAAATCGACCTATTCGGCTCGTTCCGCGTGGCAAGGGCCGTGGCCAAGAAAGCCATGATTCCGGCCGGTTACGGACGCGTTATCAACATCGCATCCATGTACGGCCTGGTGGGTAACAAGATTGCCCCGGCTTCGCCCTACCATGCAGCAAAGGGTGGCGTGGTGAACCTCACACGCGCGCTCGCAGCCGAATGGGGCAAGCACGGCATCACCGTGAACTCCATCTGCCCCGGATACTTCGAGACACCGCTCACAGTAGATACGCTCAATAGCGAGTATTTCCAGAACTACGCACACACCGTAATTCCTCTGGAGCGCTACGGAAAGGAAGGCGAACTCGACACAGCCGCTCTCTTCCTGGCCTCTCCGGCATCAACCTACGTTACGGGCGTGGCTCTACCCATCGACGGTGGCTACACCGCCGTATAAACCCCGAAACACAACGCATTGCCGCAGGCATCAGCAACACAGGGCTGACGTCGGCGGCAACCGTTTCTGTCTCGCCGCTTATTTCTGGTTGACAAAGGCCGAGAACGCCGGCTTGTAAGAGTCCCCTACCGGAATATAGACGTCTCCGAACACTATGCGGTTGCGGTCTATCTCGCGTATCTTGTCCTTGGCCACAATGAACGAGCGATGAACCCTTATGAAACGCGACGCGGGAAGTATCGACTCCATTGCCTTCATACTCATAAGCGACAGCACAGGCCTCTCGCTTTCGGTAGTGTAGATTTTCACGTAGTCTTTCAGACCTTCCACATACTGAATCTTGCTGAAATCTATCTGTAGCACCTTGTGGTCGCTTTTCACGAACATGGAGCGTGCATCCTCGGCCACGGCATCACCGGCCTTTGCATTGGAGTCAATAAGGGAGAACCACTGCTGTGCCTTGTTGGCCGCTTCCAGAAACTGACTGAACGAAATGGGTTTCAGCAGGTAGTCGAGGGCATTGACGCGAAATCCGTCGAGCGCATACTTCCCGAATGCTGTGGTGAACACTATGCGTGTGCGCTCAGGCAACATTCGCGCAAATTCCAGTCCATTCAGGTGAGGCATCTGAATATCCAGGAAAATCAGGTCCACCGGATTCTCCATAATACCATCCATCGCTTCCACGGCATTGCTGTATTCGCCCGCCGGTTCTATGAAATTCACCCGCTTGGCGTAACTCAATAACAGCGACAGTGCCAGCGGCTCGTCATCCACAAAGGCGCATTTGATTTTTGTAGCCATAATCTTGGTGATCTAAGGTTAATATTATATTTCAATTCTTATTGTTGAACGATACGTTTTGCCATCGGCACTCACGCCACGGTCCCATGTGTGCTTGCCGGGATAAAGCAGGCTCAGCCTCCGGCCCACTTGCTCCAGCCCTATCCCCGAGCCGCTTTTGTCGGTCTGCGACTTGGGAAAGTTGGAGTTTTCTATGTCGCACACTACCGTGCCGTTGTCATTGTAGAGGCTGACTGAGATAAAACTGGCTTCAGTAGGCGACACTCCGTGCTTGAAGGCATTCTCCACCAGCGATATGAACAGCACCGGTGCAATGGGCGTGCAGTCGTCCTCATCCACGTTGATATTGGTGGTCACCGTCACGTTGTTAGAGCAGCGGATGCGCATCAGGTCAATGTAGTCGCTCACAAATTCCGCTTCCTTGTGCAGCGGCACGGTACCCTCCTGGTCTTCGTAGAGCATGTGCCGCAGTAGTCGGCTCAGTTCTTCCACCACTTTCTGCGCCTTATCACCGTCTATCGCTATCAGGGAATAGATATTGTTTAGCGTGTTGAGCAGGAAATGCGGATTGAGTTGGTTACGCAGGTTCAGGAGCTCGGCCTCGGTCTTGGCCTGTTCGGCTTCTTTGCGGCGACGCTCCATGTTCTGCCACCGCTGACCTATACGCAAGGCCACGCTAAGCGAGACTATCAGCACCTCCATGAGCGAAGCGTGGAAATACATTGGTATCCGTGAGTGATTCATGGGCGGGCGCTTGTTGTTCATAAGGTCGAAAAGCTGAGTGAACGTCTGCCACCACACGGAGTTTATGGCTACCGCCACCAGCACCAGCAACATATTCACAAAGATGAAACGTTGAACCTTGTTGCGGTCGTTGCTCAGCAGAAAATCGGGCACAAGCCACAGATAGTTCACGTAGAACACAATCATGTAACTGAGCGGACCGCCCAGAGTGCGCAAGAATCGTGGTAAAGCGAATTGATGCCCGTCACCTTGCCCGAAAAAGAAAAGCGGGAAACAGATGATTATGCCCCAGCACAGAAGATGTATTAAAAATTCTCTTTGTTTCATGGAAAAGATAAGGTTGGATTTTATTATTCTGTGTTACAAGTTCAGTTGAGTTATGAACGAGTCGGGTGCGGGCGACGTGAACTTCAGTTCTGCATCGGTCACCGGATGCTTTATGGTAAGTGATGTGGCATGAAGCGCCAGCCGGTGAATGCCGTTGGGCCGTGCCCCATACTTTCGGTCGCCGCTCACCGGATGCCCCAGCGATTTCATTGCCACGCGAATCTGGTTCTTCCTACCGGTCTTCATCACTATCCGCACCCTGGAGAACCGCCGGCCGCGCTCCAGCACGGTGTATTCTGTAACAGCCAGTTTTCCCTGTGTCTTGTCCTCTGTTTCAACCATTTCGTAATTGGCGTCATCGTCCTTGAGATACTGCCGCACCACTCCACGGTCGTCTTCCATCACGCCTTCCACGATGCCCTCATAGAAGCGCTCGGTCACCAGCGTGCCCCATTCCTTGAGCAGGCGGTCGCGGGCACGGGTGGAACGCGCCAGCACCATCAGCCCCGAGGTGTCGCGGTCCAGACGATGCACCACATACACGTGCGCGCGCTCGTTACGCCTCTGCACATACTTGCGCATTATCCCATACACGGTCTCGGCCTTCTCTTTCTCGGTGCCGGTTGAGAGCAGTCCGTAGGCCTTGTCCACCACCAGCAGGTCGTTGTCTTCATAAAGTAGTTTCACTTTAGGGTGTGAGAACACTTCAAACGAACGGTCAAAGTTCACCTCCAGCAAATCGCCGGCGCTGACCGGACGGTCGAACTGTGATGAGGGGCTACCGTTCACGGCGAACTGATTGTGCCGCAGCATCGACTTGAGTTTGGTGGGCTTGTGGTCGCGTAGCACTTGAGCCACGGCGGCAAGCAATGTGCCGTCGGCCTCAATAGTGAAACGCGCTATGTTGTCGCGGTGACGGGCCACATGTATGTGATTTGATGGTTGTCGCATTGTCATTTAAATGTTATGAACCGCTTCTAAGTGCTATCTTTTCGCAAAATTACACATAATTCCGAACATAAGCCCCTGCACAAGTGAAAAAATTATTATCTTTGTTGGAAATATAGCCGCAACACTTAAAATCTCGCACAGATGGATTTACGCATAAGCAGAAATGGGAACATTGATTACGATGTGATGCTGCCCGGCTCCAAGAGCCTGAGCAACAGAGCACTGCTCATTATGGCCCTGTGCGGCAACACCGGCATCACCGGGCTGGCCATGTGCGACGACACCGATGTCATGACGCGGGCTCTGGGTAGCGACGCGCGAGAGATTAACGTAGGAGCCGCCGGGACTGCTATGCGCTTTCTCACAGCATACTATGCGGCTCAGCCGGGGAGCACCGTGGTCATCGACGGGTCGGAACGGATGCGTTGCCGCCCCGTGGCAGTCCTTGCGGACGCACTTCGCGAACTCGGCGCGCGAATTGAGTACCTTGGGAACGAAGGATTTCCGCCGCTGCGCATTACCGGCACTCAGCTCACACCCAAGCACTTGCGACTTCGCGGAGACGTAAGTTCGCAATACATCTCGGCTCTTATGATGATTGCGCCGCAAATCGGCGGACTGCAGATTGAACTGACCGGCAACGTGGTGTCGCGCCCTTACATCGACATGACTGCGTCGCTGATGAATGAGATGTGCGCTGATGTAACCGTCAGCGGCAACGTGATTACAATAGACGATGCGCCCTATCACTGGCACCACTACAACGTGGAAGCCGACTGGAGCGCCGCTTCCTACTGGTTTGGCATCAAGGCTCTTATGCCGCAAGCGAATTTAAGGCTTCACGGGCTGAGTGCGGTGAGTATTCAGGGCGATAGCCGGCTGCTCACCACCATGCCCGGGCTGGGGGTGAAAGGCGAGTTTATGGCCGGCGTTCTGCACCTGCACAACTGCCCGCTGTGCTCTTGCTCATCGTTCATCGATGTCACCGCCACACCCGACCTGGCTCAGACGCTGGCGGTAACCATGTGCCTGCTTGAGCGGCCGTTCCGCATGACCGGCCTCAGCACCCTGCGCATCAAGGAGACCGACCGCATCGAGGCTCTGCGCGCCGAATTGCTGAAACTCGGCTACGTCATTGAGGTGGAAGGTGATGAGGCTATAGGGTGGCACGGCCGGAAAACGTTACCGCAAGCCGTCCCTGAAATCCACACTTATAACGACCACCGAATGGCCATGTCATTCGCCCTGGCCGCCATCAGGCATCCGGGCCTCATTATCCGCGATGCGCAGGTTGTTGCCAAGTCATACCCGCAGTTCTGGCAACACATGGCCGAGGCGGGATTCAACGTAGAAACAATCAACGAAAACCAGCCAAAATTATGAAACCGGCACTCATCATACTGGCCGTAACGGTTATCACCGGACTGATTCTCTATCTCAACGACCGCGCCCGGCGAAAGAACCTCCCGCCGGGAGAGGCACCCGACGATGTGGTAATCCCCGAAGACGGATGCTCCGAAAACTGCTGCGCAGCCCATGAAGTGTGCCCCAGCGAGACGATTCTCCGCAGCGAACTACGTTGCGACGTGGTCTATTATGATGACTATGAACTCGATGCGTTTGCAGGCAAAAAGGCCGATGAATACAGCGAGGATGAGGTGGAGCAATTCCGCGACGTGCTCTACACCATGAACCGCGACGATATGCTGGGGTGGGAACGGTCGCTCAAGCGCAGAGGCATCGTCATGCCCGCTTCCATCCACGATGAGCTGATAGCCCTCTACAACGCCTAAGTTGGCTCACCGATGCAATAAAACACGGAGAAAAACGTTTTAATATAGATTTATAATATATAAACCGCACATAAGATGATGCCAAGGCGCACAAGACTCATACCCATAGCCTTAGTGATGCTCTTCGTGGTGGCTGTGTCGTGCAGCACCAAGAAGAACACCGCTGCGTCGCGCTTCTGGCAAGCGTTCAACACCCGCTACAACGTCTATTACAACGGTGCCACCAACTATAATGAGCAGATTAAAATTCTGGAGAATGAGTATCAGGACGACTATTCTCAGCGACTGTTCATTCACCCGGCAGAGGCCTATTCTCATCCGAAATCGCCGCAACCCTCGGGCTCCTTCGACCGCACCATCGAGAAAATGCAGAAGGCCATCTCTCTGCACTCCATAAAGAAGAAACCCAAGAAAAAAGCCGGCAAAGCCAACGACCCTAAGTACCGCGAATGGCTCAAGCGCGATGAGTACAACCCGTTCATACACAACGCGTGGTATCTGATGGCTAAGGCACAGTACATGAAGGGCGACTTCCTGAGCAGCGCCGCCACGTTCCACTACATCTACCGCCACTTCACGTGGAAACCTAAGCTGGTTCAGGAAGCACAGTTGTGGGAGGCTCTCAGCTACTGCGCTATGGGCTGGGTGACCGAAGCCGACAACGTGCTGGCACACGTCCACATCGACAAGATTGAGGACAAGCAACTTATCGCCCTCGCCAACCTGGCTTTCGCCGACTACTATATCACCGACAAGCAGACCCAGAAAGCCGTTCCCTACCTGGCCGAGGCAGTTAAGGGCGCAAAAGGTTCACAGAAAGTGAGGCTAAACTTCCTTCTGGGGCAGCTCTATGAGGAAATAGGGCAAAAAGACCAGGCATACCTTGCATATAAACGCGCCGGCAGCAGCAACAGTAGCTCCTACCGCACAAACGTCAACGCGCGCATCAAGCAGAGCGCAGTATTCAGCGGGACCAACATTGACAGCGAGGTGCGCTCGCTAAGGAACATGACCCGTTACGACCGAAACAAGGAGTATCTCGACCAGATTTACTACGCTATTGGTAACCTTTATCTTAGCCGAGCCGATACCACTAAAGCAGTGGAGAATTACGTGCTGGCAGCCGAAAAAAGCACACGTAACGGTATTGACAAGGCCGTCAGTCAACTCACTCTCGGTGGGATTTACTTCGCTCAGCACAAGTACGACAAGGCTCAACCCTGCTACTCCGAAGCCATTCCGCTCATCTCTGAGGATTACCCTAACTACAAGATGCTGAAACACCGCAGCGACGTGCTCGACGAACTGGCTGTGTATGCACAGAACGTGACGCTGCAGGACTCGCTGCTCAGGTTGTCGCGCATGACCCCCGAAGAGCAGAAAGCCGTTATCAAGAAAATAATCGACGAACTGAAAAAGAAGGAAAAAGAGGAAGCCGAGAACGCGCAGCGCGAGGAATATCTCGCCCAGCAGGCCGCCAAGGGCAACAACCTAACCAACAATAACGCGCCGCAGACCTTCCAAATCAACAACGACAACTCCTGGTACTTCTACAACACCGCCACCAAAAACGCCGGTAAAACCGCATTCCAGCAACTTTGGGGTAACCGAAAGCTGGAAGACGACTGGCGCCGGCGAAACAAGAACACTTTCTCGTTCGACGACGAGAACGACGAATCCGGCGACTCTCTTTCAACGCAACTCGACAGTCTGGGCATGGCCAACGACTCCACCGCCGTGGATAAAGAAGCCCTCAAGCGAAGCGAGGACCCGCATTACGAAGAATACTATCTGAAACAGATTCCGTCAACGCCCGAGCAGATTCAGACGTCGCATGAGGTGATTCAGGAAGGCTTGTTCAACATGGGAATCATCCTCAAGGACAAACTGGAGGACTACCTCTCGGCCGAGAATGAGTTTAACCGCTTGCTCACCGACTACCCCGACAACATCTACCGCCTGGATGCGTACTACAACATGTACCTGATGTATATGCGAAACAACGAGATTGTTAAGGCGGAACAGTGCCGACAACTCATTCTCACGGACTTCGCCGACTCCAAGTATGGCATGGCTCTGCAAGACCCGCAATACCTCGACAATCTCAAGCGAATGGACGCTGAGCAGGAAAGGCTCTACGGCATCGCATACAACGCATATCTCGACAACGACAACGCCACCGTGCATGAGTCGTATGCCGAAATGATGAGGCGATACCCGCTCTCTAAGATTATGCCCAAGTTCATGTTTATCGACGCGCTGAGTTACGTCACCGAAAAGAACCCCGCCAAGTTCAAGGAGGTGCTTAAGGAGATGCTGGAACGATACCCTGACACCGACATCACACCCACGGCATCGTCGATGGTGAAGAGCATAAACGCCGGACGCAAACTCGGTGGAAGCACGTCGAACGTTCGTGGTATGTTGTGGTCCACTCGTCTGGGTAAAGACTCTCTGCCACAAGACATTGAACGTCAGTTCACACCATTTACAGAGGAACTCGACAAACCGCAACTCTTCATACTTGTGTTCTCCACCGACTCAGTAAGTTCCAACAAGGTGCTCTACGAAGTCGCTAAGCATAACTTCAACACGTTCGTGGTCAAGGACTTCGACATGGAGCAGATGACTTTCGGAAGCATGGGACTGCTCATTGTCAAGGGATTTGAGAATTACGACGAACTGCTGCACTACCGAACCGTTTGGGAACAAGACCAGGAACTCGACCTGCCATCTCTGGTTCATCCGGTCCTGATTAGTGAAAGCAACTTCAACCTCCTGCTCAACGAGGGACGCAGCTTTGAAGAATACTTCCGCTACCTCGATGAGCTCAACTCCGACAAGGTGGAGGAGCAGATTCCCGAAGAAGCCACCGATGATGCCTCTACCGATGATGAAGGCGACAAGAAACCGGCCAAGTCGGTCAAGGGCAAGAAGAGCGACAAGAAGTCCAAGAAAGACTCTAAGAAACAAGATGAGCTCAAGAAGGGAACCGAGCCTGATGAAACAAAGGCCGTGAAACAGGATTCTGTGGCCAATGACAAGAAAGCCGCCATTGCGCCAGCCGACACCGTTCAGCAAGTGAATCAGCAGCCGACTAAGCAGCAAGCCGTTGCCACCGATTCAACTGCCATAAGCGACATTAATCCTCGTGTCCCCATTCCGGCAGAATCTCTCACGCCGCCAACACCGATGCAGACCGACGTTAAGAACGAGCCTGAGCCAAAAGCGACCACTGAGCAGACTTCCGAGAAGAAAGACGAGAAATCCGACGTCAAGCGCCTCAAAAAGCAGAAGTCAGAAGAAGACAAGCAGGCTGAGCGTGAGCGCAAGGCTCAGCAAGAGGCCGAAAAAGACCGCATCAAGGCCGAGAAGGAACACGCCAAGGCCATGAAGGAAGAAGAAAAGGCTCTCAAGAAAGAGCAGGAACGCCTGCGCAAGCAGCACGACGACTCCATCAAGCGAGTGGAGAAGGAGCGCGAACAGGCTATCAAGGACGCTGCCAAGGCTCGCGAAGACTCCATCAAGAACGTGGCCAAGATGAAGGAGCAGGAGCGTAAGCAGAAGATTAAGGATAAAGAGAACCTGCGCAAGCAGAAAGAAGCCGAGCGCAAGCAGAAAGCCAAGGAAAAGGAACAGTTGCGCAAGGAGAAAGAGAAAGAGCGCAAACAGCGCCAAAAAGAGCGCGAAGCAAAGAAAAAAGAAGAACGAAAACAGAAAGAGGCCGAACGCAAACAACGCGAAGCCGAACGCAAACAGAAGCAAAAGGAACGCGAAGCTCAGCGGAAAGCCGAGAAAAACAAATAACGTAACATGGCACAAGAAACTATACTCTGGGCTGACGACGAGATAGACCTGCTCAAACCGCACGTTCTATTCCTTGAGAACAAGGGATTCGGGGTGGTCACCGTCACCAACGGACGCGACGCCCTCGATGCAATAGCGGCACAAAGCTTCAGCCTGATAATACTGGACGAGAACATGCCTGGCATCTCAGGCCTGGAAACTTTGTCGCAGATTAAGATAATGCAACCCAACGTCCCGGTGATAATGATTACCAAGAGCGAGGAGGAAAACATCATGAATCAGGCCATCGGAAGCGAAATAGCCGATTACCTGATTAAGCCCGTGAACCCCAATCAGATTCTGCTGTCAATCAAGAAAAACCTGCATAGTGGGGCACTGGTGAAGAAAAAAGCCACAAGCGACTATCAACAGGAATTCATGAACATCAGCCTGATGATTAATTCCGCTCGTGACATCAACGACTGGTATGAGGTTTACAACACGCTCGTCCGATGGGAACTGCTACTCTCCAGCGCCGAGACCGATATGGACGAGATGCTACGCATGCAAAAACAGGAAGCCAACAGTGCCTTCTGCAAGTTTGTGAAACGGAACTACGAGAAGTGGATTTCCACCCCTAACCACCCGCTGCGCAGCGAAGAAATCTTCAAGAGTGCGGTTTTCCCTCTGCTCGACAAGGGGGAAAAGGTTTTCTTCATAGTAATAGACAACTTCAGGCTGGACCAGTGGAAGACCATCAGCCCGCTCCTGAGCGACTATTTCAACATCGAATCCGAGGAACTCTACACCGCCATCCTTCCCACGGCCACTCAATACGCGCGCAATGCCATCTTCTCAGGACTTAAGCCCATCGACATTGAGCGAATGTTCCCCGATTTGTGGGTCGATGAGGATGAGGAGTCGGGCAAGAACATCAACGAGGCTCCGCTCATCAAGACGCTCTTAGATCGCTATCGCCGCAAAGAGCGCTTCTCTTACAACAAGATGAACGATGCCTATGCCGGAGATAAACTTATCCAGCGCTTCTCCGACCTCGACGGGTACGACCTCAACGTGCTTGTGCTCAACTTCGTGGACATCCTTTCGCACGCAAGGACCGAGTCAAAGATGATTCGCGAACTGGCCAACACCGACAACGCCTACCGCTCGCTCACCGAGTCCTGGTTCAGGAACTCCTATGCCATAGAGATTTTCAAACTCATTGCCGCTAAGGGATGGAAAGTGGTTCTCACCACCGACCACGGTACCACACGCGTGGACAACCCCATAAAGGTGGTAGGCGATAAGAATACGAACACCAATCTCCGTTACAAAGTGGGTAAGAACCTGAGTTACAACCCTAAGCAAGTGTTTGAAATCAAGAATCCGCAGCATTATGGCTTGCCCACGCCCAACGTTTCTTCCACCTACATCTTCACAACAGGGCGCGATTTCTTCGCTTATCCCAACAACTACAACTACTACGTGCAGTACTACAGCGACACATTCCAGCACGGAGGAATCTCCATGGAGGAAATGCTGGTACCGCTCGTGGTGCTAAGCAGTAAGCAGCAATAGGAAAAGCACCCGGCTAACAACAACATCACAAAAACAAATAAACATCTCTGACAATGGCAAGTAACAGACATATTTTAGCACTTTGCGCCACATTTTGCGCTTTCACCCTTTCGGCCGTCACCCCTGTGGCTCCGGCTTTTCTGAAACCCGGCGACAAGATTGCCGTCCTGTCACCATCCAGCACTCCCGGGAAAAATGTGCCCGGTGACGGTGCCGAGGTCCTGAGACAGTGGGGATTTGTCCCTGTCTTGGGTGAGCATGTGCTATCGGAGTACCGTTCATTCGCCGGCACACACCTGCAGCGGTACGACGACCTGATGAAGGCACTGCGCGACCCTGAAATAAAGGCTATTATGTGTTCACGCGGCGGTTATGGCGCGGCCAATGTGCTTGCTCTGATGCACCCCGACACGCTCAAGCGCTATCCTAAGTGGATTATCGGCTACAGCGACATCACCGGATACCTCAGTGCCGAGGTTTGCGCCGGAAATATGGGCATCCATGCCAATATGTGCGGCCGTCTTGCCAAGACTCAGGGAACCGACGACGCGAGCCTGATTCTGCGCGATATGCTCATGGGCATTATGCCTCACTACAATTTCCCCGCACACGAGCTAAACCGCACAGGCAAGGCCTCCGGCATTCTCATTGGGGGAAACATGTCGGTCTATGGTGACCTGGCCGGTTCTCCGTTCGACTTCCTTAACGACGACATCCTGGCCGAGAACGACGTGATTCTCTTCATTGAGGACGTGGGAGAGAACTTCGCCAAACTGGACCGCATGTTCCAGTACTTGGTCCTCAGAGGAGTGCTGAGCAAGGTTAAGGCTCTGATAGTAGGCCGATTCGCCGACTGTCCTCCTTCGCGTGGCTACAAAGACGTGTTTGAGATGATTCAAGACTACACCAAACCCTACAATATTCCCATTTGCTACGATTTCCCCACCGGTCACGACGAGGACCACAACTATCCGCTTATCGAGGGTTGTAAGGTGGACCTTAATATTACCGACGAGGGCGTGACTATGGATTTCTTCCCCGAGCATTAATAATTCTTACGGAAAACAGTTTTTGAAAATAGTAACCCGGATAGGTGCGATGCCTATTCGGGTTATTTCTTGCGGGAGCGTGTGGGATAGAAAATGTCGTCGTTATCTGCGCTTTGCTGGTTGCGGCGCGTGGTGGTAGTGTTCTGGAAGGCCTTGCTCACTCTGGCCTCCTTCTCGCGCTTGCGAGCCTGCTCCAGACTGTCTTTTCGCGCTTTCTCGGCTTGTTCCTTAGCCTCTTTCTCTTGCTGCTTGCGCAGTTTTTCCTGGCGCTTAGCCTCCTCTTTCATCTGCTTCTCCAGTTCAGCCTGCTTCTTAGCCTCTTCCTTCGCGCGCTTTTTCTCTTCTTCACGAAGCCGTTTTTCAGCCTCTTCCTGACGCTTTTTCTGCTCTTCCCAAGCCTTCCGCTCTTGCTTAGTCATCTTACTCGGGTCGGTTACCGGAGCAGGAACGGGCATCGCTTCCACCGGTTTTTTCTCAGGTGGTGGCGGAACTTCTGTCTTTTCCTGCTCTTTCTTCTTGCGCTCAGGAATACCGTTCGACTTATTCTTCGACATCAGAATGTCGTCCATTCCGCAGCCCTTGTTGAACCGGCACAAATCCACGTCGGCGTCAATTCCCTTTATGCGGCCACAGTCGCTGAACTGCCACAATATCCATTTCACACCGCCTGTGAGACGAGGCTCACTCTTGGCATAGCGGGCTATGAACAGCGGATAGTCGGAGAACCGGCCGGCCAGATGCTTGTTGAAGAACGAACTACTGGTGTAGATTAGCGGACGACAACCGTAGTACTGCTCTATCAGGTCGGCAAACAACTGGACGCTATCGCACAGTTGCTCGCTGGTCCAGCCACGCATAGTTTCCACGTCCAGCAATGGAATCAGGTCCTGTTCGCCCTTTTTCACAGAGCGGGTGAAGTTGGCGAACTGGTCCCGGATACGCGATGTGGTGCGCAGAAAGTGGTAACTACCCACCTTCACGCCCTGCTTCCGCGCATTATCAATGTTTATGCGGTAGTGCCGCGAGGTGTGCGTAGCCCCTTCTGTGGCCTTCACATACACGAATTTAATGTTCTTGTCCTTCGCTGTAGTGGTCCAGTCTATGTCTTTTTGGTAGCTGGAAACGTCAATTCCGTCGTAGGTGATGCTCTGGGTTGCCGAGTCGGTGTTCACCACTTGCCCCTTCTGCCCGTAAGCGGTGGCTCCAATGGTAATTATGGCTACCGCCAGCAATATGTGTCTCAGAGTTATCACTTCTTGATGAGTTTTGTAGCGCTATAGATGTGCAAAGTTAATGAATAAAGTTGAAATAGTAGCTCAGTGAAGCTTAAAGTTTACGAATTTAGGCTTTTTTTCGCTTATCTTGGGTCATCAGTGGAACAAGCGTCGCACTATCGGCAGCCGCTTCAGCATGCCTCCCAGTTTCTCGCGTCGCAGTATGAATCCGGCGAAAAGAAGCACCAGGAACGTGCGGAAGAATAGCGAAAGCCAAGCGTTTTCCACCGGTATCAGAAGGCATCCGGCCGTAATGAGCGTGGCCAGCACCACATACACCATCATGTCGCGTAGCGGGTAGCGGATGGGGTAATACTTCTGCCCCACGAAGTAGCTCAGCAACATGGCTGTGCCGTAACCGGCGCAGCCGGCCCACGCGCAGGCCATGTAACCGTAGCGTGGCACGAATATCACGTTCACCGCAATCAGCACCGCACAGCCTATTCCCGAGAACCAAGCCCCCCAGATGGTCTTGTCAATCAACTTATACCAGAACGACAGGTTGAAATAGACACCCATCATAATCTCGGCGGCCATCACTATGGGCACCACCTTCAGTCCGCTCCAGTAGTCGGGGGCTATAATGTACTTCAGCACGTCGATCCACGCCACTACCGCCACATAGGCCAGCAGCGTGAATATCACAAAGTATTTCATTGCCTCGGCGTAGGTTTCGCGGTTATCTTTATCCTTGCTTCGCCCGAACACAAAGGGCTCGTAGGCATAGCGGAATGCCTGAGTAATCATGGCCATTATCATCGCTATCTTGCTCGCCGCACCGTAGATGCCCAGTTCCGACGTGGCTGTGTCGGAGTCATAGAGGAACGGGAACAGTATCTTGTCGGCTGTCTGGTTAAGAATTCCGGCTATTCCCAGCACCAGTATGGGCCAACTGTAGCCCAGCATTCGCCTCAGCAGTTTTATGTCGAGGCGCCAGCGGATTTTCAGTTCCGGGATGAAGAACAGCGTTATCAGCGACGTGCACACAAGGTTCAGGAAGAACGCGTAGCCCACCCCTATCGTGGGGTCGTAAATCTTACCAATCAACTCAGGATTGCTCTCGTACCATGCCGGCAAAGCCACAAAATAGAGCAGATTGAGCATTATGTTCAGGAAAATGAACAGCAATTTCAGTGCGGCAAATTTCAGAGGTTTGTGCTTGTGGCGCAGATAGACAAACGGAATCGCCTGAAATGCGTCGAGTGCCACCACAACCGCCATCACGCCCACATATTCAGGGTGGTCCTCATACCCCATCGCATCGGCCACCCAGGGCAGGAAGCCCAGCACCATCGCCACAAAAGCGAGCGCCACCGCCCCTACCGCGATTAGCGTTGTTGAGTACACCGCCTTGGGGTCCTCGCCATCTTTGTTGGAAAACCGGAAAAACGTGGTCTCCATGCCAAACGTGAGCAGAACCAGCATCAGCGCTGTATAGGAATACACGTTCGTAATCACGCCATAACCGCCTTCGGCCGCAGCCAGTTTGGCCGTGTAGAGCGGAACGAGCAGATAGTTCAGGAACCTCCCGATTATGCTACTCAGCCCATATATTGCCGTGTCCTTAGCCAGCCCGCCTAACTTACCCATAACTCACTTTGTTAATTTACAAGGAATTAATCATCGAACAGGGACGACTGGTCACCAAAGCGCTTGCGATGCAGGTGCTTGTAAGCCAAGTCGGTAACTTCACGGCCACGAGGGGTGCGCATAATGAACCCTTCCTGAATCAGGTACGGCTCATACACCTCCTCCACCGTGCCGGCATCTTCGCTCAGTGCCGTTGCAATCGTGGATATGCCCACGGGGCCGCCGTGGAACTTATCGATGATTGTAAGCAGAATCTTGTTGTCAATCTCATCAAGTCCGTACTGGTCAATATTAAGAGCCTCAAGCGAGTAACGAGCAATCTCAGTGTCGATTTTGCCCGAGCCTTCCACCTGGGCGAAGTCGCGCACGCGCCTGAGCAGTGAATTGGCAATTCGTGGCGTGCCACGGCTCCGGCGCGCTATCTCCAGCGCCGCGTCGTCGGTTATAGGCACCGACAGCAACCGCGCCGAGCGCTTAACTATCTTTTCCAGCACATCGTGGGTGTAATACTCCAGGTGGCAGTTGATGCCGAAGCGGGCACGCAGCGGCGACGTGAGCAGACCGCTGCGCGTGGTGGCTCCAATCAGAGTGAACGGCTCTAGGTTAAGTTGCACCGACCTTGCACCCGGGCCTTTGTCTATCATTATGTCTATCCGGTAGTCTTCCATGGCCGAATACAGGTACTCCTCCACTTCCGGGCTGAGGCGGTGTATCTCATCGATAAACAGCACATCTCTCGGCTCAAGCGACGTGAGCAGTCCAGCCAAGTCACCCGGCTTGTCCAGCACCGGGCCTGATGTCACTTTGAACCCCACGCCCAGTTCGTTAGCGATAATGTTGCTCAGCGTGGTCTTTCCCAGTCCCGGAGGGCCGTGAAACAGGATATGGTCCAGAGCCTCGCCGCGCATCTTGGCTGCTGCCACAAACACACGCAGATTCTTGATAATCTTTTCCTGGCCGGAAAAATCATTGAACTGCATGGGGCGCAGTGCCTTCTCAAAGTCCTTGTCGGCTACTGCCCGTTCGTTTCTTATGTCAAATTCTTCCATATTGCAAAGATAGTGCAAACCGAGCGCAAACGCAAATTTATTTGCACTTTGCCGAGGTGCAGCCTATCTTCCGCCAAGCGCAAGACAACATTTGTAACAGCGGTTTTTCTATCTCGCAACTTTTCACTACCTTTGTAGTCCACAAATTTGCAACAAACATTAAACACATACACTGATGAGTAATATTAATTTCGTAGAAGAACTGAAATGGCGCGGCATGATTAACAACATCATGCCCGGTACCGAGGAACAACTCAAGAAAGAAATGACTTCGGCCTACGTAGGAATTGACCCGACGGCCGACTCGCTACATATAGGCCACCTGGTGAGCATAATGATGCTCAAGCACTTCCAGCGCGCGGGCCATCGCCCCATCGCTCTGGTGGGAGGCGCAACCGGCATGATTGGCGACCCGTCAATGAAATCGCAGGAGCGCAAACTCATCGACGAGGACACTCTGCGCCACAACCAGGAGTGTATCCGTCGCCAACTCGCGCACTTCCTGGATTTCGACAGCGACGCGCCAAACCACGCAATTCTGGTCAACAACTACGACTGGATGAAGAACTTCTCGTTCCTCAACTTTATTCGCGACATAGGCAAACACATCACAGTTAACTACATGATGGCTAAGGACTCTGTGAAGAAGCGCCTTGCAGCCAATGCCGACCATGGAATGTCGTTCACCGAATTCTCGTACCAGTTGCTCCAAGGTTACGACTTCCTGTACCTCTACGAGCACGAGAACTGCCGGCTTCAGATGGGCGGAAGCGACCAGTGGGGCAACATCACCACCGGCACCGAACTGATTCGCCGCATGAACGGAGGCGAGGCATTTGCCATAACCTGCCCGCTAATAACCAAGGCCGACGGCGGCAAGTTCGGCAAGACCGAGAGCGGCAACGTGTGGCTTGATCCAAAACGCACCTCGCCCTACAAGTTCTACCAGTTCTGGCTCAACGTAAGCGATGCCGACGCGGCTAAATACATCAAGATTTTCACCGATCTCTCGAAAGAAGAGATTGAGAGCCTTGAAGCCGAACAGGCAGCAGACCCGGGACTGCGCCCGCTACAGAAGCGCCTTGCCAAGGAAATCACCATTATGGTCCACTCTGAAAAAGATTACGAAATGGCTGTGGAGGCATCTCAGATACTGTTCTCGAACAAGGCCAAGGACATCCTGCACAAAATTGACGAGGACACTTTGCTTTCGGTTTTTGAAGGAGTTCCCACATTCGAGGTGAGCCGCGAAAAACTTCAGGCCGGTGTGCCTCTTATCAACCTTGTGGTGGAAGATGCCGCGGTATTCCCCTCTAAGGGCGAGATGCGCAAACTCACACAGGGCGGCGGCGTGAGCGTGAACAAAGAGAAAGTTGCCGACCCCAATATGCTCATCACCACTGAGCACTTGCTCAACGAAAAGTACATCCTTGCTCAGCGCGGCAAGAAGAACTATTATCTGCTCATCGCCAAGTAAACTGGCGCTCGTGCCGCATTATTTTGGTAATTTTATAGGCGGCATATCACGAAAAGTTCACAAAAAAGTTTATGCTGTTAAACTTTTTTACTAACTTTGCAACGCAATTGCGACGAAGAGTCACTGATTGTTAGGGATTGTCCTATAGTGTAATGGTAACACAACGGTTTTTGGTGCCGCATTTCCTGGTTCGAGTCCGGGTAGGACAACCACTGAGGGTTCCGTATTAGCGGAGCCCTCTTTTTTGCAGCAGAGCAGCCTGTAACTCAGCCTATTCGCTTTAGGAAGCGTTCTATGCGCTGGTGACTTTCCAGCAGTCGGCCGTATGGGATCTGCCCGTTTTTCACCAGCCTGACTATTGTATCTATCAGGAAATCAGGTCTATCCGGTTCAAATCCGGTGGGAATATTGTTCCCCGCAAGAATCAGGTCGGCACCGGCATTTATGGCGAGAGCCAAGGCCTGCGATATGCTATAATGGTCAATGATACCTTCCATATACAGGTCATCGGTAATCACAAGGCCGTCGTATCCCAGTTCACCACGCAGCAAGTCGTGTATGGTTCGCCGTGAAAGTGTAGCCGGGTATGCCGGGTCGATGTTGCTGTTATAGATATGCGCTGTCATCACCACATCCACAAGCCCCTTCTGCATGAGTTTGCGATATGGCTCCAGTTCGCTTCGCTGCCAGGTGCCGGAAACGTCCACAAGCCCGTAGTGCGAGTCGGTCGTAGCATTGCCGTGTCCCGGAAAATGCTTCACCGCGCACATCACGCCCCCACGGTGGTGCTCTCGGATAGTCCATTCGGCATGGCGCGCTATCACATCCACGTCTCCGGAGAAACTGCGGCGGAAATGGCCAATCGGCGGACAGTCGTCACGATGCACGTCGAGCAGTGGGGCGAGATTCAAGTTTATGCCAGTCCGAGCCACATCTCTCACAAGCTGCCTTGAATAGAACACGGTGGTGTCGCGGCAATCAGTATCACCAAGATATTTTGCAGTCACAGTGGGCGAGAATCCGTAGCGCTCTTTCAGGCGGCAAACCAGGCCACCTTCCTGGTCGGCGGCTATTATGAGCGGATAAGTGGCGAGCGAGCGAAGTTTCGCGGTCATCAAGCGCAACTGCTCAGGCGACGTAACGTTTCGCGACCCGAGTTTGCCTGTGCCGGTGAGGTCTATGTCAAAGAGAATAATGCCGCCCACTTTCAAGTCGCGCACATAATGCGCAGCATCGCAGCTGTCGGTCACCGCGTCACCGCGAAATCCCACCACCAGCATTTGGGCCGCATAATGGCGAAGCACCGAATCGGGTGGCAAATACTGCCCGTGCGCGGCAAGCACGGCCACAACAGCCAGCGCTGCAGTTATCATTGTTTTCTTTAAGTCCATACTCACCTATTTTCTTTTAATTTCGTGTATCGCAAAGTTAATCACAACAGACCAAAGAGCCAAATTTTCACACCAACTCTTACTCTGAATACGCTAAAAAAGAAGGTGAAGGCAGAAAACTAATAAAACTGCCCTCACCCAGTGATGTTTTTCCGGATTAAATTTTACGATTAATGCATAAAAACAAGCCTAAAACAAATCATATTTTATTATAAAAACCTAATCTATGTTGCAAAGTAAAAGCAAAACGCACTATTTTGCAACAATTATAGACTAAAAGAAAGATTTTATAGACCAATTTTGAATTTTTCCGCCAGTTTGGCTTAAGCAAGTCTCAGAAGCGGCTTGCTATTATTCGGAATAATCGCTTTCCGCAGTAGGATAATATGATGGCCAACTTATTGAATCTGCGCACACGCTTGTCACGAAGACATCCCGCACGCAGACGCCGGATGGTAGTCCAGCTTTGCTCCAAAGCATCATGGTATTCACTCAGCGATTCATCAGGCACTTTACGCATCATGTTAAAGCTGGCACTTAACAGACGGCTTCTGATAGCCGGCAGAAAGCGCGGAGCCTCGATTTCCACCCGTTGTTCCAGTTCACCCAGTATTCGCAGCACCACAGTCCGCTCTGGCTTGAACTTGCCCATAGTGCTGTCGTGCCGGCGAATGTAATAATAGTAAGAGTTGGCCGTATAAGCCACACCTCGCTTGGCACGCATCAGCAGCGGGTATTCAGCCCACAAGTCCTCAAACACTTGCCCCTCCTTGAACTTGAAGTTCCTGAAGAGTTCCGCCCTGAACAGCCGCCTGCAAAGTGAATTTTTCAGTCTTTCCTGATAAAAAGAAGAGTAAACAGCCTCATCCTGAGAAAAAACCTTTTCTTGCACTTCATCATTCCGAGCCTTAATAAGAGGCCTTGAACTGCTTAATTCCGTCCATTCACATTCTGCTATATCAGAGTCATATCTATCCATAATTGAGGATAATACTTCGATGAAATGAGGCGAAACGGCATCATCACTGTCCACAAACGACACCCGCTCGCCCGAGGCAGCAGCAAGGCCCGCATTACGGGCCGCCGCTACTCCACCGTGCTGAACGCTCACCAGTTTTATCCGCTTGTCGGCATCGGCGAGTTTACGGCACACCTCCGCACTACCGTCAGTGCTACCGTCGTCCACAAGTATCAGTTCAAATTTCTGGTATGACTGCCGTAGCACACTATCCACACACCGGGGCAGATAACGCCCGGTGTTATAGACAGGTATGATTACCGAAACAAGCATAAAATGGTAGGGGTCAGATTATTAGCACTTCTATTCTTTCTTATCGTAAAAAAAGGTTCTGAGCGGAAAGTTAACGAACTTTCCACTCAAAACCGTCTTTCGTATCTTTTACGTCAAAGCCCGCCTCGTTGAGCCGGTCGCGAATAAGGTCGCTCGTGGCCCAGTCCCGGGCAGCCTTAGCGTTTTTTCTCACCTCCAGAAGCAGGTCCACCGCTTTCTTGTAAGGCGTCAGGTCCACGCCGTCGCCTCCGGCAGAATCATCACGCACACCCAGCACATCGAAGAGGTACGTGCCGAATACCGACTTCAGTTCCTCAATGTCATGGGCTGTGAGCGTGGCATTTCCGTCGTTTACCTGGTTCACCACCTTGCAGGCATCGAAGAGTGTAGCTATCACGATGGGAGTGTTAAGGTCATCGTCCATAGCCTCGGCGCATCGGCTGCGAAATTCCGCCACGCTAACCGAGGAAGTGTCAGCCGGCTTAAGTTCCTGCAAGCGATGCCAGCCGTCGAGCATTCGCTCGTAGGCTTTCTCAGCCGCTTTGAGAGCTTCGTTGGAGAAGTCCACCGTGCCGCGATAATGAGCCTGCAGAATGAAGAAGCGCACCGTCATTGGCGAGTAGGCCTGCTCCAGCAGTTCATGGTCACCGGTAAAGAATTGTTCAAGCGTAATAAAATTCCCCAGCGACTTACCCATCTTCTTGCCGTTGATGGTAATCATGTTGTTGTGCATCCAGTAGCGTACCATCGGTTCGCCCTGACTCGCAACGGCTTGTGCTATTTCACACTCGTGGTGCGGGAACACGAGGTCCATTCCGCCTCCGTGTATATCGAAGTGACTGCCCAGATACTTGCGCCCCATAGCCGTGCACTCGCAGTGCCAGCCCGGGAATCCGTCGCTCCACGGCGACGGCCAGCGCATTATATGCTCGGGCTGAGCCTTCTTCCACAGGGCGAAATCGGCTTGCGCACGTTTCTCCCCAACTCCGTCCAATTCGCGGCTGGCATTACGCACTTCGTCCAAATTTCTACCGGAAAGCACGCCGTACTTGTGGTCACGGTCGTACTTCTCCACATCGAAGTACACACTGCCATTGCTCTCGTAGGCGTATCCGTTGGCAAGAATTTCTTTTACAAGTTCCTCTTGCTCTATTATGTGGCCGGTGGCATGAGGCTCTATGCTGGGCGGCAACACGTTAAGCGCCGCCATCGCGGCATGATAGCGATTGGTATAGTATTGCGCCACCTCCATCGGTTCCAGTTGCTCCAGTCGTGCCTTCTTTGCTATTTTGTCTTCTCCTTCATCGGCATCATGCTCCAGATGCCCCACATCAGTTATGTTTCTCACATAGCGCACTTTGTACCCTAACTGTTTCATGTAGCGGAAAAGCACGTCGAATGTTATTGACGGCCGTGCGTGGCCCAGATGCGGATCGCCATAGACCGTGGGACCGCACACATACATTCCCACACGTCCTTCGTGAATGGGCACAAAACGCTCTTTCAGTCTTGTGAGTGTGTTATATATCAGCATATTGAATCAATCTCTTAATACTCACCAATCATTAGGCTTGACCTTGGGGTATGTTGAATGTGATGGGGCCGTTTCCGCCACCCGGCTTGCGCGGCACTATCTCGCCGAAGGTCATCTCATATTTTCTCACATTCTCCTGGAGTGCGGCCAGCAGTTGCTTAGCGTTCTCGGGAGTCATAATATTACGGCTCTGCACACGAGCCTTAGGCGTGTTAGGGGCCAGCAAAATCATGTCGATAAAGAAATCGTTAGGTCCGTGGCTAATTACTGCCAGGTTAGAGTAACGCCCTTGCATCTCGTCGGCGGGCACTTCAATCTGAAGTTGTCCTTGCTTTTGGTTGTTGTCGTTTGCCATTTCTGTCTGTATTTTTTTTGTTAATAATAATCTTAATTCTCTATGAGGAAATTGCCAAAATTCTTCGATGAAATGGGCATTTTTCCCTTTATCTCATACTGAACACATACTCACTCACATCGGGCCGAACCACATCGGTGAGATGCACTCGCAAAGCGCGGCAGGTGGTGCGCTTCAGAAGCACTCCCACGTTGAACGACGCATAGCAGTCACGCCAGTGCAGCGGTTTCTGCCCTTTGAGGTCGTGTACCAGATAGCAGTCAACCACCTCGTTATCTCGCGTGGCATCATCCATCATCAGATAGAACGAACGCGCCTCTCCGGTGTATTCCACCTGGCACCTCAGATTAATAAACTCGCCTGTCTGCCAGATGCTTCTCAGCCGCAACTCGTGCATTTCATACTCTTCCAGAGGCAACTTGTTAACACGCAGCGAATCACTAATGATGCCGGTGATGCCATATATGCCTATCAGCGAATGCCCCGCTTGCTCATCCATAACCTTGTAACGCATCAGCACTCTGTGGTCTTTCTCTATATCGGGTTCAGCGATGCCTCGCGCTTCAAGTTCAGTTATCTCTCCCGACCTGTCCACATACTGAAAATATG
Organism: uncultured Porphyromonadaceae bacterium; assembly: GCA_937892215.1. Lineage (GTDB taxonomy): Bacteria > Bacteroidota > Bacteroidia > Bacteroidales > Muribaculaceae > Sodaliphilus. Next base: position 26,251 of record CALAVE010000041.1, read on the forward strand.
CGATTGCTTCGGAAAAATTCTTATATGTCACTATATCCAGCCGAAAGTCTTCCAGAGCGCCATAATCGGCATCGCCATTACCACAAGAAGTGGCAAGCGACACCACTAAGCCGAGGGCAAATATGTGAAAAAAGTGCGATTTCATCGAAGATTTTCGCCAATTGTTTCATTTAATTTCTCATTCGAACAGTCCGCGCCTTCAGCTACGATAACACCGTCGCGCATGTGCAACACTCTGTCACACTCAGCCGCAAGTGATTCATCATGAGTAACAATCACAAACGTCTGCTTCAACTCATTACGCAAACGGAAAAAGAGCTCGTGCAGTTCGCGCTTGTTCCGGCTGTCGAGACTTCCGCTGGGCTCATCGGCAAGCACCACTTTGGGGCTGTTAATCAGCGCCCGCGCCACAGCCACGCGCTGCCTCTCACCACCGCTCAACTGGGCCGGCTTGTGGCTCAATCGGTCGGTAAGTCCCATATACTCAAGCAATTCAGCAGCGCGCTTTTCGGCTTGAGCCCTCTTAGTTCCGCCAATAAGTGCCGGTATCATCACATTCTCAAGTGTGGTGAACTCCGGCAGCAACTGATGAAACTGGAAGACGAACCCCACGTTTCGGTTACGGAACCGCGCCAGCTCTTTTCCGCGCAATTTCACCACGTCCTCGCCGCCTATCAGGACCGAACCGGAGTCGGGGGTGCCGAGCGTGCCCAGGATTTGCAGCAATGTGGTCTTGCCGGCACCGCTTGGCCCAACAATGCACACCACCTCGCCTTCACCGATGCTGATGTTCACGCCACGGAGCACCTGAAGCGACCCGAAACGCTTGGTTATGTCTCTTGCCTGAATCATAAGTGAGCACAAAGTTACAAATTTTTGTTATAATTCGCCCCGAAAATGCCCTAATTATCATAAGATTTTCTTAATTTTGTGGGTTTAATTGCAGTAAAAGGCACAAATAATATGAATTTTAAGCATTTAATATCGTGGTTTCTTGCCTCAGTGCTAACACTTGCGGCGTTCGTATCATGCTCCACATCCCCTATTGAGCGCACCATTCGCACAGCGCTACTCACAGGCGACACCACCCAGACACAATTCGATTCCATTGCCTCTATAATCAAGGGCAACGCAGAGCAATATCAGTTCTTGCTTAACGAGAACGGCGAAATCAATGCCGAGGCACTCAACGCACTTATCAAGAAAGTGGGTTCATCGGTGCGTCCGCCCATGTCATGGGACATCAGCAAATTCGTGTCAAAACCACTCTCCCTGTCAATCTACTTTGAGCGCAGCGGTAGCATGGTACCATACGACACATCCACCGGCAGCGGGCAACTGAAGAAGGCCGTGAACGACCTCATCAACTTCTTCCCCGAGCACGAGAACGTGAGTATCAGCATAGTGAACGATGACATCTATCCCTATCAGGGAAGCATTGAGTCATTTCTACAAGATAGGAACATCTATGCGTCCACCGCGTCGATAGGTAATCCGTCATACACCGATTTCAACCTGATTTTCAACAAGATTCTGGAAGCGCAGTCGGAGGGTAACATATCCGTGCTGGTGACGGATATGATTTATTCGCCCAGCAACACGCAAGGTGTCTCGGCAACAAAGATTTTCAACGAGGAAAACAGTCTGGCTACCGCCATATTTCGCCGTTACAAAGGTAAATCAGTGATACTTAACCAGCTGACCGGTGACTTTTCAGGGACATATTATCCCTACAACAACAATTCCTTCACCTTCAACGGCACTCGCCCGTTCTATCTGCTCATGATAGCCGACACCAAGGTAATGGACAGGATTGCCGCAGACCCGGATTTCCACAACTTCCTCACACCAGCCGAGGCTGAGCACTCATTCCGCTTCAATCAGGCCGAAGCAGAAGTAAGTTATAGCGTGATTCCCGACTGGGAGCTCAACAGAGGACGCTTCCGCATCTCGCGCTCGGACAAGTCCACACTCACTAACTGCGAGGGAGACCGCCAGACCGACGTATTCTCTTTCGCCATTGCAGCCGACCTCAAGAGCCTGAACAAGGATGAGGATTTCCTCACCGGAACGGAGAACTACACCGTGGAGTCGCAAAACGGGTTCAAAATTGCCATTACACCCATTGAGCCACAGATGATTAACGGCAACACACGCGAGATTCTCCGCGGCAAAAGTCACATAATAGCCGTTACAGGAACACTTAAGAGCCCACGCGACGAAGTCACAATCTCGCTTCGCAACGAATTTCCGCAGTGGATACGTAAAGCAACGACAGCCAACGACACCAACCCCGCCGCTCCCGATTTTGCTTGGACCACATTTGGCCTGTCGAACTTCATGGAAGGCATCTTCATGGCATTCTCGTCGGGCAACGACCGATACGCCTCGATAACAATCAAACTCATGAAATAACTTAGTGAAACAATCATAACAATATACGCTGAAAATGAAACGACACATCACATATCTGGCATGCGGAATCATAGTCACCCTGCTCTTTATACTCTTTAAGGAGAACATTTACGAATCGGCCTACTATGCTCAGGGATTCAGTGACCAGTTCTACAATCTGGGGCTATACACCCCTGTGGCTCTAATCACGGCCGGCACAGCCTGGATAGGTGCAGCCATCTACTATTTCGCGATTAATTCCGTGAAATTCGACCGCTGGTATCACTGGCTGGTGATGCTGGTGATTGTCACGCTGCTGGCCCCAATCATCTGCTACGCACTGAACGATTTCGTCTTTGCGAATAACGACCTGATGTATATAGCCGAATCCATCAATTTTGAGTTATACAACATGGTATTTACCGCAGTACTCTTCATAGTGGCCTCATTCTCGATGCGATGGTGGAGCAGCAACTGCCGGCACACTCCCATTCCACAATAAATTCTCGGCGAGAAAAAACGTCAGTTATTCACACAAAAAGCGAAACAAACACAAGACAACGATATTATGAAGTTATTCATTTTTGCAATAGGCGGCACCGGTTCCAGGGTGCTAAAGTCGCTGGTAATGCTCTCGGCCGCAGGCGTAAAGCCCGTGGATGAAAACGGGATCCCTCTGACCAACTTTGAGATAGTGCCGGTAATCATAGACCCGCACAAATCCTGCGCCGACCTCAAGCGCACGGAATCACTGCTCAACGCCTACTGCGACATTCGCCGCCAATTGCACGGCGAGAAGGTGAACGCCCGCGGATTTTTCGCCAACCGAATCCTTAAACTTCACGACTTGGCCGCCGCAAGCACACGCACCATCGACGACTCGTTCATCTTCAATCTCAATGCCGTGGAGCATCACAAGTTCCGCGAGTTTATAGGCTATGACACGATGAATCAGGCAAATCAGGCGCTCACCTCGCTACTATTTGCCGACTACCAGTTGGAGAACAAGATGAGCATAGGTTTCGTGGGCTCGCCCAATATAGGCAGCGTGGCCCTGAACGAGATTAAAGACAGCGAGGAATTCAAGGCATTCGCCAACGCTTTTTCGGCCGGCGACCGCATCTTCTTCATCAGTTCCATTTTCGGAGGCACCGGAGCCGCAGGATTCCCCATCATGGTGAAGAACATACGTCAGGCCCAGAACACCGAACTCAACAACAAGGAAGTGCTGCGCCGCGCGCCCATTGGCGGCCTAACGGTTCTACCCTACTTCTCCATTGATAAAGGATTCGACCCTAACGACCGCCGCATCGACACCGCCGACTTCATAATCAAGACCCAGTCGGCGCTGGAATACTACGATGACACGCTCACCGGCAACAATGCCAGTAGTCTTAACGCCATCTTCTATCTGGGCGACAAAGTGCTCTCCCGCCCCTACGAGTACGACCCGGGCGACAAGCGCGACCAGAAAGACCCGGCACACTTCATAGAACTGATAGGAGCCCTGGCACCGTTCAAGTTTGCCGGTATGCCCGAGAGTGCCCTGAGCGATTTCAACGGGCTTCCACTGCCCACCAAAGCCTTTGAGTACGGGCTGGAAAAAGACACGGCAGAAATAGACTTCTTTGCGATGGGCAAGCAGACACGAGCGCTGATATTCCGCCGACTGGTGAAGTTGCACATGCTCTTCATGTATCTGCGCACAGGTTTCGCGGCCAACATCGGCCAGGGATATACCGAGGACAATCCGCGAATCACACGCGAGTTCCTCAGTTCGCAGTTCTATCGCACCCTCACCACCCGGTTCTTCAATCCATACGCCGAATGGCTGCACGAGATGCTGGGAAATCAGCGCAGCGTACACCTGTTCAATATGGGCGCGGAAAACATGGGCGAAGCCATCTTCAACGTCAAGACCAAGAAGACCCTCTTTGGCAGCAAATCGGTGAACAACGACGTGGTAAAGGCCGAACTGAACCGCATCAGTCGCGACAACCACGACTACGACGACGGAAACGTGGCGCTCAAACTGCTCGACCTCTTCGACCAGGCGGCCGATAAAATTGTAACCGACCGTTTCGACAATATAAACTAAAAAGCCGCTTCGCATCCACCCAACAGTATAAATCAGAAATCAGAAAACATATAGCAATGAGCAACGTTCTCTCATATAGCAACAAAAACTCCGGCTCGGGCAACACCGACTGGATTCAGACCGCGCCCTATACAACCGACGACATAGCGCAGATAAAGGACCCCAACGGCGGTTTCAGCGAGCACCCGCGCACGGCCATTCCCAGCCCGTTCGCCCAGTTGGACCTTGTGAAAAACGCATTCGAGCACCTGGCCAACAACGCATTGAGGGGCACAACGATGGACGAAAGGCTTGTGTCGAACGCGCTGGACGTGGCGCAGTTGTTTTTCGACTTTGAGAACCACAAGGACTACCTCACCATAGTTCGCTGGAATCGCAACGAACAGATAGAGCGTCTCAAGGCCGACGACGCGCATCGCTTGTACGGTGAGACGCTGGAGTTGTTCCTAAGTAGCGATACAAAGTACAACTTCGACACACTTACCGACTGGTACATAATCATGTATAACAGTCAGGTAATAGGCGCCACATCGCCGGCATCGTTCACCATTGCAGCGCCGGTTCAGTACCAGATGGAACAAATCAAGGTGGAGCAGGGCGTTTCGCTATTCTCATCGCCGCGCGCACTGTGGCAACGCGATGACGACTTCGTTTACCAGATATTCCTGCTGTTCAACGCATTCCCGTCGCTGCGCGAGCGAATCAGTAAGGTCTATTCTTATATTTTCATGAACCTGGATCACATCCGCCGGAACAAGCCGCAGCTGTTCGCCCGCATCACGCAGGCTATCAACGACCCCAAGGCATTCAACCGCGAGGATGCCGGCAAAATACAGGAGCGGCTCAATCAAGAATTCGACCCATTCAGCGGCGACAACGAAGTGACGGTGCTGGGTGCGCAACTCTATCACAAGCGAGTGACCGACATCCGCACACAGGCCAGCCAGAGCGATTTCGTGATTTCACCCACCATAGCGCAAGCCAGCCAAGAATTGCCGCTGGTGCTGCGTAGCAACTTCAACGGCAGTGCCGACCGCTACACCTACATAGACAAGCCGTGGAACAGTTCCACTGTGGTACTGACCAACGGAGTGCCCATGAACGAGCGCAAACTTCCCGACACTTCGGTAGTTTATCCATTCCTCACCACCTCCGATTTCCTGAGCGAGAACATAATCCAACTCAGTTCACCCATCGACAGTAACCACTTCTTCAACGGCAACTTAGTGGCACGAAGCGGTGAACACGGATACCTGCTTCCGCTAAAGCCCGAATTCTTCCGCTATTTCAAGGCAACCGACCTCACCGAGCGCATTCTGGGCCGCAACATGATGGATGTGGAGGAAAGCGCCGACGGCTCGGTCACAGTGACCCTGCGCATACCTGTGCGCAAGAAATACATTGAACTGACACGCACTTATTTCCTCGTCACCGACCCATCATGGACGTTCAACGAAACGCGCGGAACAGGACGAATAGTGAGAGCAATACTCTCAACGGCCATATTCCCGTTTGTCCGCACCACCGACGCAAACGCCTACACGGTGATGCTCACCACCATGCTCAACGATGCCTCGCTGCGGTTCCACACCGACGGCTATCTCGACGACGGTATCGACGCTAACGGCAAAATCCGCACCCAAGAGACCTATTGCTCAAAATATTACGACGTGAAGGGCAGTTTCGACATTATAGAAGCCAGCGTCAACACCGAACTCGGTAGTTTCTCAGGATTTATCCTGCCGCTATGGCAGCCTTACACCGAGACCAACAAGGAACTCATCTTTGCCGTGGACTTCGGAACCACAAACAGCCATGTGGAAGTGGCCGAACGCGGGCACAACTCAGTGCCGCTCACCTTTGAGCCCAATTCAGGCGACACCCTTATCGCCACCCTCCACCGAAAGGGCGACACCCTGCAGTTTGCCGACCAGTTGCAGAACATAGAGTTCCTGCCGGGTGAAATCAGCAACCTGTATGGTTTCCCGCTACGAACCACTCTGGCCCGCAACGCCAAGAGTAACACCAACGGCACCGGAATCTTCAGCGAAATAAACATCCCGTTCCTCTACGAACGCCAGTATTTCGCCGGATACAACGTTACCACAAACATCAAGTGGCGCGGCGACAAAGAACTTTCCATGGCATTCCTGCGCGAAATCATCATGCTTATCCGCGCCAAGGTGCTGCTGGAGAACGCGTCGCTGGCCAAGACACGCATCATCTACTTCTACCCTGTGAGCATGAGCGGAAGCGACCGTAACGCCTTGCAGAGCACGTGGGAGACACTCTATCGCGACTTCATTGCCGGGAACGACTCATCGGCCGAGAACCTGCGCTGCTACCCCGAGTCGATTGCTCCGGCCTACTACTACCAGGGAGCCGAAGTGGCCGGCAGCAGTTTCGTTTCCATAGACATAGGCGGAGGAACCAGCGACACGGTGATTTACCAGCCGTCGGCCGATCGCATGACCAGCGTGCCGGTGGCCATATCGTCGTTCCGCTTTGCCGGAAACGCCATCTTTGGCGACGCGTTCACCGACAAGGATGCCGACAATAACCCGTTACTGCAGCACTACACCACCTATTTCAAGCGGCTCATAGCGCAGAAGCCCGAACTGGCGCATCTGGGCAGCATCCTCGACGAAATCATGCAGGACAAGCGCTCAGAAGACATCAACGCCTTCCTCTTCTCGCTCGAAAACGTGGAGCAACTGCGCTCGTTGCGCGAGATTGACCGTAGCCTCTACAGTTACAATTCCCTGCTCAAGAATGATGCGCAGCGCAAACTCATTTTCATGTACTTCTACGCCGCCATCATCTATTACATCGCGAGCCAGATGAAGCATAGGAATCTGGAGCGGCCCAAGCAACTTTACTTCAGCGGAACCGGCTCCAAGATTCTGAACATAGTGGGTAACCGCGAACTGGTGCGCGAATTCACCCAAATCATCATTGAACGCGTGTTCGGGTCGCCTTATACCGAGCATTTTGAAATCAAGATTGAGGAGCAGTCACCCAAGCAGATCACCTGCCGCGGAGGCATCAGGTTAGAGAACCGCAGGCTCGACAATCAGGCCGATACCGCCCTGTTCTCGCCACGGAGCATCAACGCCATTAAGTACTGCTACTCCATGCTTGGCGACGACAACCTCACCTTCAGTGAGGTGAGCGAACTGGGACACCGTGAGCAACTCACCCAGAAGGTGCGCGAATTCAACGACTTCTTCGTTTCGCTGTGCGACGCCACAGTTAAGGACGAGTTCGGCATTGAGCCAAAAGTGTTTGCCATCTTCCAGTCTGTGCTGAACAACGATCTGAGCAACTACCTGACCGCCGGCATCAGAGCGTTCCTGCTCACCCAGAACTACAACGACACCGACGAGATTCAGGACGTTCCGTTCTTCTACCCGGTGATAGGTGTGATTAGGCACAACCTGCTTCGCAACCTCTGCAACAACGTAATCAACAATCAGCAATAACTACAGCAACTCATGAAAATAAAAGTCCTGCTCCTATCCATCGCGGTATGCGCCGCGCTTAACATTGTAGCTCAGGTTCCTGCGCCTGCCGACACCGACAGCATATTGCCGCCGAGCACCGAGGCTGTCACCCCAGCGCCACCGGTAATTCCCGAGGCTCAGCAACCGCCTCATCAAGGTGACAATAGAATGCTCACTTCTGTTATTCTGATTGTACTTTTGCTGGCTGCGGTGGGAGGCGTGCTTGCAATGTTCCACAGGCAGAACACAAGGGAGATTAACGCACTGCGCGATGAGATAGATGCCCTGCGCGCCGATGCAGATAAGGCCAATGCCCTTATTGACGAGAACATTAAGACCCTCAACGCCAAGATTGAGGCCACCAAACAGGCACTCCAGCAGAAGCAGAGCAGAGAAGCCAAACCCCAAGCGGCGAAGCCCACGTTCGCACCATGCCAGTTTCTGTCGCGCGCCGACGTGAACGGAGTGTTCGGACGGGCAGCCGACCACATTGAGCCGGGCAATTCGTTCTACGAGCTCAACACCACCGATGGCGTGCACGGCACATTCCACGTGATTGACGCCCCCGACGTGCACCAACTTGCCCTGATGATGCCCACGCAGAACATCACCGGAGCCTGTGACGGCGAAAACATTCACACCTCCGCCGGGATGAAACGAATAGTTACCGACAAGGAGGGAACAGCCGTTATGAAAGACGGCAAATGGCACATAACATCCAAGTCACTCATTCACTACGAGCCGTAACACATCATCAGCCAATGAGTTACATTTGTCCTAAGTGCAATCATAGTATTAACATAAGCGAAGAGAAACTTCGCGCCCTGGGCTACCTCACGGTGTGCCCCGAGTGCTTCTCCACGCTGAAGATAATAGGCAATTACGCCTATATCCCAACCGAGAACGTGCCGCTCACCGACGATGCCAAAGAGAGCGACAAGGATGAGCGCGAAAGCACACCCCGCGAAGAATTTCACCCACTCTACCACCAGGCCGTGGAATTTCTGGCCACGTGTAATGCCATTTCCACGCCCATGCTCCAGTCTCGTTTCAACATATCCAGCGAGCAGGCCGCCGAACTGATGCGCGACTTGGAACGGCACGGCATAGTGGGCCCGTACCGCAACGGCGCGCCACGCAAAATCCTTATTCCCCACAACCAGAATCTGCCATCACTCCACTGGTTGCATCCCCTGCAGGAAGGAGCCCCCGACCCACAGACTCTCAGCGATGGCGAGGAAGATCCAAACAGCGACGAGGTGCCCAACAAGACCTACGGATGCACCATTAACCTGAGCGGCTGCTTCACAATACTGCTACTCATCCTCGCAGTGTATTTCCTCATACACATGCTCAGTTCATAGCCAAGGAGGAAACACACCGGAAAAATTATGCTATTTGCTACACACGTGCCACAGGTCGCCCAGAGAGCGCCACCCGCAACCGGCACGAACATAAAGACGCGCCACAGGCAACGATGGCGCGTAAATTCTTATGCAGAAAACAGCATTGACACAGGCGCAGGGAAGCAGTAATTTTGCACCCGAAACATTTCCGCAGCATTCATCCCGATACGGGTTCATGGCGTACCGGAAATGGAGAAAAGAGTTCATTGACATGATGTTCACGGCACAAGCAAAAAAACAGCGAGCCACTAAAGGACCCGCTGAAAAAACTGATACTATTCCAAATTCAACGTCACTTCACCTCCTTGACGAGGAATATCTCAGTTGGGAAGTGGTCACTGTAACCGTTCAGGAAGATACCAGCCGAATAAGTTCGCAGCGGATATCCCTGGCGGTCACCTTCCTTAGTCTTAAGGAATTCACGATTAAGCACCTCAGCACGCAGATAGGTCAGCCCCGGCTTGTCATTGCTGTCGTAGTGACGCAGGAAATACTGGTTGAGCACTATCTGGTCGAAGAGATTCCACTGTCCGCGGTATGCCAGAGTTCCTATTCCCTTGTCCAGGATTTTCCAGAATGGGTTATACAGGTCGCCAATCTCCTTAACGTCGCTCAGTTCCTTCTTCGCACCCATAGCCACAGAGCAACTCTTGTTCTGCGGGTCGTCGTTAAGGTCGCCCATGAAGATAATACCCTGGTTCGGGTCATCGGCCAGCAGAGAGTCCACCGTGTGTCGAAGCATCCTACCGGCAGCCTCACGAAGCCAACTCGATTGTTCCTCACCACCGAGCCTTGAAGGCCAGTGATTAACGAGCACGCTCACCTTCTCGCCTGCGAGCAATCCGGTCACACACAACTGGTCACGAGTGCGGAACGAGGGATAGTCGATGAAGCGCGAGTCGAGTCGCTGATTAGTTACGTTCAGAACCCTGAAGAAACGCGGATTATAGAGCAAACCCACATCCACACCACGGCGGTCAGGTCCATCATGATGCACTATCTGCAGATGCCAATCCTTAATTTCAGGTTGCTTTACAAGGTCTTCGAGCACAGAGCGGTTCTCAATCTCGCTCACGCCGATGATGGCCGGGCCTAACGGAGTGTTTTTCGTAGCCATCTGGCTTATGGCATAGGCCATATTGTGTTCCTTGGACCAGTACTTGGCATTATTCCATTGGCGAGCTCCTTGTGGAGAGAACTCCAGGTCATAAGTGCCATTGTTGTTAATTGTGTCGAATAAGTTCTCCAAGTTGTAGAACATAACGCCAAAGATCTGATAACGCTTGCCGCCATCGGCCTGCTCGCACTGTGCCAGCGGGGCGATACATATCCACGAGAGAACGATTAATAAAAGTTTCCTCATCTTGATTTTTTGTTAGAAGATTAATTTTTTCCAAAAGTAATGATTTTTCTTCAATTATCCACCCTTTTTCCGAAAAAAATGCGTATAACTGATTGTAAAAAACATTTCTTCCGACTTACGCTTACATTTTTGGGTTAAGAGCAAAACGGCGTTTTGGTTTACGTCATAACCGATATAACAGATTGGGGGGATAACTTCACAACTGCTCGATGTAATTTAAAAATCATCGCAAGTTAATTCAGGTGTGTTCTATAAATTAATAAAAGTAACAATGTTTTCTTAATAAATCATTCTGCGGGAAAAAATTGCACACCGCCGAAGAAAAAGTGCGAAGCGAAAAAACATTTGGTATTATCGTTAATAAAGAGTATTTTTGTGGTTCAAAGCATACTAGACTTTAACATTAATGAAAGGTTTTTTCAAAATACTCACACGGTGGGTTCCGCCATACAAGAAATATCTTGCGCTGAATGTATTCTTCAACATACTGGCGGCATTTCTCACCCTTTTCTCTTTTGCCCTGATTATTCCCATTCTGGAAATGCTGTTCGGGCTCAACACGCAGACCTATACCTTCATGCCGCTTGGCTCTGCCGGGGTGAAAGAGGTGGTGGTGAACGACTTCTACTACTACGTGCAGTGCATAATAGAGCGCTATGGGCAGTCGATGGCACTGGCGGCGATAGCCTTGGCGCTGGTGATAATGACCGGGCTCAAGACCGGCAGTGCCTACATGAGCGCGTTTTTCATGATTCCCATTCGCACCGGCGTGGTCCGCGACCTGCGACGTGAGATTTATGCCAAGACCGTGTCGCTCCCCATGGGCTTCTTCTCAAATGAGCACAAGGGCGACATAATGGCGCGCATGAGCGGAGACGTGACCGAGGTGGAGAACTCCATCATGTCGTCGCTCGACATGATGTTCAAGAACCCCATCATGATAGTGGTGTGCCTCACCATGATGATTATAGTGAGCTGGCAACTGACGCTTTTCGTCCTGATTCTGCTTCCAATTGCCGGCCTTATCATGGGCGGTGTGGGCAGGCGCCTGAAGCGCACTTCACTGCACATGCAGAACCAGTGGGGCGTGCTGCTGTCGAACATTGAGGAGACCATTGGCGGACTGCGCATAATCAAGGCTTTTAACGCCGAGAAAAAGGTGCAGCGCCGCTTCGACGACGAGAATGACACCTTCCGAGCCATGGCCACCCGCGTGGCCCGCCGCTACGAGTTGGCGCATCCCATGAGCGAGTTTCTGGGAACAGCCACCATAGCCATAGTGCTATGGTTCGGCGGCACGCTAATCATAGGCGGACACAGTACCATCACAGCCCCTTCGTTCATCTACTATATGGTGATTTTCTACAGCATCATCAATCCCGCCAAAGATTTCTCCAAGGCCTCATACGCCATCCAGCGCGGACTGGCGTCGATGCAGCGCATCGACAAGATACTCACCGCCGAGAATCACATAAAAGACCCCGAGAATCCGGTTAGCATCAGCGAAATCAAGGAAGGAATCAAATACAACGGTGTTCGCTTCCGCTATGCCGACAAGTGGATTATCAACGATGTCTCATTCACCATAGCACAAGGGAGCACCGTGGCACTCGTGGGACAGTCTGGCTCGGGCAAGACCACCCTGGCCGACCTGCTTCCGCGCTTCTACGACATTGAGGAGGGTTCTATCACCATAGACGGCACCGATATCCGCAAATTCCGCGTTCACGACTTGCGTGCACTCATGGGCAACGTGAATCAGGAAGCCATACTGTTCAACGATTCGTTCTACAACAACATCACCTTCGGGGTGGAGAACGCCACGCGCGAGCAGGTGGAAGAGGCGGCTCGCATCGCTAATGCCTACGACTTCATAATGGAATCGGAGCAGGGGTTTGACACCCGCATCGGGGACCGCGGCTGCAACCTGTCGGGCGGTCAGCGCCAGCGCATCAGCATAGCCAGAGCCATTCTGAAAAATCCGCCAATCCTCATACTGGACGAAGCCACCAGCGCACTGGACACCGAGAGTGAGCATCTGGTTCAGGAAGCGCTGGACAAGCTCATGCACGGGCGCACCACGCTCGTAATAGCCCACCGCCTGTCCACCATTAAGAATGCCGACCTTATTTGCGTGATTCAGGACGGCAAGATTGTGGAGCGCGGCAATCATGAGACGCTGATGGCACACAACGGCGAGTACAAGCATCTGGTGGATATGCAGACGTTCTGATTCGCCACCAGGCAAGGCCTTTTTAACCGTTTTTAAGTGGTTTTTTTATCCTTTTTCCAACTTAATGCACTATCTTAGCGCATTATTTATAACTGACACTGAACGATGAAACCGAACATCACTAAAATTGCGGTAACCACAGTTATCGCCCTTTTGTGCGTCCCTGCCACATTATTTTCGCTCAGAGCGGACAACAATGCCGACATTGCGCGCAACCTGGATATCTTCAACAGTCTGTACAAAGAACTGAACGCGTTCTATGTTGACTCCATTAACGCCAACACGTCGATAGAGAATGCTATCAACTATATGCTCAACGACATAGACCCCTACACCGAGTATATCCCGGCCAAGAATCACGAGGATTTCATGGTGGTGGCCACCGGCGAATACGGAGGCATAGGCTCCTACATCATGGAACGCCCCGAAGGCGGAGTCTATATCTCCGAGCCATACGAGAACAGCCCTGCCGCCAAAGCCGGGCTGCGCGCAGGAGACCTGATAATGATGATTGACAACGACTCCACCACGACGTGGCACACGTCGGCGGTGAGCGAGCACCTTAAGGGGCAGGCCAATACCTCGCTCAGGCTACTCATAAAACGTCCTTACGACCCTGACAGCATCAAGACCGTGAACATCATTCGCGAAAAAATCAAACTCGACCCAGTTCCGTACTACGGCCTTACGCGAAAGTCGCTGGGATACATCAACCTTTCCACATTCACTGAGCACTCGGCATCGCAGGTGAAGAGTGCCCTTCTGGAACTCAAGAAGAATCAGGCAGTGACCGCCATAGTGCTGGACCTGCGCGGCAACGGCGGCGGCCTTGTGGAGAGCGCAGTTCAGATAGTGGGTATGTTCGTACCCAAAGGGACACAGGTGCTTCAGACCAAAGGCCGCACAGAGCAGCAGGTGAAGACCTACAAGACCACAGAGGAGCCTATCGACACAAAGATTCCGTTATTCGTGCTCATTGACGGTGGCTCCGCATCTGCGGCCGAGATTACCGCCGGGGCGCTTCAGGACCTGGACCGAGCCGTAATCATGGGTGACCGCTCGTACGGAAAAGGGCTGGTGCAGACCACGCGCCCACTTCCGTTCGATGCCATGCTCAAGGTTACCATAGCCAAGTATTACATCCCCAGCGGCCGACTCATTCAGGAGTTTGACTATTCGCACCGGAATGCCGACGGCACAGCACAGCGCGTGCCCGACAGCCTGGCCAACGTGTTCCACACCGTAAACGGGCGCGAAGTGCGCGACGGTGGAGGCATCACCCCCGACGTGAAAATCAATTACCCCGAACTGAACAGGCTGGTTTACAACATTGTGCGCGACAACTGGGCCTTTGATTTCGCCACCAAGTTCGCGGCTGAGAATCCCACAATTCCCTCGCTGGAAGAATTTGCCATCACCGACTCCATTTTCAACGACTTCAAGCGATTTATCAATCCCGACAAGTTCAAGTACGACCGCGTGTGCGAGCAGGGGCTGGACAACCTCAGGCAGATAGCCAAGGCCGAAGGGTACCTCAACGACTCCACCAAGCAGGCATTCGACCACCTGGCCACGCTACTGAAGCACGACTTGCAGAACGACCTGACCAAGAATCGCAAAGAAATCAGTAAAATTCTGGCGAGTGAGATAGTGAAGCGCTACTACTACCAGCGAGGCGAAATCATCCAGCAAATCAAGGATGACGAGACACTGGACCGCGCCTACATCATCTCGGTTCAGCCGCGTGAATACGAGCGTATTCTTGGCATCACCACCAAAAAGAAAAAATAATCACTTACACTATCAGTTCGCATCCCAGCCACACTCTCATAGATGGAAATTTCTCAACTGTGCGATATAATCTGCGACAGCCAACGCATTGGCTCCATAAGCAAAGCGCTGCAAAGCAAGCGCACCCGAAACATACTCATACAGGGGCTGGCCGGCTCGGCACCGGCAATGCTTTTCTCGCGCCTGCCGGCACTGTCGTCGCCATATCTTATTATAGCCGGCGACATGGACGAGGCCGGTTACATCTATAACGACCTGTGCCAGATTGCCGGGGAAAACGCAACACTCATTTTCCCGTCGGGCTACAAGCGCGACATTAAGTACGGACAGGCGGATGCGCCGCAGCAGATACTGCGCACCGAGGTGCTTAACCGATGGGGCAACGACCCTGCTCTGCGGTGGGTAGTGGCCTGTCCCGAGGCACTTGCCGAAAAAGTGGCTACGCGTGAGAGCGTGAGCCGCAACACCGTGGCGCTTACGGTGGGCAACACATTCGACCTCACAGAACTGAAAACGCGACTCAGAGAACTGGGATTCAACGAAGTGGACTATGTATATGAGCCCGGGCAGTTCTCAGTGCGCGGTTCCATTCTGGACGTATTCTCGTTCAGCAACGAATTGCCCTACCGCATAGATTTCTTCGGCGACGAGATTGATTCCATCCGCACATTCAACGTTGAGACCCAGTTATCGATAGAGAAACTGCCGTCGGTTAGCATCCTGAATGCCGGAAATCCGCAGGACGGGGGCGACTCAGGCATTTCCTTGCTGGAATATGTAAGCAGCGATACCGTAATCATCTGCCGTGACCTGGAGTGGGTATGCGCCCGCGTGGCGCAGATAGGACAGGAATCCATCTCGCAAAGCGCAATCGTGGCCGGAGAGGCCGACTTTAACGCGCTGAGCAACGTGGTGGATGGCATGCGATTCTCGCTGACAGCACATTCATTCCGCCGCATCACCTACAGTATGGGCGAAAGTGCCGAAAAGGCCGATGCTGTCATCACCCTCCACTGCGTGCCGCAGGGAATCTATCACAAGAACTTCGACCTTATATCCGAATCATTCACCCACTTTCAGGAGCAGAAATACAAACTTTTCATCCTCAGCGACAGTCCCAAGCAGATAGAGCGACTACGTGTAATCTTCGCCGACCGAGGCGACGACATCGCCTTCACCGAGGTGAACCGCACCATCCACGAAGGATTCGTGGACGACGACAACCGGATATGCGTCTTCACCGACCACCAGATTTTCGACCGTTTCCACAAGTATTCGCTCAAGAGCGACCGCGCCCGCTCAGGCAAATTGGCCCTCTCGCTCAAGGAACTCAACCAGATTGAAGTGGGCGACTACATCGTGCACGAAGACCACGGCATAGGCAAATTCGGCGGGCTGGTACGGACAGCCATTAACGGCACCATGCAGGAGATGATAAAACTCACCTACCTCAACGGCGACATCATCTTCGTCTCCATCCACGCCCTGCACAAACTGGCCAAATATCGCGGCAAGGAAGGCGCTGAGCCCAGGCTCAACAAACTGGGCTCTGGTGCGTGGGGCAAACTCAAGAACCGCACCAAGAGCCGTCTGAAGGACATAGCGCGCGACCTGATAAAACTCTACGCAAAACGCAACGGAGAACAAGGCTTCGCTTTCTCTCCCGACGGCTATCTCCAACAGGAACTGGAGGCGTCGTTTATCTACGAAGACACCCCCGACCAACTGAAAGCCACGCAGGCCGTGAAAGCCGACATGGAACGCAGCAAGCCCATGGACCGGCTCATCTGCGGCGACGTGGGCTTCGGGAAGACCGAAATAGCAATCAGAGCCGCTTTTAAGGCCGCAACCGACGGCAAGCAGACAGCAGTGCTGGTTCCCACCACCGTGCTCGCCTTCCAGCACTACAACACCTTCAGCGAGCGGCTGGCCGACTTCCCTGTCAGAGTGGAATACCTGAGCCGCGCCCGTAAGCCCAAAGAGATCAAGAAGATTCTTGCCGACCTGGAGAAAGGCGAAATAGACATCATCATAGGGACGCACAAACTCATAGGTAAAACGGTGAAATTCCACGACTTGGGGCTGCTCGTCATAGATGAGGAGCAGAAATTCGGCGTGGCAGTGAAGGAGAAACTCAAGCAACTCAAGGTGAACGTGGACACGCTCACCATGTCGGCCACCCCAATCCCACGCACACTGCAGTTCTCACTCATGGGCGCACGCGACCTTAGTGCCATCAACACCCCACCGGCCAACCGCTACCCCATCCTCACGTCGCTCAGCGCGCTCGACGACGAAGTGGTTCGCGAGGCAATCAACTTTGAATTGTCGCGAAATGGGCAGGTGTTCTTCGTGAACAACCGCATAGACCAACTGCCGGCACTGGAGAACATGATTCGCCGCGTTGTGCCCGACGCACGGCTTGTGGTGGCGCACGGACAACTTCCGCCGGAGGAACTGGAACAGCGCATCATCAGTTTCTCCAACCACGACTACGACGTGCTGCTTTCCACCACCATCATAGAGAGCGGCGTGGATATGCCCAACGTCAACACCATGATTATCAACAACGCGCAGAACTACGGTCTGAGCGACCTGCATCAGCTCCGCGGGCGAGTGGGACGCAGCAACCGCAAGGCATTCTGCTATCTGCTGGTTCCGTCGGGCAAACTGCTCACTCCGGTGGCAAGGCGCCGGTTGCAGGCCATTGAAAGTTTCAGCGACCTGGGTAGCGGCATACACATAGCCATGCAAGATCTGGACATCCGCGGAGCCGGAAACCTCCTGGGCGCGGAGCAGAGCGGATTCATAGCCGACCTGGGTTACGAGACCTACCAGAAAATCCTGCGCGAAGCGGTGCTGGAACTCAAGACCGAGGAATTTGCCGACACATTTGAGCAGCAAGCCCGGGAAGAAGTGGCCATCACCGGTGAAGACACGGAATATGTGGCCGACTGCAGCATCGACACCGACCTGGAACTGATGTTCCCTGCCACCTACGTGCCACAAGAGAACGAACGCATATCGCTCTACCGCGAACTCGACAACATGCAGAGTCAGGCCGACGTGGAGGCATTCGAGGTGAGAATGACCGACCGTTTCGGGCAGATACCGCCCATGGCGGCCGAACTCATCCGCATAGTTCCGCTACGCCGCACGGCGTGCTCACTTGGCATTGAAAAGATAGTGCTCAAGCAGGGTAATATGTACATCTACTTCGTGGGGGTGGAAAATGTGGCCTACTATCAGTCGGCAGCGTTCGGGCGCATCTTGCACTTCCTGCAGAGCAACCCACTGCGGTGCAAGATTCGCGAGCGCAACGGCAAGCGGTCGTTCCTCATAAGCAACGTGGAAACGGTGTCGCAGGCGCTATCCATCCTGCAGGACATCACACGCCTGTCACCCATCTGATTCCTTCCTGAGAATCTGAGCCAACTCAGCGGCAGTTTCCACTGTTTCCTCGGCGGTCTCAATGCGGGTGGAATCGAATTTCAGTCTGGCCATGGCATAGAAGCCGGTCCTTTGTTCCAGGCTACGATGCACCATCTGCGCTATTTCCTCATCGGTGAGACCGGCCGTAGCAGGACGTTTCACCCTATGCACGGGCATCTGCAAACGAGAAATGATCCGTTCCGGCGAGGTCCACAGCCACACCGTAGTCCCCTTTTCGTTCATCAGTTCCATGTTGTCGCTGTGGCATGGAGTGCCGCCGCCGCAGGAAATCACCACATCGGTCATCCCGGCCACCCGGCGCAGCGCCTCAGTCTCCATCAGCCTGAAACGCGCCTCGCCCACGCGCGCGAACAGTTCATTAATTGTATGCCCGGTCTCGTTCTCTATAAACTCGTCCAGGTCAAGAAAACGCAGGTGCATCCGCGCGGCCAGTTCACGTCCGAGCGTGGTCTTGCCGCTACACATATATCCGGTGAGAAAAATCGGTTTCATCTCTGTTGTATTTATTTGCCAGCGTCACACACTGGTGTGTTCTTTAGGCAAAAGTAATACTTTTCGTCCATTGCCGTGCATATAACCGCAAAAATTTGTACTTTTGCAAATCATTGTTTCCATAGTTAATATGATTTTATATGGGTAAGTGGTATGTGGTCTGGGTAGGTACCGAACCCGGAATTTGCGATTCGTGGGCCGAATGTGAGGAGCGCACCAAGGGCTTCCCTAACGCGCGCTACAAGTCGTTCAGCACCAAGGAGGAAGCCATCGCCGCTTTTCGCGGCGACGACGAGGATGACCGCGCCGTGATACGCGCCATTGCCGCCGGGCCTAAGCAGAAGGTGAACTACGCGGCCATCCCCGAGATTATTCCGGGCAGCATAGCCGTTGACGGCGCTTGCAGCGGAAATCCGGGCATCATGGAGTACCGCTGCGTGGACGTGATGACCGGAGAGGAGATCTTCCGTAAGGGACCGTTCCCCGGAGCCACCAACAACATCGGCGAATTTCTTGCCATTGTCCACGCCCTCGCCATCTACTCCCGCGAGGGCAAGAACAACGTTATCTACACCGACAGCAAGACGGCTCTGGCGTGGGTGCGCAACCGCCACTGCAAGACCACTCTGGCACGCACCGATGCCAACGAATACATCTTCGGCATAATCGCGCGCGCCGAGAAATGGCTTCAAACACACACATGGGGGAATCCCATCATCAAGTGGCAGACCGACAAGTGGGGTGAAATTCCTGCCGACTTCGGCCGCAAATAACGCTAATGACACCGCCAATGGAATACAGAAGCGAAATAGACAAGTGCTACTCTCTGGCAGGCATCGCTCTGGGTCTGATGGTCTTCGACGCCAAGGACTTGCTTAGCTTGGTGGACATCGACTCGGAACAGATAGCAATATTCACCCCTCAGTTCTATTTTGAGGGCAACCCACGCATCTCCGCCAAGGACTCATGGCAAGCACGGTACGCCAATTTCCAGATAAAAATGGGACTTGCCATCGCCAGCACCATGAGCCGCAAAATGATTCTCGACCACGGCGAAGTGGACAAGAAACTCCGACGGAGACTGCTCGATGCCATGCTAATCGAAGGGAACGCCTGCTGCCAACTCGACGAGGATGAGGTGGAGCCGCTGTTCGACCGCGAGTTTGCACATCTGGTCAACTTCTTCTCGCGCGGAAATGTGAGGAAGGTCGCCGCACAGATTGCTCAGACCATCCAACAGCGACGCACCATTTCCGGCGGTGAAATTTGCGATATGCTTGCCAACCTGGACTTTTAGCACCGTTATGAATGTAGCCATAATAAATAGGAGCGATTCCACGGGAGGTGCTGCGGTGGTCAGTGCTAGGCTCACATCGGCCTTGATTCAGGCCGGAATCAACGCATCGATGCTTGTCACCGAACGGACCTCGGACAACGAGGCTGTGCATCCCATGGGCACCGCCCTCGGCAACCAGATGAATTTCCTGCTCGAAAGAGCCGAAATCTTTGCACGCAACGGGTTTTCCAAGCAAAATCTCTTCGCCATCGACACCGGCCGACGTGGCACAGATGTAACCACGTTGCCTCAGGTGCGACAGGCCGACGTGGTGGTGCTTAACTGGATTAACCAGGGCACGATGTCGCTCCACGGCGTTGAGCGGCTGGCACAGATGGGCAAACCAGTGGTGTGGATAATGCACGACATGTGGAACTGCACCGGTATTTGCCACCATGCCCACGAATGCAACCGATATACCGACATATGCCGTCACTGCCCGCTACTGAAACGACCGAGCGACCATGACATTTCCACCACAGTGTGGCAACGCAAAAAGGCCCTCTACTCTGCCGCCGGCATCCACTTTGTGGCCGTAAGCAACTGGCTGGCCGAGTGCTGCCGCAAGAGTGCCCTCATGAAAGATGCCCGCATTAGCGTAATCCACAATGCGTTTCCCGTGGAGCAGTTCTCATGCCAGCCCGACGACAGTATGGGGCTCAACCTCCATGGAGACAAGCGCGTCATAGTGATGGGCGCACGCAGGCTCGACGAGCCCGTAAAAGGCTTCGACCACATGATTCGCGCGCTCCGTTTCCTGGCCGACAACAATCCCCAGCTCGCCTCAAGGCTGCATTTGGTTCTCTACGGTGACATCCGCGACCGCAACCTACTCCAGCGTATTCCCACTGAGCACACATGGCTCGGCCATGTAGCATCAACACAGGAACTGAACCGCATTTACCGAAACGCCCACATAGTACTCTCCACATCGCTCTACGAGAATCTGCCGGGCACGCTCATAGAAGGAGCCGCGAGCGGATGCGTTCCTGTTTCATACCTGCGCGGAGGGCAAGCCGACATCATCAGCCACATGCACAACGGATTTCTGGCCGAGTGGAATTGCGAAGAAAGTCTGGCCAAGGGCATCGAGTGGGCGGCTCAGTTGCCTATTAGCCGCCAGGCACTTCACGACGATATGGACCGCCGGTTCAATTCGCGGCTCATCGCAGAGCAATTCATTAATCTATTCAACGAACTTACAACAAAACATCAGTAACATCCCCTATGCAAACCGTAATTTTCACAAGCACCATATTCGGCCCTATCAAGAGCCGCAGACTGGGCACCTCGCTCGGCGTAAACCTGATGCCTTCCGACGGCAAAATCTGCTCATTCAACTGCATCTACTGCGAAGCCGGTTTCAACGAGCAGGGTCCCGGGACAAGCGGAATCCCTAAAAGGGAATTCGTGAAGAAGAAACTTAAAGCCAAGTTGCAACTTATGCGCGACAGTGGCGAGACGCTGGACAGCATCACCTTCTCGGGCAACGGAGAGCCCACGTTGCACCCCAATTTTCACGAAATCGTACACGACACCATCAACCTCCGTAATCAGTACTACCCCAATGCCAAGGTAACAGTGCTGAGCAATGCCACCATGGCAAGCCGACCCGCTGTTCGTGAGGCCCTGAAACTGGTTGATAACAACGTACTCAAACTCGACTCGGCCATCCCTCACACCATGCTTGCCATCAACAGGCCCGGCTCAGCCAACGTGCTCCCCGACGGCCTCATTGCCGACATTGCCGCATTCGGTGGTAAATGCACAGTACAGACCATGCTCTTGCGCGGCGAATTCAACGGTGAGCACATCAACAACACCACCGATGCCGAGGTAGATGCGCTTATCGAAGCCTACAAGCAAATCCGGCCGCAAGAAATCATGCTCTACTCCATCGACCGCAAGACTCCTGCCGAGAACTTGCAGAAAATAGATCCTGACACGATGAAGCAGATTGCTGAACGCATCACCCAAGCAGGGTTCAACGTCCAGCTTACACTCTAATCACATGCCACGGGCCACGGGTGTCAAAATTATTGTACAAAAAATAAAAATTACACATTATTATAGCGACTTGTTGGATTTTTATCTAATTTTGCACCCGATTTACGACACCAAGGTCGTTTTGTTCCCCTAAAGCGACGTGTGTCAAAGACGTATTTTTAAATTAATGATATGCCACAAAATCTAGTTATAGTTGAGTCTCCGGCTAAAGCCAAGACAATTCAGAAATTTCTTGGAGACGACTTCAAGGTGATGTCGAGCAAAGGGCACATTCGTGACCTGCACAAGAAGGATTTCAGCATCGATGTGGAGCATGGTTTCATGCCCATATACGAAATTCCCGAAGAAAAGAAAAAAACAGTGGACGAGCTTCGCAAAGCAGCAAGCGGCGCAAAGACCGTTTGGCTCGCAAGTGATGAGGACCGTGAGGGAGAAGCCATAGCATGGCATCTGCAAGAAGCGCTCAAGCTCAAGCCTGCCGCCACCAAGCGCATCGTGTTCCACGAAATCACCAAGCCGGCAATCCTCGCTGCCATTGAGTCACCACGCGACATCGACCGCAACCTGGTGGATGCACAGCAGGCGCGGCGCGTTCTGGACCGCATCGTGGGATTTGAACTTTCTCCCGTACTGTGGAAAAAAATCAAGCCGGCACTTTCAGCCGGACGCGTGCAGAGCGTGGCAGTAAGGCTTATTGCCGAGCGCGAGCGTGAAATAGAAAATTTCACCCCTGAAGCCTATTGGCGAGTAACAGCCGAAATAGATCTGGGCAACGGTGCTGTGTTCACCGCCGAACTCAACAGGCGTATGGCCACCAAGGAAGAAGCGCTCAATTTTCTGGAGTCGTGCAAAGGAGCCGCCATGGCAGTTAACAATGTCACAGTGAAGCCGGTGAAGAAGTCACCCACGCCGCCGTTCACCACATCCACCCTCCAGCAGGAAGCGTCGCGCAGGCTGGGATTCCCCGTGGCGCTGACAATGCGGCTGGCGCAGAGCCTCTACGAGGCAGGACACATCACCTACATGCGAACCGACTCGCTCAATCTATCAAAACTGGCGCTCAACACCATAGCAAAAGAAATAAGCGGCAATCTGGGTGAGAACTATCTCCACATTCGCCAGTGGCACACTAAGAGCAAAGGCGCACAAGAGGCTCACGAAGCCATTCGCCCCACTTTCGTGGCCACTCGCAACGCAGGCGCCACAGCGCAGGAGAAGAAACTCTACGAACTTATATGGAAACGTGCAGTGGCTTCGCAGATGGCCGACGCCGAACTGGAGAGAACATCCGTTGAAATAAGTATCGCCGGGCGCACCGAGCACTTTGTCGTGACCGGCGAAGTGGTGAAATTCGACGGTTTCCTCAAGGTTTATGAATGGGGCAATGCCGACGACAGCCATAACGGCGACGAGAAGGCTGAAGGCGACTCCAAGCAACTCCCGCTCATTCACAAGGGCGACAGCGTTACGGCTCAAGAAATCACCGTCACCGAGCGGTTCAGCCAGCAGCCACCGCGCTATAACGAGGCCATGCTGGTGCGCAAACTCGAGGAACTGGGCATAGGGCGTCCGTCAACCTACGCTCCCACCATTTCCACCATTCAGCAACGCGGCTACGTGGAGCGTGGCGAGAAAAAGGGCGAAAAACGCGCCTACGGACTGCTCACGCTCAAGAACGGCAAAATCACAGAGCGCTCCAAGTCAGAGACCACCGGTGCCGAAAAGGGGAAACTGATTCCCACCGACATAGGTATGGTGGTCAACGATTTCCTCATGCAGTATTTCCCCACTATCATGGACTACAACTTCACTGCTAAGATTGAGGATGAGTTCGACGATATCGCTGACGGAAAAAGCAAGTGGAACGACGAAATAGCCAAGTTCTACAAGAATTTCCACCCAAGCATAGAGAAAGTGTCGTCGCTCAGGCTTGAGCACAAGGTGGGCGAGCGCATTCTGGGCAACGACCCCAAGACCGGACGCCCGGTTTCGGTTAAGATTGGCCGATACGGGCCGCTGGTGCAAATGGGCAGCACCGATGAAAAGGAGAAACCGCGCTTCGCATCGCTGCAGAAGGGGCAAAGTGTGGCCACTCTCACGCTGGAGGACGCCCTGAAACTGTTTGAGATGCCGCGCACTCTGGGTGAGAAAGACGGTAAAGAAGTGACTGTTGCCATAGGGCGCTTCGGTCCATACGTAAAGTATGACAGCACTTTCGCCTCCATACCGGCATCCGTGTCGCCTTACGACATCACCCTGAAAGATGCGCTGGACCTGGTGGAGAGCAAGAAAGCCGCCGAGACAAACAAGGTTATCAACTCGTGGTCACAAGAGCCGGATCTGCTAATTCTCAACGGGCGCTTTGGCCCATACATTTCTTACAAGAAGAAAAACTACAAGATTGCCAAGGGCACGGATGCCGCCAAACTGACTCTGGAGCAGGCCATGGCCATCGTGTCAGACGAGGCTAATGCCTCAAAGAAAGGCTTCCGCCGCACCCGCCGCACCTCCGGCGCTAAGAAATGACTACCGGAGCATTCACACGTTAGCCTAAGTTGTTAATAACTTTATAGTTCAAATCTCGGTCTGCCGGATAGCAAATCGAGATTTTTTTATTACCTTTGTTACTGCTGTTTAAATTATTTTTGACTAAGTGCTATGAATGAAGCTATTCTAAACAATGACAAGAAGAATCTACAATCTAAAAAAGAAATGATTGTAGAAATGGCTTGATGGTAAATGTGCTCTTATTCAGCAAATTACTAATAGAGAAAACGCTATGGCTCAATGGATATAATTGCATAGTTAGGACAAGGAAGAGAGTCTTTTGATTCAAATGTATCCACAAAGAAACAATTATATCAAAAACAATAGAAACGACACTGAATTTGGAAAATTTTCCACAAAATAAGCATTATTTTGGAAGGTTTTACTAACTTTGCACCCTAAAAGCAAAGATTTATGGAAAAAAACGCCCTGCTGAACCACGAAATCGTGATGGCTTCTTCAGATAAGACAACCAACAACTTCATTTCGAAGATGAAGAAAGAAGGCCGTCTTGTCAAGATAGCTCCGAAGATATACACTACCAATCTCAACGATACCCCGGAGAATATCATCCGCCGCAACCTCTTTTTCATCCTCGGCGAGTTGTTTCCCGATGCCGTGATGAGCCACCGCAGTGCTTTCGAATGCCGTCCTACAAACGACGGACATATCTACCTTACATATAATTATACGAAGAAGGTATCTCTGCCTGGCGCCACAATTCATTTACTGGAAGGTCCGAAAGCCATCCCTTCCGACTATCCCTTCATGGGAGGACTACACATGTCGTGCAGCGCCAGGGCCTATCTTGAAAACCTTCAAACGGGTTATAGCCGCGATGGTGTATCGAAGTGTCTGCCACGAGACGTTATCGAAGAGAAACTGGACAAAGTCCTCCAGACCAACGGTGAGGACGAACTGAACAAGTTGCGCGATACAGCCCGCGAGATAGCTGGACAGCTTGACATGGCCGACGAGTTCAAGAAATTGGACTCCATCATCGGTGCCATCCTTTCCACTAAACCCTCAAAGATTCTCACTTCCTCGGTTGCCGAAGCCCGTGCCTTGGGCGAACCGTTCGACAGTCATCGACTAAAGCTGTTCAGTATTCTGATGGCAGCACTCAACGAGCGTGAGTTTGAGAATCTGCCCGAACCAAACGAGACGGATGCCGCCTACAACAACTTCGCTTTCTTTGAGAGCTATTTCTCCAACTATATCGAGGGAACCGAGTTCGAGGTGGAGGATGCCCGGCGGATCATCGAGACGCGCACCCCGATACCAGCCCGCAATGCCGACAGTCACGACGTGCTGGGTACCTATTACATCGTGTCCAACCGCAAGGAAATGGCCGTCACGCCAACCTCGCCCGACCATCTGCTAGACATTCTCCGGCATCGTCATCGCGTGATGATGTCAGCCCGTCCAGAAGCCGGCCCCGGCATGTTCAAAACACAGAACAACCGTGCAGGAGAGAGCCATTTCGTCGATTTCCAGCAGGTGCGTGGCACGCTGAAAAAGGGCTTCGAGATCTATAGCGCCCTGCGTCACCCCTTTGCCCGAGCCCTTTTCATGCTCTTTATGGTCAGCGAGGTTCACCCGTTCACTGATGGTAACGGACGCATTTCCCGCATCATGATGAATGCTGAACTGACAGCCGCAGGGCAGTCGAAGATTATTATTCCCACCGTGCTCCGCACTGATTACCTTGGTGCGTTGCGCCAGTTCACCCGAAAGGACAATCCCGAAAAACTGATCAATGCCATCCTGCGAGTCCGACAATTCAGCTACAACCTCCGTGGAGATAACTTTGAGCAAATGCGCGACTACATGGAACGTTGCAACGCATTCAAGGAAGATGATGAATATATACTTCGCTTTTAACTAATAGAACAGAAATTCAAGAACGGCATTATGCACAGATAGAAATCCCATAAAAATCTCGGTCTGCCGGATGGCAAATCGAGATTTTTTTATTACCTTTGTTACTGCTGTTTAAATTATTTTTGACTAAGTGCTATGAATGAAGCTATTCTCAGTCAGCTCTACTTAAAAGACACGGCCTTTCAGGACCTTATGCAGGAACGTATTCACAACGTCCTGCTTGTGGCGTCAACTTACGACGCTTTCATTATGGAGGACGACGGACGCGTGGAAGAGCAGATTTTCTTTGAGTACGCTTCGCTTAACCTAAGTTCACCTCCGCGCGTTACGCGTGTGAGCAGTTACGACGAGGCTTTCGCCAACCTGGAGCAGAAGAACTTCGACCTGGTGATTGCCATGCCCGGGGTGGAAATCAGCGCCACTTTCGATGCCGCCAAGAAATTTAAGCGCTTGTATCAAGGCATACCGTTTGTGGTGCTGACGCCTTTTTCCCGCGAAGTTTCACGCCGACTGGAAGGTGAGGACCTTAGCGCCGTGGACTATGTGTTCAGTTGGCTCGGAAACGTTGACCTGCTGGTGGCTATCATCAAACTGCTGGAAGACAAGATGAACGCCGCTAACGATGTGAAGAACGTGGGCATACAGATGATTCTGCTCGTGGAAGATTCCGTAAGGTTCTATTCTTCAGTGCTTCCCACCCTCTACAAGTTCATTCTGCAGCAATCTAAGATTTTCTCCACCGAGGCACTCAACGCGCACGAAACCATGCTTCGCATGCGCGGACGGCCCAAAGTGATGCTCGCCCGTGACTACGAAGAGGCACAGCGGCTCTACGATGAGTACGGCGAAAACATTTTGGGGGTAATCAGCGACATCTCCTTTATGCGCGATGGCAAGAAAGACCGATTCGCCGGACTGGAGTTCGCCCACTACCTCCACGAGAACGACCCACACCTACCCATCATCATGGAGTCGAGCGACTCGGCAAACAAAGTCTCCGCCGACCGCCTCAAATGCTCCTTCATCGACAAGAATTCCAAGAAGTTCCCCGTGGACCTGGGACAAGCCATAATGGACAACTTCGGTTTCGGAGACTTCATTATTCGCGACCCTGAAACAGGGCATGAAATAATGAGAATACGCGACCTGAAGGATATGCAAAACCAGATTTTCAGCATACCGGACAAGTCGCTCCTGCATCACGCCCTGCGCAACGACATCTCCCGATGGCTCTATTCGCGCGCGCTGTTCCCCATCGCACAGGTGGTGCGTATGCACCGTTTCCGCGACATCAGCGAAGTGCCGGCCGCACGACAGCTTTTCTTCGACCTCATCGTGAAATACCGCAAGATGAAGAACCGCGGTGTGGTGGCCGAATTTAAGAAAGACCGTTTCGACCGCTACTCTAACTTCGCCAGAATAGGGCAAGGCTCGCTCGGCGGCAAAGGCCGCGGCATCGCCTTCATCGACTCCATAATAAAGAACAATCCCGTCTGCGACTACTTTCAGGGAGCCACCATACGCATTCCGCACACAGTGGTGCTATGCACCGACGTCTTCGACGTTTTCATGGAGCAGAACGGTCTTTACCCCAAGGCTCTAAGCGCGATTCCCGATGATGAGATTCTAAGCCTTTTCCTCCGGGCATCGCTCCCCGAGAGCGTCAGGGAAGACATCAGCGCAATCTACGACGTGATGGACGGCGCTATAGCCGTGCGCAGTTCCAGCCTGCTCGAAGACAGCCACTACCAGCCTTTTGCCGGTGTTTACGCCACTTATATGGTGCCGCATGGCAACGACAAAGCTGCCACCGTGGAAATGCTGGAGAACGCCGTTAAAGCCGTCTATGCGTCGGTATTCTATGCCGACAGCAAGTCCTACATGACCGCCACCAGCAATGTAATAGACCAGGAAAAGATGGCCGTAATTCTTCAGGAAGTGGTGGGAATGCAACACGGTGACTTCTTCTACCCGTCGATTTCGGGTGTGGGTCGCTCGCTCAACTACTACCCACTGGGCAACGAACTGCCGGCCGACGGTGTGGCCGAAGTGGCCATAGGTCTTGGGAAATATATCGTTGACGGCGGCAAGGCTTTGCGCTTCTCCCCGCTCCACCCCAAGAAGATTTTGCAGACCAGCACCATCGACCTTGCCCTGCGCGACACGCAGACTCGTTTTCTCGCCATCAAGTGCGGTGACAACAAGGCTCCACTTTCTTGCGACGACAACTTCAATCTCGCCACACTCAACGTTACGGATGCCGGCAGCCGGGGAGAGCTCACTCACCTGGTATCCACGTTCGACTATGAGAACGAGCGGCTTCTGCCGTTGGACACCGGGCGCGGACGTAAAGTGGCCACTTTTGCCGGCGTGCTCGACCACAATGTGTTCCCGCTCGCCGATGCCATCCACTTCATGTTGTCCACCGGTGAGAACCAGATGGGAAGGCCGGTGGAAATTGAATTTGCCTGCAACCTCGCTCCAAACCTTCGGCCCGACGATGAGAACAAGGGTGACATTTACTGGCTTCAGATTCGTCCCATGGTGGACCGACGAGAAATGTCGGCCGACACCATCAGCGACTTCGCTCCCGACCAGCTGGTTCTCAGCAGCCACAACGCCTTGGGATTTGGAGTGTTCTCCGACATTCGCCACATCGTAATGGTACGGCCCGAATGTTTTTCCAGCGTGGATAACTGGGCTATTGCCGAGGAAATTGAGAAAATTAACCGCAACTTTTCGGAAATCGCTGAGAATTACATTCTTATCGGCGTCGGACGCTGGGGCTCTTCCGACCCCGCTCTGGGCATTCCGGTAAAATGGGCACACATTTCACAGGCGCAGTTGCTGGTGGAAATGGCACTCCCGGGCGGTAGCATCGAGCCGAGTCAGGGCACCCACTTCTTCCAGAATCTCACTTCAATGGGCGTTGGTTACTTCGCTTCCGACACAAGGCAAGGCGACATTCTGGACACTGACTGGATTCGTCACAACGCTGAGAGTTCCACAAGCGGAAAGTTCGTGGATACTTTCCGATTTGCATCTCCACTCACAATTCGCATCAATGGGCTTAAAGCCCAGGGTGTGGTGACAAAACAATAATAACGACTGAGTTACTCATTTATGTATAACTGATTATTTAACTTATCTTTCGCTTTATGTCTTTCATTAAAGGTCTAAAAAGAGCATTCGGATTCTCCACCGACGGTGATGAACTGGACAACGATATCGAATACTACGACGGTGCCGCACGTACCGGACTGGGAAAACAGGATAACGCCCGCGAGCCATGGGTAAGCGCAGCCGAACAGGCACAGCCTCAGGCCTCCGACGACGGCAATCAGGCTGAGCCGCAGAATCAGGCCGAGGACGCACTGCTCACCAGCATAGTGGAAATAATTAACGGCAACCTCTCGCCTGTGGTGCTCGGATGTCTTGACATTGACGCTGAGAAAGCCGCGCTGAAACAGGATCTTGGACCTCAGGTGGAAAAGATTATAGGTCGCATTCAGACCGAAGCCGGCAGCGCCGCAAGTGCCGAGTGGCGGGAACAGCTCAGCGCCACCAAGGAAGAACTCAAGCGTGAGCAAGAGAAAACCACTGAAGCCATCAACGCGTCCAACGAGCTGAGAACCAAGTTGCAGGCCGCAGAACTGCAGCATAAGACACAGACCGCCAAACTCTCTGAGATTGAGGCTCGCAACGCTCAGGTCGAAGCCGAGTTGGAGCAGTACTCGCTTGAGAATAAGGGACTGGTGAACAAGACCAAGGTCCTTGCTGTTCTGGAGCAGCAGAAAGACGAACTCGAAAAAGATGTGGCACGGCTTTCGGCATTGCTCAACGAGCAGCGCGCTCAGGCCGTGCAGAAGGACAACCGCATCGCCCAGTTGGAAAAGCAACTCCAGGACGGCAACGGAATAGAAGACGAGGTGCGCAAGGAGTTTGAAGAGGAAGTGGCCCGCGTGGAAGTCTTCAAGGAGAAGAAAAACGCTGAAATCAGCGCGCTAAAGCAACAACTTGAGGAATTCAATCAGCGCGAGACCCTTGTCAACGAGGAAGCGAGAGCAAAACTGAAACTCGCTGAGGAGAAACACAACGAACTTAACGCCGAAATTGAGAAACTACGCAAGGAACTCAAGGACAGTGCCGCCGCAAGGCAAAAACACGACATCAATGTGGGCAATCATATCGACGACCTGAAAAAGCAACTCGCCACTGCAGCGCAGCGCAACGAGGACTTCCTCGCTCAGGTCAACTCGCTCACTAATGCCAACGAGCAACAAATGTCGGTTGCCAGAGAGGCTGCGCAAGAAAGAGATAATCTTAAGGAAGAACTCCGAAAAACCATGAACCTGCTCACTAAGACTCAGAACGAACTGGATAAGGCTAACAAACTGCTTAGTGAAACGCAGAACAAACTCAGCGAAAACAACGACAAACTGAGGCTAACCGAGCAAAATCTGGACAAGGCTAATCAGCGGCTCGCCGTACAAGCGGCCACTACTCCAGCTCCGGCTGTCGAGGCCGAAGAAAAGCAGGTGGAAATAGACCTCGACGACCTGGACTGGCTGGAACCGGTGCCTCCACGCAAACCGGAGCCCGAACCGGAGCCGGAACCCGAACCAAAACAGCCGCTGGCCGACGAACGCCAGATATCTCTCTTCTGAGCAAGATTCATACCGTAAACACCCAAATACAAACAGCATCGCTCACCTCCGTCTAAAGATGAGCGATGCTCCACATTCGTATCAATAGTTATTACCTACTTTGTCGTTTCTTCTTCGGTTATCACACGGCAAGCACCCATGTAGCGACGACGATAATACGTCTCGTCGGACTGACTTTCAGTGATTCCGGTGCGGCACGCCGCGTGGATAAACTTAAAGGTATTGTCCTCCTTGTTCACCTCAGTCACGATTCCCACATGACCTATCCTGCGCCCTATCGCACGACCGTTGAAGAACACCAGGTCTCCCGGTTGCAGGTCACTACGGCTCACTTTCTCGCCGTCGTAAATCTGACCACCGGACGTGCGGTTCAGGTTATAACCGAATTTTTTGAACACATAGCTCGTGAATCCCGAGCAATCAAAGCCCTTAGGACCGGCCGCACCGGAGCGATAACGCACGCCGCGGAACTGGAACGCATAGTCCAGCATTTCCTTTATCTGATCCTGACGGGTATTGTTAATATTAGCCTGCTCTAACTGTTCTTTCACTGTTCCGTGCTTACGGGCATTCAGCTGCTGCGCATCCACTGTAGCGGTAGAAACCACAACTAACAGCAACATCAGGCTAATGACTTTTATCGTTTTCTTCATATATATTTATCTTTTCCACCCGGCTAAATCATTCGATTTTATTTTATTGCAACCCTCCGGGCATATTATCACGACGCAAAGATACACCTATTTAACGGCCCCCACAACCCGGCTAAACGTTTGTAAACATTTACTTTTGTAAACAAACTTGTTTCTTTGTGTCCCCCTTTTTACTACTGCCAGCGACTTACGGACCTGTTTGTTTTCTCAAATCCGCCTTTTTGAAAAATGAAAAAAATAACACTTTTTAACAATTTTCGCTATCCTAATTTTGCATCGTCCTCTATTCTTCCGTTCCCTGGCTGGAGGTCGTCAGCACTTCCACCGCGCCGGTTGCCGGCGAGAACGTGGCGCGCATCGGCTGCTTCTTGTCGGTGAACAGCGACGGCTCCAGGCCGAACTGTATGCCCACCTGGGCACAGGCAAACTCATAATTCAGCACACTTTGCCCTTTGTACCGCGCAGTTGCGGCCACGCGGCCGGGTATATTGTAAATTATCGCGTCTTTACCCACTTTCTTCTCTTCGCCCTTCTCATTCACCGGCATAGTGGCCGATTCTAACAGCGCGAACGACACATACACGGGCTCCCCGCTCAGGTCGGTGCGGTCCACAATTCCGCTGTAATCGCTTATCCTGCAAAGCACATGGTCCTTTACCTCATTCTCGTCGGGAGTGAAGCTGAACACCTTTGTGGCCTCAGCCTGCTCCACAGTTCCGGTGAAAAGCACCATCAGCGAACGTTCCTGTTCGTCTAAGCGTTGCATTATTATCTTCATTGCCTCACCGTCGGGCATCTGGTCGGCCTCGCCGGTCATGTAGTCGTTACGGCTCTGACGAATGCGGTAGATTTGCTGAGCAGCAAGTTCTGCCCGCTTCGACACCGACTGACTTGCCAGTATATCGCCACTCTGAGTGCTCAGTGCTGCCTCCACACTCACATCGGCCTGCTTTACGCTTTTCTCGGCCACATCCTTTGCCACAGCTACATCTTCGGCCTTTATCACGTTAATACCTATCAGTCGTCCGTCCTCGGCGCAACTGATGTCCACCTGCTGCCCCTGTTTGAACTGCATCTGATATTGCTGCTCTGAATTGGCCACACCATGCGTTGATGCGCTCACACGCACCAAATCCCACTTCTGACTGTCCTTCATTACCACATTGGTCAGCCCCAGATATTTCTCGGCATAGTTGCAGTAAGGCCCGGCCTTGCTCACCGTCTTCCGCGCCGTAACGCTGAAATCTGCCACTGTAGTGGGCAGTGAATACACCAGCCCGTAATCATTGCTCTTGTTTGCCGTGAATTTACGCGTACTCTGGCCCGACACTGTCAGCGAGAGCATACTTGCGGCAAGCAACGCCCCTAATGTTATGCACCTGTATATCCTCATTTTCTTCACTTTTTTTCTTTAATTCGTGCCTGAACCCAATTATTTCATCGCATCGCGGATTGCCTTGCCAATATTGTCGGCTATATCGCCGGCTATCAGCCCATATTGACCGTTCACCTCGGCTGCCATGTCACCGGCCAGCCCATGCAGATACACAGCCAGGAACACGGCACGGTCGGTACTATAGCCCTGCGCCATCATTGCGGCTATCACACCGGTCAGAACGTCGCCAGAGCCGGCTGTCGCCATCCCGGCGTTACCGCTGCTGTTCACATACACCTTGCCGTCGGGGCGCACTGTCATCGTGTGATGCCCTTTGAGCACTATTGTTATCTCATAAAGGCGCGAAACGTCAATGGCCTTCTTCAGGCGCTCCTCCTCGCTGCTGTGTGCACTGAACAGCCTGTCGAACTCAGCTGCGTGCGGCGTAAGCACCGACCCCTTAGGTATGCTCTTTATCAGCACCGGACGACTGGCGATGCAGTTCAGCGCATCGGCGTCGAACACGCACGGCTTCCTATAATTCTTCATGAACGAGTCGAGGGCGGCCAGGGTCTCGTCGCTGGTGCTTATACCGGGCCCAACGGCAATTATGTTGTACGAATGGCGAACGTCGATACGCGACGTCACATACTCGTTAAGGTCGGCATCCAGCACCACTTCCGGGACAGCCACCTGAATAGGTCCCAGATTCCGTTGCGGAGTGTGCACTGTCACCAGTCCTGCACCGGCACGCGTCGCGCCACGGGCAGCCAGAATCGCCGCCCCGGCCATACCGTAGCTTCCGGCCACCAGCAACACTGTCCCGTAGTCATACTTCCCGGTGAACTGGTTCCTCGGCTTCAGCTCGGCCTTGGCATCTTCGCGCTCTATCAGGTAGAAATCGCTCGGCGTGGAATCTATCGCCGCATAATCCATATCCAGGTTCAGCACTTTGCATTCGCCTATAAACTCGGAATTTTCAGCAAAGAAGAACGACAAGCGCTTAAACTGAAGCGCCAGCGTCAGATTCGCACGGATTATATTCCGGCGGTCGGCTCCTATGTTCCATTCTCCGAACAGACCCGACGGTATATCGATCGAAACGACATAGGCTCCGCTATTGTTAATATACTGCACCAGTGCCGTGTATCCGCCCTTCAGCGGCGAGCGAAGTCCACTCCCGAACAGGCCGTCAATCACCACATCGTCTTCTCCGAGCACCGGCGGTGTGAAAAGATTCACAATCTCAGTGAAATTCACATCGTCCATCGCTAGGAAACGGTCGCGGTTAGTCTGGCAACACCCCGACAGACTCGACGACTTGATGTTGAACAGATACACCTCAGGCCTGTAACCTTGCTCTTGAAGCATACGAGCCACAGCCAGCGCGTCGCCACCATTATTGCCGGGGCCCGCGAATATCACCATCCGCTTCGACGGACGCCAACGCGACATTATCTCGTAACTCACCGCCGACGCGGCGCGCTCCATCAAATCCAGAACCGATATGTTTTGCGACTTTATTGTTCTCTCTTCTATTTGCCTTATCAGGTCGGTTGTAAATATCTTCATTTCACTCTTTCTGTTTCGTGGATAATTCAACCTACAAAAATAGCAAAAAAACTATGTATCTCTGACATAAAACACAAAAAACTCACAAAAAATCTTCTTACTCAAAATTAATTTGCCCACGTGCCTAATCTTTCTTATCTTTGTGCAAATTTATTCTGTATCCGATGAAAGATGTGACTTTTAACGGGCTCACCTTTGAGCTCTACATTACTCACGACGAGATTAACAAGCAAATTCAGCGGCTTGCCGGCGAAATTAAGCACAATTGTGAAGTAAGCGGCGATGACGCTCCTCTTTTCATCTGCGTGCTCACCGGTGCTTTTGTCTTTGCGGCCGACCTCTTCAGGGCCTGCGACATCCACAATGCCGAAATAGCATTCATTCGCTTCAAGTCCTATGAAGGAACGTCTTCCACCGGTGTCGTCAACGATATTATGGGACTGGCCGAGGATGTTACCGGCCGATCCGTTTTCATAATCGAGGACATCGTGGACACTGGCATCACGGCTTATCAGCTTCGCGAAACTCTCGCCAAGAAAAACCCGAAAAGCGTGAAAATGGTCACCCTCCTCTTCAAGCCCGACTCTCTCAAAGTGGGGCCGAAGCCCGAATTTGTGGGATTCGAGATTCCGCCAAGGTTCATTCTCGGTTACGGGCTGGACCTCGATGGCCTCGCAAGGCAACTCCCTGACATCTACGTCCTCAAGCCCACACAAGAAGAACAATAATTCATCATGCTTAAGAACTTTTCTTAAGTTATTTTAATAACACAACACATAAAACAAGACGAATAATGATTAATGTGGTGATTTTTGGCGCGCCAGGCTCCGGAA
Source organism: uncultured Porphyromonadaceae bacterium (assembly GCA_937892215.1). Classification (GTDB taxonomy): domain Bacteria; phylum Bacteroidota; class Bacteroidia; order Bacteroidales; family Muribaculaceae; genus Sodaliphilus. The sequence goes on from CALAVE010000041.1 coordinate 61,858, forward strand.
AAGGAACACAAAGCGCCTTTATAATAGAACATTACGGACTGTTTCACATCTCCACAGGCGACGTCCTGCGCGACCACATGTCGCGTAAGACCGAACTCGGCGAAATCGCTCGCAGCTACATCGACAAGGGAAACCTCATCCCCGACGACCTGATGATTAGCATCCTGGCTAACGTCATCGACGAGCACATGAACGACGCCGCCAAGGGTTTTATTTTCGATGGGTTCCCACGCACCATCGCCCAGGCCGAGGCTATGGAGAAACTCCTTGCCGAGCGTAACATGAAACTCAACTGCGTTGTGGGACTCGATGTGCCCGACGAAATTCTAATCGAACGACTCGTGAACCGCGGCAAGGAAAGCGGACGAAGCGACGACAACCCGGAAACCATCCGCGACCGCATCGCTCTCTACTACAAGGTAACTTCGCCGCTCAAGGACTACTATTGCAGCAAAGGCCTCTTCCACTCAGTCAAGGGCTGGGGAGACATCGACCTCATTACGGCTGGCGTCTGGAACATCATCGACAACAGCAAGTAACCCATCTGGGGCGGTAACGCACGCTAACAATGCTACTATTAACCTGTATTTATTTAATATAACTTTATAACACATCGATATTATGAAAGTTGTTGACCGGTTTTTGCAATACGTTAAGTACGACACGCAAAGCGACGAACTAACTAATCTCACGCCGTCCACTCCCGGGCAGATGACCTTTGCCAAGGAAAGGCTGCTGCGTGAACTCAAATCAATGAATCTGAGCGATATTTCGCTCGACGAAAACGGCTACCTTTTTGCCACTCTTCCATCTAACTGCGACAAACCGCTTCCTACCATCGGTTTTATCGCACACCTCGACACCAGCCCCGACATGAGCGGACATCGTGTTAAGGCGCGAATCGTCAACTATCAGGGCGGTAAGATTCTGCTTAACGAAGCCGAAAACATCGTGCTCGACCCGGCTCAGTTCCCCGAAATAGAGGACTACATAGGGCAGGACATCGTCGTTACCGACGGGACAACGCTGCTCGGAGCCGACGACAAGGCCGGTATAGCAGAAATCATTACAGCAATCGAATACCTGCAGGAACACCCCGAAATCAAGCACGGCAACATCCGCATCGGATTCAACCCCGATGAGGAAATCGGCAAGGGCGCACACCTCTTCGACGTGGAGAAATTCGGTGCCGACTGGGCCTACACTATGGACGGCGGTGCCGTGGGCGAACTGGAATACGAGAACTTCAACGCCGCTGTCTGCAAGATTGAGTTCAAGGGACTCAACGTGCATCCGGGCTCAGCCAAGCACAAGATGATTAACTCCATCAAGGTCGCTAATCAGTTTGCACTTATGCTGCCGCGCTGGGAGACTCCCGAGCACACCGAGGGATACGAGGGATTCTATCACCTAATCTCGTGGGAAGGAACCGTGGAGCGCACTGTGCTCACCTACATCGTCCGTGACCACGACCGCGCCCGCTTCGAAAGCCGCAAGCGCGAACTGGAGCACCTCTGCCGCAAGACTAACTACGAGTTCCCGGGCTGCGCCACCATCGAAATCAAGGACCAGTATTACAATATGCGCGAAAAGATTGAACCGGTGATGCACATCGTGGAAGTGGCCGAGCGTGCCATGAAGAACGCCGGTGTTACACCCGTGGTTCAACCCATCCGTGGCGGAACCGACGGCGCACAGCTCTCTTTCAAGGGCCTGCCCTGCCCCAACATCTTCGCCGGCGGAATGAACATGCACGGCCGATACGAGTACGTGCCCGTTCCTTCAATGGAAAAGGCCACGCAGACCATCATCGAAATCTGCAAAATCGTAGCCGCGGAATATTGATATCCCGGCCACGAACTCATACTACCACAGAGCGGGCACCGCTTAGCCAAGCAGTGCCCGCTCTCTTTCTCATATCAGTCATCAGCCCGCTTGGGCTAATCATCACTCCTCTAATTTGAATCGCCAAATCTGATAATTCCCTTTCTTACTTCCGCGATCAGAAACAAAATATATAAAACCGTCTTTGCTCCAGTACGGCTGGCCATCGTATGATTTATTGGTTGTCAACTGCACCAAGTTACTTCCATCCAAATCAATGATATATAAATCGGAATCTTTTTTATCTTTCTTATACGACTCAAATATTAATCGCAGCCCGTCGGGACTCCAACTGGGGCAAAATGCATATCCTTTTTTCGCATCGGTTATCTGAACCTGGTTGCTACCGTCCAAATCCATAGTCCATATACTACTGCTCTTCGCATCTGACGAATACTTCACAAATGCTATCGACTTCCCGTCAGGGCTGAATCGCGGGCAATATCCACTCGTGAGCAACACATTCTCGCCGGTAGAGAGATTTCTCAGCCATATCTCACTGTGTTCAACCGCCACCGTAGTGCCGCCAAAGCCAAAGAGTGAGCCAATTCCAAATTTCCTATAGAATGTATATGACTGACGGTCATACACTATATACACTCCATCCGGGCTGAAGCACGGATTGTTCTCAAATGCGTCAGGGGTCTCTGTTACAGCCTGCAACGTCTTTCCTTTCAGATTATTCATCATGAATATATCACTCGTCAGACTGCCCTCATTTTGACAACGAAACGCTATCTTGTCCAACTTCTCACTATACGTTGGAGCAAAATTGGTATTCTTGCCACTTGTCTTCTGACTCATGGCAGAAGAGAACACATTGTCCTTCTTATAAATATTATAATACTTCTTATTCTCCCTTACTGCAAAGAACAAGTTCAACCCCAGTTCGCCGCCCTGAGGGTTAATGCACGGCTCCTCATTATCAGTGATTTTGGTAAGTGTCATTAGATTCTCGCCGCCGGTGGATATCTCAAAATTCTTAGCGGATACCCCTAACATGGCAAACATGAAGGCCAATAATAGTAATCTTCTCATTTTAGTAATCTTTTTAGTTTGTTGTAATCTTTCTAAGTTAATAATTGCCAAAGATAATAAAAAATACTTTATAATTCAAATTTCAGCAATTTTATCGCACTTTTATCACGCTTTCATCACACTTCAATTTTATTTCACCAGCACTTTCTCTCCATTCACCAGATAGATTCCCGGCTCAAAGCCTTCCAGCACATGCTGCCCGGCCGCCAGCGACTCTTGCCGCAGAACCGCTCCGCCCACGTTAACCACCATGATTTCCACGTCTTCGCCGGTCTCTATCAGGATGGAGCCTGCACCGCCGCGCGCGCTGAATCCGTCGGCGGCCACGGTCTCAACTGCTGTAGGTACCGACGGCGCTGTCCATGCCAGATAATACGTGCTTGTGCTCACTCCGTTGTCATAACTGTACTCGGCCGTCGGGTTCGATGCGTCCAGCAGCACCAGCGTGCCGTTCACTCGGCTTGCGTCCAGCACATCTCCTGCGTCGCTCGGGTCCAGTGCCGAATTGGCTTTCCTGCGAGCCGAAGACTGTCCCTTTGTGCCCTCATACACTGTAGCGTTGCTTGTCCACGCACTCACTTTGCTTATGTCGAAGCCCTCAGTGGCCAGGTCGTCGCGTTGCGTGCCTTTCAGTTCATCGGTACTCGTGCGGTCGCTCAGGAAGGTGTGTCCCTCCGATGTCGCGGCCGACTCGTCGGCTTGGAAGAAATACACATCGTAGTTTGTTATCACGCCGCCTTCGTTCTTGCTCACCACGTTATATTCTGCCGTGATGGTGCGGCCGTTGTCCTCATCGCTGATGTTCGCGGCCGTCAGCGAGGTGCAGCCGCTCAGATCCAAGCCGTTAATGTGGTTATGAGCCACCTCCACCCTGCTCAGCGATGTGCGGCCGGCAAGGCCCTTCACGGAGTACAGGTTATTGTTCGAAGCGTGAACTTCGCTAATGTTGGGGCTCACGAATTCCAGTTCGCTGATTTTGTTCTTGCCGCCGTCGCTTATTGAAGTCGGTGCCGATGCATTGCTACAGTCCAGATACTCCAGTGCCGCGTTGTTGCTCAGGTCCAGTTCATTCACGTTGCAGCGTGCAAGGTCCAGATATTTCAGTTTAGCGTTGTTTGTCACATCCACCTCCGGCAACTCGGCGTTGTCGTATATCTTCAGCGTCTCCAGATTCACCTTTCCGCTCAAGTCCGGCGCCGTGCTGATGTTATCGTTCGACACCCACAGTTCCTTCAGTGCCGTGCAGTCGTCCAGACCGGTGATAAAGTCGCCGGTGCCTCCGCCGTTGAGCACAGGGTCGTCGTATGCCCTAAGCGTTTCCAGCGATGTGCAGCCGCTCACGTCCAGTGTAGCCAGACTGCTCAGCCCGTAGGCGTTCACCTGTAGCAGGTCGTCGCAGTTTGCCGCATTCAGGGTCTCCAGGCTCGGGCACGTGGTAACGTCCAGCGGTGTAGTGGTGAAATGACCGCTCTGCAGCGGGTTGCCGCTCACATTCAGTGTCACCAGGTTCACTCCGTATGTCGCGTTCACGTTGTAGAATCCGCAGTCGCTGAAGTCGGCGTAGCGTATCACGCTCGGATAGCGGTCGGCCACCGGAACCGCCGTGGCTCCTCCGGAATACACTGTTCCGGCCCGTCCTTTGTAGTACAGCGTCTCATCGTACGTTCCCTCGCTGTTAAGCGTCAGTTTGGAGTGGTCGTAGATTGCCATTCCGTTAGGGAAGCCCTTGTTGCCGTACCCCGACTCGCGGTTGTCGGCCATGAAACGGCAGTCTCCGTACATGCCCTTGCAACTCACCGTATCCAGTGCCGGGAAACTGTTAAGTCCCAGCGACTGCATATTATTGTAGTCGGCCTTTATCACCTTCAGTTTATAGCATGGCTGAAACCAAATGAAGTGGTGCTTCGTAGGTCCGTTGGCAGCACTGGGTGAGCCGCTGGTCACGTAGTCGTCCCAGTTGCCGGTACGGTCCCAACTCGGGCACATGTAGATGTGACCCGCCGCCGTGTTATGGATGTTGGTGTAACTGAAGTCCAAATACTCCAGATTCGTGTTGTAATGCAGGTCCAGATGGTAGATTCCGGTGGTGTCGCGCAGGTCGCACGGACGGTAGTCGTAATAGCGCGTTAGCCCCTCGGCGTCAGCCGCCACCTTGCGCGCGTCGCGCAGTGTGTTGCTATAGGCCACCGACAGACCCACGGTCTTGCTTGCACTTGTGGCCGGATTGCGGCTCGAGTATTTCACTATCGCCATTACCTTCTTCCGTATCATCGCCTCCTTCTCGGCATCGGTTGTGGCCAGTGCGCCAAGAACTTGGTTGTGGCTCACGTCCAGATATTCGAGTTTGGTGTTACGGTATAGGTGTACCGAGTCGGCTATCTGGTTGTAACTCAAGTCCAGATGTTTCAGTTCGGTCAGGTCCTCAAGGCTTGGCTTGCCTGTCACATAACTCGCCGGACGGTAATTGACATCGCCGCTCTTATCCACGTTGTAATTCGAGTTGGTGAACGTGGTGAACGCGTTGTGCGATGCGTTCAGGGTCTCTATACCGGTGCCCAGCAGTGAATTGCTCTGACCTATCACGCTGAACGAGCTGTTGCTTATGTCCATAGTCTTCAGGCTGGACAGTCCTTTCACGTACAGACCGGCCTCGCTCTCTATCGCGCCTGCCGTGGCGGTGGTGCGGATCAGCGCCGTGTTGCCGTGCAGGTTCAGTGTCTCCAGGCTGCCGTTTCCGCTCAGGTCAAGAGATTCAAGCGACGTGTTGTCCTCTGCCGTGAAGCTCGTCATTGCAGTGTTGGCCGCGGCGTTGCTTATCGCCAGTCCTTTCAGCTGGCTATTGTTCTTGAACTCGTAGTCCGCCCCGAAGTTGTTGTCCTGCACATACAGGTACTGCAGGTTCTCGTATGTGCTCGCGTTGGCTATGTCGCTCACCGAACTGTTGTTCATCTTCAGTGTTACTATCGGATTGTTTGTCACCGTATTTGCCGGGAGTCCTGCAATGTTGTTGCTGCTCATATCCAGCCAACTCACGCTACTGCCGGTCAGGTCGGGCATTCCGCTGAATTGGTTGCTGCTGAGGTCCAGGCGGGTCAGCGACGAACAGCCGGTAACGTCTATGCTGCTCAGGGCGTTGCCCGAAGCAGTCAGACTGGTCATGCCGCTATTGTTCTCCACCGCCAGTGTGCTCAGCACGCTGTTTCCGGTCACGCTCAGCGACGTAATACCGGGATTCTCGCCAATGCGCAGTGTCTCCAGGGCGCTGTAGCCCGTGATTCCGCCCGTGGGTATCGTGGCTATTCCGCAGTTGGTCACGTCAAGCACTTTCAGCGTGCTCTTGTGGCCGGAAAGGGCCGTCAACTGTGTACTTAGCACCAGATTTGTGCAGCCGTCCAGATATATTTCTTCCACCGAGGCGGGTAGGTCGCTCGCTTGAAGGTGGGTCATGCCGCTGGCCGTGTTGCCCGATGCCTTTATCTTCTTCAGCGAGGTGCAGCCGCTCAGGTCAAAGTTGTTGTACGACGACGCGCCGCGGATGTTGCAGTTAGAGATATCTATCTCCTCAAGGGCTGTGCATTCGCTAAGATACACTCGCCCGAGGCCCGATGTGAGGTTCGCGTCGGTATTATACCCTGCCGTACTCGTAATGCTAGGGTTATTACTCAGGTTCAGTTTCTTCAGCGCGGTGAGCTCGCCCAGCATTATGGCGCTTAGGTTCGTTCCGCTCACGGTCAGGTCGGTCAGCGCACTGTTGCCGGTAAGGTCCAGACCGCTCAGGGTGGTGTTATCGGTGAAGCTGTAGGTTGCCGGCAACGCGTTGCTGCGCAGTTTCAGGTAAACGAACTTCGAGGCATAGTCACCCAGGTCGGGCACGGCCGTAAAGTTGTTGCTACTCAGGTCCAGCATATTCAGCGCGCTGCAGCCGGTCAAATCCATTGTGGGAAGGTCGCTCATTGCGCTGTAACCCTGGTTGGTAAGGCCCAGTTGGGTCTGCTTTGTGTTGCCGCTCAGGTCCAGTGTCTCCAGCGATGGGCAGTTATCCACTATGAGTGAAGGCATACCGCTGCTACTCACCACGTTACCGCCCATTTTCAGCGTTTTCAGCGATGCGAAGCCGCTCAGGGTCTTGCTTCCGGTTATCTGGTCACTGCTCAGGTCCAGATAGGTCAGGTTGGGGAAGTTTGCGCCGATAAACGTGGGCATGTTGTCCATGTACAGGTTACCGCTGCTCATGTCCAGATATTTCAGCCCCGTGGCATTGTTCAGGGTAGCCAGATACTGCATCGCACTGTTTCCGCTCACTATCAGCGTATCCAGGTTCGGGCTCACGGCGTCCCACGTCAGGCCATTCTGGCTTATCGCCGAACTGGCGGCCTTGAACACTTTCAGATTCTGGTTGTTGCTCAGTGTAAAGTTCTTCGCCGTACCGCTGTTGTTGCTTATGTCTATGTACTCCAGCGCAGTGTTGTTGCCGAAGCCTATGCTGTTGGTCAGGCCGCAGTTCTTCAAGCTCACGTAGCGCAGACCCGATGCCGCCCTCAGGGTCGATATGTTGCCCAGACTGGGATTTGAGTCGGCTATCAGCGTATCCAGCTGGGTCAGGTTGGTCAACTTCAACTTATCCGAACCATACCCGTTGCCGGTTACGTTCAGGTACTTCAGCCCCGTCTGCGCACCTATGCCGTCGCTCCAGCCGCCCATCGCCGAGTTGCCACTCAGGTCCAGGCGCTCCAGCGTGGTCACATTGTACGTCGTGTTCAGGCGCACGAAAAAGCCTATGTCGCAGTTGGCAAGATACAACTCTTTCAGCCCCACGCCTACCGACAGGTTGATATAACCGGTGGATGAACTCGTAAACGAGCCGGTGAAGCCGCGCAGACTGCTATTACCGCTCAGGTCCAGCACTTCCAGGCATGGATTGCTGCCCAGGTCCACTATCGACAGGCTGTTGTCACGAGCCAGAAGTGTCTGCAAGTTGGTAAAGTGGCTTATTCCGGCAAGGCTGCTGATACCCTGGTTGCTCACGTCCAGATACGTCACCATCTCGGGCGAGAACACTGTCCCTTCGCTTATCCCAAGCTGCGACGCTATGGCATTGCGGAAATTACTGTCGCTATAGCCGTTGGCGGCACTCAGCGTGTGAACCACGGCCTGACTACCCTCGGTGTTGTAGTAACCATTGGCCACATAGGTCAGGCTGCCTGTCTGCTTCCCGTGGTTGTCATTGTTGAATATCAGTTTACTGATGCCGGTCCAGGTCGAAACGTCATATTTATATACCTTGAAACCGGCTCCGTCCAGTCCCACGTATGTCATCTCGTAGCCGGGCCAATTGGTGGAACCTAATTGACCGCCGCTGCTGTTCAGGAAGTAGATATGAGGCGTGTAATCTCCCCAGTCGGGCGGATAGTTGAAATAGATGCAACCCTCGCTACTGCCGCTCAGGTCCGGCATCGTACTGAACCAAGTGGTGGCGCCGTCGTACATAAAGCGAGCCACGCCGTTCACACCCGACACATTCAGAATGTCGTTCGTTTGGCTGCCGCTCCCGTTATTGAACACAAGATTCACCACGCTGTAACCTGCGTAAGTCTTCGTCCAATAGCCGTCAGCGTCCTTCTCACTCAATTGAGTACCCGGCCACGCGTCGCCAATCGCATTATTATTGCTGTCGTACGCATACAGATATGGTGCCGTGCCACCTTTCATTATTTTTATCGATATGTCAGCGCGTGCACTACTCGCTGCCAGCACCAGCACCATCACGGCCAGTACCATGCTTTTCCGGTAAATCTTTCTCATGCTATTATAACTCGTTTCTTAATTCTTTATAGTTGCTATTATGTCAATGTTGCAAATTTACAAAAATTACCCATTATTTGTTACAACTTTTTGCTTTTTTGTTCTTACAGCATAGTCTGCTGTGAAAAAATATTCCAGAAATTTCTGTTATTTAACCAGATAAGGCAGTCATCAGCATTCTCTTCCAGCAGGACACTGAGAAATTCCTCTTTTTCCTTATTAAAAAAATAGCCTTCTTCTTTTTTCTCTAAGCCGAAAGCCTCTATGCCTTCTGTCTGCAGCCACTCATATTTTTCATTAAAGGCCTTTGCTGATGTGCTTAACTGAAGATTGTATCTGATGACGGAAATGATCTTATTATGAAAACTTCTTTCACAATCTATGTTTTTCTTTTCCAAATCCTGCTTTAATAAGATCCATTCTTTAAATACTGATAAAGCAGACTTATCTATCGAACTGACAAGACTGTTTTTCTGCTGTCTGCGGTAGAATACCAGATCTTCCGGAACAACAGTGATCTTTTTTGCCTGAGTCAACGCCATCATAGTAAAATAAAGATCATTCCCGTTTCGAGTTTCATGGAACCTGAGGCCCTGCTCTTCAATAAAACTTCGCAGGAACATTTTATTCCATGCCGCTTCACATGTAAAATTGAATATATAGTCCTTTATGTCTTCAAATGCAAATGGCGTTTTTTCCGGCAGCATGGCTCTTCTGAGATATCCTTCAAAATGAACAGCTTTCTGCGTGTCATCTGAAAACCGCTGTGCGCCGCAGACGGCTGCCTCCGCCTGGTCTTCCTCGCATTTTGCATATAGCTTTTCCAGGGCCGTTTCATTGAAAAAATCATCGGAGTCCCAGAAAACAAGATATTTTCCTTCCGCCTGAGACATGCCATTATTTCTTGCCGCCCCTGCAAAGGAATTTTTCTGGCTCATGACCTTCAGCCGGGGATCAGCGTTCTGATATTCCCTTAAAATATCCAGCGAATCATCTGTAGAACCATCATCAACACAGATAATCTCAATATCTTTAAGGCTCTGCCCTGTTACACTGTCCAGGCACTGCCTGATATACAACGACGCGTTATATACAGGGATGATTACTGAAACTCTTATCTGATCCATCTATACCGCCCCCTATGAAATATGTTTTTTCCCCTCTTCTATTATCCTTACGATCTCCTTTTCGATGCGTTCGGTACTATGTCCGTCATCAACAGCTTCTTTTTCGTCAAGAAACGCTTTTACCTTTTTCTGGTAAAGATCTTCATCAAACTCCATGATATTTTTTATTAATTCAGTTCTATTTTCAATTATATTTGACTCCTCTGTTATTTCTTCAATTTGAATGACATTATTAATTAATTCATTTATATGTTCACTTTTGATATTTATTTCCTTTGTATCGACAAACACTTCCATAATTGGATTATAATTTACATAATCACTTTTAGTTTCTTCTTTCACTGTTCGAGAATTAAATCTATCTTCAAATTTATTGATAGTTTTTTCAATTTTTGATTCATTATAACAAATATTATTTAATTCATATTTATATATATCATCTCTTTCACAATCATCAATACATTGCTTTTTCTCTTCTATTAATTTATTATAATCATCAGGACAATTGTAATTTTCGGTGCAATAAAATCTTTTTGAGGTTAAATTATAATAAAAATAAAAAGTAAAATAATCTTTTAACGATTCATAACAATTAATAATAGAATTAGTATTATATTCATCATTATATAATTGATAAAAATTTGAATCACATATACCACATGATAATTTATTATATATAATTCTACTCTTTGAATAACAATTATATTCATTTCCAACGTCAAAATAATTCTTCTTACATTTAATTGTTTTATTTTTGGTAAAATCACCATCCACTTCCAAATTATTAATACAAATGACTATACTATCTGAATTTGGTAAAAAATTTCTAGTTTTCAATTTATTTGGATCAATATCTGCTTCTTGAAAATTGATATATTCCAATTTTGAGCATTCACTAAACATTTTAGTCACAACAGTACTTTGTGTAATAATAAAATTAGTTAAATCCAAAGAAATTAAAGAAGAGCATTTATCAAACATATTACTCATTGATGTCACTTGAGATGTATTAAAGTTAGATAAATCCAATGAATTTAAAGCAGAACATCCTTTAAACATAAATTCCATAGATTCCACATTAGATGTCTCAAAAGAAGATAAATCTACTGAAATCAAAGAAGAACATTCACAAAACATATTACTCATTGATTTCACTTGAGATGTATTAAAGCTTGATAAATCCAATGAATTTAAAGCAGAACATTCTTGAAACATTGATTCCATATTTTTTAATGAAGAAGTTTCGAAAGAAGATAAATCCAATGAACTTAAAGAGGAACATCCATAAAACATATTACTCATTGTTATTACTTTAGACGTATTTATGTTAGTGAAATTTAAATAAATCAAAGATGAACATTTAGAAAACATCAAGCTCATAACTTCAATTTGAGAAGAGTCAAAATTAGATAAATCAATTTCTGTAATATCTTTACAATTATAAAACATATTAGTAGTTTTTCTTAGTTTATCATACCAAATTAAAGTAATATTACTATCTGGAGTATCTAAATTATATTCATTTTTTATGTCAGTTTGATTAATACCGTTTATATATATTTCATTTGGAAATATTTCATCTCCTCCTGAAAATACTTTTACATTCCCTGTAGCTTTTGTCTTTAATATAATATAAGAAAACCCTGATGATATTCTTCTTATTTCACATTTGACAGTCAAGGAAGAAAATACTGAATAAATAATTAAAACATAATATAATAGTGTTAATATCTTTCTGTAATTCATTTTTTCATTAAAATTGATTTTACTATTTTTAAATATTGCTTTAGGTACCTTTATTATTTTTGCTTTAAAATTAATGGGATTAAACTTTTTTGATGGTATTAAGAAAATTATTTTGGAAATAAATTTATTATTTTGATTCATCTGTCTTTGAAGAGTTCGATTATTCAAAATCTTAAATTTTTAAAAAAAAATTAATTAATTAATTTGTTTAAATATTTATATTAAATTAATTTTTATTTAAATACATAAGATATTTTTTTATTAATAAATTTTAAATAATAACTTTATTTTATTTTTAATTTCAATGGGG
>CALAVE010000042.1 GCA_937892215.1 uncultured Porphyromonadaceae bacterium
CATTAGCCTTTCAGCGCCGCTATGCTCGCGGACGCCAGATAGACAACTGTCTGCAGACCAACGGACTGCTGCTCGACGACGAGTGGTGCGCCTTCCTGGCCGAGAACCACTTCCTCGTAGGGCTCTCCATCGACGGGCCGCAGTTCATCCACGACCACTACCGCCGCGATGCCGCAGGGCATCCGACGTTCGAGCGGGTGATGCAGGCTGTCGACCTGCTCAACAAGCATGGTGTAGAGTGGAACGCGATGGCTGTGGTCAGCCGTCTGACCGCCGAGCATCCGCAAGCGTTCTATCAGTTCTTCAAGTCCATCGACTGCCGCTACCTGCAGTTCACGCCCATCGTAGAGCGCACCTGCCAGCGAGCCGACGGTCTGCAGCTGGCATCGGTCTCCCCCGACGGTGCTTCGCTCGCTACGGAATCGAGCAATACGACCGACGCTCCGCTCACCCCCGAGTCGGTCACGCCCGAAGCATGGGGCAACTTCCTCTGCCAGGTCTACGACGAGTGGGTACAGAACGACGTCGGCCAGGTGTTCGTACAGCTGTTCGATGCCGTGCTGGCCAACTGGGTCGGACAAGAGCCCGGCATCTGCTCGCTGTCGCGCCGCTGTGGCCACGTCGCAGCGATGGAGTACAACGGCGACCTTTACAGCTGCGACCACTTCGTCTTCCCCGAATATCGACTGGGCAACATCCTCCAGCAGCCACTGACCGAGCTCATGAACAGCCCCCGTCAGCAGCTTTTCGCCCGCAGGAAGACGGGTGCCCTACCCCGCCAATGCCGCGAGTGCGACTTTCTCATCGTCTGCAACGGCGAGTGTCCGAAGAACCGCTTCGCCACCGACCGCTACGGCCAGGCGGGTCTGAACCACCTCTGCGCCGGCTATCACCGTTTCTTCCGTCACGTCGCCGCCGACATGGACTTCATGGCCAACGAGCTACGCCAAGGCCGAGCCCCCGCAAACATCATGTCTGCCCAAAAGCCACGCCACGAATAACCATCTCTATTATAAGGAGTTGTTCGCAAAAAAAACTCAAAAAATTATCTCGTTAGATAAAAAAGTTGCTATTCCCGTGCAGTCTTTTTGGAAAAATGGTATCTATGTCAATAAAGGCAGTATGTTTTCGATGGACATAGAAGAAGTCATAGAAAGAGGGCGACAAGGCGACGAAGATGCACTTGGGAGCCTATACAGGGCATATCACCGACAGATGACGGGGATATGCCAACGCATTGTAGGCAATCGACAAGTGGCAGAGGAGTTGGCGCATGATGCATTTCTGCTGGCCTTTGCCAAGTTGAATCAACTGCATAACCCACAACGCTTCGAGTCATGGCTGACAAGCATCACTACCAATGTGGCCAGGCGCTACAAACAACGGCATCATGACCCTGCGACGCTTTCACTTTCCTGTCTCTCTGAAGAAGTAATCGGCTCTGCCGCTTCGCTTGTCGAAGAACAGCCACAAGAACCTATTCCGTCAGATAATAAGTCATTGCCAACGATGGCAGAACTTGTATTACGACTATAGAGTTTTAATGTAGCAGGTATATCAATGGGGGAGGCATCTTTGAAAAACTCACTGTATTCAAGAACTCTTCTTATATGGTATGTTGTCTGTTTAGGCATACATTGCTTTGGCTTTAGGAAATGATTATTTGTTAAGCACCCACACTCCATCATTGTCCTTGCCTTCATGTTTCAAAACACCAATTTTCTGTAAAGCAGAAAGGTCGCGCTCGATGGTGCGCTGACTCACCGACAAAGTCTCCGACATTTGTTTGCCGGTGATTGTCGGAGATTCTTTGATAAGATTGAGTATTTTCTGCTGACGCTCAGAGAGTTTCGTCTCCGACATGTCTCCGTCATGGTCTCCGACGTTTTGTGTGTCGGAGGTGGCATAAATGATGGTCTGAAATTGGGTTGGAGTGGATTTGAATATAGGCTTCAGTTCATCCTTATATCCATCCAATGCTTTGGTCTCATTACAAATGCGTGTGAGTCCGCTACCTCGTTTCTCCATATAGTCAAGCTGAGCCATCACATTTGCCAGTATGGGATTGCGCCTTTCAGAAGAAACGTCTGCGATGTCTAAATCTTGAATCAGCATACCATTGTACATTCCTCCTGGAGATGTGACTGTGAGGCGATCGTTGTAAATGTCGAGATGAACTTCACCGCCCATCACTGTGTAGTCGCGATGGATGAAATGGTTAACCATTGCTTCAAGGACGGCACGTTCTGCATACTCAGGTTTGTTCTTTCGTCCATCTGGCAGCTTCTCCCAGCCTCTCTTGGTGTTTGACTTCACAAAGTTCATAGCTTCACGAAGTAGCATGATGACATTGCCGGTGAACTCTGCATCGTTGATGGCATCACCTTTTTCCGTTCCATCCCAACGTGTACAATATAGGCGAGATTGCCACAATGGGCAGTCATCGGCAAACAATGCGCCCGCATTCGTAAGGTTTCCAGCACCGGTTACAAGTCCAAACGATAAGAGATACTTCTTGTCCCATTCTTGTTTCGTGCGGTCTTTGAACGTGTTCGCTAATATCGTGAAAGCATAGTCTTCAACCTTATAATCCGTGTGCAGGGAATCGTAGGTTTTATTAGAACCTTTCAGTACCAAACGTACCATCTGCTCTGCTGTGGAAGGAAGACTTTCATCACCGATACGAACAAAGGCAATGCGCTGACCGTCCCCAACATAGTAATATGGGGTATAATGCCCTGCATTGACTTTGAGTTGCAAGATGTGTAAGCCATCCATGTCACGCGGTATCATTTCCACCTCTGGAAGAGGATCCATATAGTCACGAATCCTGCTACTGATAGTCTCGCATACATGCTGCACGTCATCAAGGCCTTTGACAATGCCGTCATTATCTATGCCGAAGAAAAGTGAACCACCTAAACCATTTGCGAAAGCACTTACGCTCTTCAACCAACTCTTAGGCTTCTTTTCTTCAAGCATCACCTTGAAATCGTATGCAGTACATTCTGCTATCAGAGTCTTTAATTCCATTCCACATGAATTTTCGTTTATTATCTTGCAAAGGTACACTTTTTCTTGAGAAGAAGGCATAAAATCACCGTTTCGCGAGTAATTTAAGCAGATTTTATCTAAAATCACACTTATGTAGCATCAAAAGTTTCGATAATTAAAGTTTGCCCGAACCCTGAACCCTCCTCAAGGGAAAATTACTCAACATTTCTTCACTCTCCTCTCTAAATAATTGCCTGTCTCAAGTCTTCTGCTATTTTTTATCTTACGACTGACGTCACTATGCCGTTAACTGTGAAGATATGCATAAAGTTGTCATACAGTAACTGCGCCTCACTGTCCATCTCCTGACGATTGATGGGCTTACCGTATATCAGCCACACCTCATCTTCACTCATTCCGTTTTGCAATTTACCGGTCTCTACATTACTCCAGTTCGTTATGCGCACCTCATGGGCATCGATGTAAGCCGAGATATCCTCTACCATACTCCGAGCATACTTCTCAAAATCAGCTATCATTTTGCGATGCTTGTCGTTCTTCTCCGGCTGAAGGCGATTAAATTGGGTGCTGCCTCCAAACAATTTCTTTATTCCGCTCCCCTTTTTGGCCTCTATATTCCCAAAGTGATACACCAAACGGTGGTCTTTCACCTGCAAAGTCAAATCAGCCTGATAATTGCTCTCTTTTCCCTCAAACATACATTTCAGCTGAATTTGACCTCGCTTATAGTCGTGGTCTTCGATATTATTCATGAGTTGGTCTGCCTGGCTCAGAGCCCACATCATGGCTCGTGCCATCAGCTGGGTGTCATCTATATAAAACTGTATTGAGCCTGTCATAATACGCTCTTCTCCACTTTGCACCACGCGATAAGCGTTTTGCGACTTTGCCTGCACAAATGCGATAAGTATAAGTAACAATAATGATGTGTATCTTTTCATCTTTTTCCGTTTTTTTGAGAGTTTACAAGGAATGTGCCATCCATCAGACGACACACTCCTTTTCAAAAGATTACTATTAAGAAGATTATTGGTGAGTTCTACAAATTTATAGGTGTGTTCTATAAATTAGCCTGCGGCACTTTTATTAATTTATAGAACACTCCTATAGAAACTCCTTTTTTTAGAAAGAATAACCCACGCGGAAGGTGAATGCTCCCACCGTGTACTTTTCATCAGTATCAACATTTACTTTCACAGAACTGTAATTTATCCCCACCAAAAAATGTGGCGTGATATTTAGTCCGGCTCCGGCCTCCCACGTAAAACCTCCGGCCTGGCCGGCATCGCCAACCCAGTAGTTATATCCGGCTCCTGCATTGACATAAATTGTTGATTGACCAAATAATACTGGGGTCATGCCTCTTACTCCGGTTTTGATTTGCAAGTCAAGGCAATCTGCAAAGCCGCCAGTCCCGGTTTGAGCCGTGAACTTTAGTATATCCCAACCGATATTGGGGTGGAACATATAAGTGTCACGAAGCGACAAATCAAGGACTGCTCCGCCTTTTTCAATGTCTCCTGTGAAGAAACCACTTCCAAACTCTATAGCGAAGTAGTTCTTCTTGGCCGATTTCTGTACTGCCACGCTGGTCGACTTAATAAGTTGAGCCGATGCCGTGGATGCTACTAAAAGCATTGTGATAGCAAAAATAATCTTTTTCATTTTTCAAAATTTTTAATTGTTATTCTATTGGTAATTCCGTTATTTCAAGGCCTTTGACTTATCTTTGTCGGCTACCGGAGTTGACGAGCGCACGCGCTGGCCGTCAAACAACTGCTGTATCCACTTTGTGTCATCTTGCTGTTCTCCCAGCTTATGCCAGTTCACATATTTCGCCGGATAGCCGCGAACTATCACATCTACGCCATACTCCGACGACACTTCTTTGCCGTTCTTGTCCTTCTCCATGTGATTTCGCACTTCAAACGTCGCTCCCACTATTACGTCTGCACCATCGCGAGCGGCAGCTGTATATGCGGCATTCTTCTTTGCGTTTTCAAGGTCTAGTAAGGTTAAATCCACAAGCTTCTTGTCCTTAAACTCCCATGTGGGGAAATACGTAGTGATTGTCTGCTTCATGATTTCCAAATCAGCTACAAGGGGCCTAACATACACGTCTTGAATTGGCTCCACTATGCGCGTCTGGCCTTCATGGTACTCTACTTTACTTTGCCCGTAGCACAACACAGCTAAAACGGCAACTACGCTCATCAAAAACACACGTTTCATATTCATTGTTTTGTTTTTTCGCCTTTGCCAATTCCCCAAGCAACGGCCACATAAAAACAAAAAGCGCGGGAACTGTACCTATTGCCCGTTCCTGCTACTTAAGGCTCTTGCATGCCTTTCTTGCCAAGGAAGAGCAATGCAGAAGCCCACGCTGATATGAACACAAACTCTCCCCGAGTTTGCCTGATATACATATCCGCTGAACATCTACTTTGCTTCGGTCTTGTGGCAAGATTGTTGAATTTGCAAGATTCTAAGTAGCCAAAGAACAAAACGTCAAAGTAAACGCTTTCATCTATTTCTGTTCCCACCCTCACCGCTTCTGCATTCATCCGCTGACAAATAAGCTGCTACGTGGGAACTATGCAAAGGTAATAAATTATTTTAATTATCACAAAAAAAACGCTATTATTTGCAAATGCGTTTCCCGGCTGTGAAGTCCCAAACACCGCCCAACTAAAAATCCATTCAACCCCCTCCCCTCGCCCATATTCGCTCCACCGGGCCTTATCGGTGCACCTTTGCACCCGATTTTTACATCATGTCAATGATCTCTGTTTCCGTCTGCAAAGTTACTGCATTCGGTCCCCTCTTGTCAATGCTATTTTCTGCACACATTATCCGCGTTATATCAAGCTTTTTTAGTATCTTTGTCATGCCGCTCGTGGCGCAACCACTGATTTTGGTGGGTTTAGAAATTAACTTGAAAAATAATGCCTGCTCATGGAAGAAAACAGACTTTTTTTACTCGATGCCTATGCGCTGATTTTCCGCGCTTACTACGCGCTCATCCGCAACCCAAGGTTCTCCTCTAAGGGCATCGACACCTCGGCTATCTTCGGCTTCGTCAACACTCTCCACGAACTCATCCGGCGCGAGAACCCGTCGCACATCGCCGTCTGCTTCGACCCGCCGGGCGGAACCTTCCGACACAAGGAATACCCGCTCTACAAGGCGCAGCGCGAAGCCACACCCGAGGGGATCAAAGTCGCCGTTCCGTTCATCAAGCGGATTCTCCAAGCCTACGGCATCGCCGTCTTTGAGGTCCCCAACTTCGAGGCCGACGACGTAATAGGCACCATCGCCACCAAAGCCGCCGCGATGGGCTTCAGCACACTTATAGTTACCGGCGACAAGGATTTCGGCCAACTGGTCACTGAGCAGGTGAAAATCTATCATCCGGGCGACAACGCCATCTTCGGTCCGGAGGAAATTAAGGCTAAATACGGCATCCTCTCGCCTCTGCAGGTTATAGACATCCTCGGGCTTATGGGCGACTCGGCCGACAACATCCCGGGATGCCCGGGCGTCGGACCCAAGACGGCCGAAAAACTGATTCAGCGGTTCGGCTCGGTGGAGAACTTGCTGGATAACACCGCACAACTCAAGGGCAAGCAAAAATTGAACGTGGAACAGAACGCCAAGCAGATTCGTTTCTCAAAATATTTGGCCACCATCAAGACCGACGTGCCGCTCGACTTCGACATCGACGCCCTACGTCTTCGTCCCATGGACAAGGTCGCTCTGAAATCGGTCTTCGACGAACTGGAGTTCAAGTCGCTCACTGCACGTATCTTAGGCATCGAACCAGCCGACTCCGAACCGGCTCAAGGCACACCACAGGCATCCGCCGAGAAAAAGGCCGCCCAGGCCACCGCGCCCGATGCCCAGCCTTCGCTCTTCAGTTTCGACGAATCTGAAACGCAACAGGCTCCCGAATCGCAGACTCCTGAACAGAAGGAATATCTGGCCTCTCACCCCTATTCTTATTCGCTTGTCAGCGAACCGGACGAAGTGCGCCACATCGTCCAAGCCATGCTCGCGCTTCCGCAGGTGGGCATCGCCATCCTCGCACGCGGCGACGAGGCCATGAGGGCTTCGCTCCTCGGTATCGCCCTCTCCAACTCGCGACGCAAAGCCTACTTCATCCCTGTCGATGGTTTCGGATGGATTCTGGATGAACTTCGTCCGCTCTTCGCCGGCAATACCACCATCGTGGGCAACGACATCAAGCGCATAATCGTGATTCTGCACTGCTACGGGGTGGAGTTCACGGCTCCATATTTCGACACGGCCGTCGCGCACTACCTCCTGCAGCCCGAACGCAACCACTCCGTGCCCGACATCGCCCCAGCACTCCTCCACTATGAATGTCTGCCGCCCATCGCCGAACCTATGGGGCGCAGCACCGCCAAGCAGGCGGCAATTCCCACGGAAAAACTCTCTCAGGTCATGTGCGAACTGGCCGACTTGAACCTCGCTCTCGTCGGGCCGCTTGTCTCCGAAGTGGAATCATGCGGCATGACCTCTCTTCTGCGCGACATTGAGATGCCGCTCGTTCGGGTCCTTGCCGATATGGAAATCGCCGGCGCACGCATCGACGTTCAGGCTCTTAACGATTACTCCATCGCTCTCACCGAGCAGATGAACGCCCTGGAACAGGAATGTTTCTCTCTGGCTGGCACTTCGTTTAACACCGCTTCGCCTGCACAGGTGGGCGAGATTCTCTTCGACCGCCTCAAAATCGACGTGAAAGCGAAAAAAACTAAGACGGGACAATATTCCACCACCGAAGAGGTGCTGATGCACCTGCAGGACAGACATCCGCTGGTGGGAAAGATTTTGGAACTCAGGGGAATACGCAAACTGCTCTCCACCTACGTCAACGCGCTGCCGGCGCTTATCAACCCTGCCACCGGACGCATTCACACCACTTATAACCAAACGGTTACAGCCACCGGACGGCTCTCCAGCGTGAACCCTAACCTCCAGAACATCCCCATCCGAACCGACGAGGGACGAGAAATCCGACGGGCCTTCATCCCTTCGCCCGGAAATGTGTTCTTCAGCGCCGACTACTCGCAGATTGAACTACGCCTTGTGGCCGACTTGAGCAAAGACCCTACCATGCTACACGCTTTCAGCAACGGCCACGACATACACGCTATCACGGCCTCAAAAATCTATCACGAACCGCTCGAAAGTGTCACACCCGACCAGCGCCGAAAGGCTAAGACGGCCAACTTCGGAATACTCTACGGCATATCGGCCTTCGGACTGAGCGAACGCCTACAAATCCCGCGCGCCGAGTCCAAGATGCTTATCGACGGCTATTTCGCCACTTTCCCGCAAGTCCGCACCTATATCGACAATCAGGTGGCTCTCGCCCGTGAAAAGGGATTCGTCACCACGCTCTATGGCCGTCGGCGCATGCTCCCCGATATCAATTCGCGAAACGCAGTCGTCCGCAGTTTCAGCGAGCGTAATGCCATCAACGCGCCTATTCAGGGCACTGCCGCCGACATAATAAAGATTGCCATGAACCGCATCTACCGCCGGTTCACGGATGAAGGGCTGAAATCTAAAATGATTCTGCAGGTTCACGACGAACTTAATTTCGACGTCGTGCCTGACGAGTTGGAACGGGTCACCGAAATCGTGGTAGCCGAAATGGAAAGTGCCTACAAGGGCGACGTCACGCTCATAGCGTCACACGCCGCAGCCTCCAACTGGCTCGACGCTCACTGACGCTCGCTATTCGCGTCTAAGTCCTCCTCCATGTAGTCTTCCATCATTACGCGGAAATCTATATCGTACTTCAAATCTTTGAAGTTGTCTATACGCCACTCGCCGTCTGACCTAACTAACTCTAACTCCACTGGTGTCTCAGAGTCCATGTTATGCACTTTCAGACTCACTATCACCCTGCCTTTATCTGCTTCGTCGAAACCCACGAATTCAAAACTGTCGGCATAAAATCGGTCCACGTCCTGACCCATCACCCAGTAGTCCATGTCAAGGCACAGATACTCGGTTCGGCGCTGCTTCTCCAGCACTTTGTCGCGCAGGTCACACCATGAGCGGGTACAGAACTCTCGGTCTATGTCCACATCAGGACCCATATCTGCCGTACTCCGATACGCGGCCTCCACCAGCGAGTAGATTTCCGCCACTCGCGCCATCACATCGGCCTTAATCTCGCGCTGTTCCGCCTCCGTTGGCTCTTTCATCATGAGCCCGGCCGGCTTAGTCTCATTCTCCGCGCTCTGCTTCCCCGCTGAATTGCACGAAAGCATCGCTGCCACAAGCAGCAACATCGCCAACATCTGCTTCATAATTGCCCCATTTTGAAATTTCATAGAAAACTCTATTTATTCCGTGTCCGGCCCCACGGCTCGTGGACTCAGTGGCTCGTTGTCTCTGTACCACCGCGTACCGTCATCACCGTAAACAAATAGCTTGCTACTCACGTTTCCCAGGTCCTGACCAGTCGCATGGTGTATCTCGCAACTCGTCACTTCCACTGCCGACGATATGTCGAACAGCCGGCCCTTGTTCTGGGCGAAGCGGCAACCGTTGAAAACCACGCCCGAGCAGCGCGAGTCCACCGTCACCATCGTGTAGTCACGGCAGCGGATAAAGTCGCAGTCGGTAAACACGCCTTCATTCACTCCGTGAAGTTCCATCACGCCGTCTGAGCAGTCGCGTATCACAGTGTTTCGCACGTACAAATCCTGGCAGTCATCGGCCTGAATACCGTAGATGCCGCACCCATACAGATCGCAATGCCTGATTATCGTGTTGATGCAGTTCTCCATCTTCACCACGCCGCCCATGCAGAAGCCCTCTTCGGTGTGACCCAGGGTGAGGTTTTCCAGCATTATCTCCCAGCAGTTGTAAAAACTCAGAACGTTGGCATAACGCGGCTCCACTATTATGGAGCAGTCTTTCGACCCGCGTATCGTCAGGTTGCGAATGTTCACCAGCTCCAGCTGTCGCCCATCGTGGCAATCCACACTCACCACCGCCCCGGGGCCTCCAAACGCGCGGCTGTAGCCCTCCGCGGCCCACACGAATTTATCACCGTCAAACATCGACTCGTCATTCAGGCAGTTGCTCAGATTCACCACCGTGCCGGGCATCAGCGTTATCACTCTGTTGCTCCCCAGCGCCAGCAAGAACTCTTCAGCATTGCTCACCAGCATCTCTTCCTCCACCGGTGCGTCGCCCACGGGCTCGTCGCTCAGACCTATCGCGTTGCAGTAGGCTATCACCTGCTGATTCACGCGCTCCACGAGGCTTTTCTGGGTCACGCCTTGCAATTCCTCCAGCAGCATCTCATACATTCCGGGGCCGAAGTTGCTCAGATAGTCCTGATTCATCAGCTGGTTGTGACACATCCACGACGGGTCGTAATCTTCAAATGCTCTCTTCTGCTGCTGAGTGCAGTCGGTGATGTTGTCAGTCGTCAGAACGGCGGTCTGACCTATGCTGTGCTCCTCGGGGTAGAATGCCAGAAAATTCATACCCTCCTCGCGGATATACTGCACTCGGCTTCCCCACACGCAACCGTATGGCATCGGGTCGTTACCGTCCACTTGCGCCAAGGTGTACTCTCCGGCCTGCTTGCCTTTCATCAGCCCGTATTCCTGCTGATGACCGGTAATGTCCATTCCTTTCATTATCATGTCGCCGCCGTTTCCATCGGGTTCGGCCACGTACAGGTATCGCCCGTCGAAGAACTTGTCCCCGGGCTTAATGGTCTGCGACACCGCCAGTAGCGGCAGTAGTAGCACCATCAGTATCGCTATCTTTCTCATCGTTCTGTTCTTATTTCGGACCCACCTCTCGCTGCAACAGTGGCAAATCGTCCTCCAGCAGCAAGTTGTCGGCTCCATTTGTGATTATTAATTCTGTCGAACCGAATTTGGCCACGTCGCCATGATGTATCTCGCAACTCTGCATCACCACTGGCGTGCGGAAGTCAAACAGCACTCCTCGGTTCTCGGCAAAGCGGCACAGCGAGAAACTGATGTCGGCGCATTCTTCGCTAACATACACCAGGTTATATTCCTTGTTACGAATAAATTCACAGTCCTCAAATGTGCATCCCGTGCATCCGTAAAGTTCCATTATGCCGTACGTGCAGTCGCGGATTATGCTCTGCTCCATGCTCACGCCGTGGCTACGCCAGCACTGAAGACCGTATGCACCGCACCCGTACAGGTCGCAGTGCTTTATGCTCACCACTGAGCAGTCGCTCATGTATATCACGTTGCCCTCGCAGTAACCGCTCTCCTGGTGACCCATCGTCACGTTATCTATCGCCACGTTCTCGCAGTTCACCAGTTTCAGCACATTGGCATGATGTGGTTCCACCACTATCTCCACGTCTTTTCCGCCGCGGATAGTGACGTTCTTTAGGTTCAGCAGCACCAGTTCGCGACCTTCTCCCACGTTGTTACTCACCACGTATGGCTCGCCGCTTTCGGCCGGGCCGGCATAGTCTCCGGTATAGAGACGCATATCTCCCAACTCAAAGAAATCCTGCCGGTTAAGTATCTTCGTAAGATTCAGCCTCGTCCCGGCATTGATTTCTATTATGGTATTGCTCTTCAGCGAGGCTATGAAATCCACCTCGTTGCTCACGTAGCTCACCTCTCGGCCGCCTTCGGTCACGCCCGGCGTGTCCTCGTACTCCGGCTCTTCAGCAGCAATTTGGTTCTCAAAACACCTAATCAACTGCACGTTGGCAAGTTCCGTCGAGTTCAACTTTATTGCCGTATTGTCGGCACACGGGCGGTACCACGGCTGTGACTCAAAGTACGCCTTCAAGTCGGTGCTGCTGAAATTGTAACCGTGACGCGCCATTATCTCGTTTCGCATCAGGCGCAACTCTTCGGGCTCGTACCGGCTTAGATAGTCGCGGTTCAGTAGCCGGCCTTGCGACACCACGTCGCCCACGGGCAGCGACCGCAACTCGTTCTGCTTGTCAAAACTCCGCTCTTTCCCAAGCGCGGTCTGCTGCAATATCCACGCCACGTCGCCCACGGGAGTACGCACCGAAAGGAATCTCGGCTCGCCGCCTGTCTCATACCGCACTTCCCATCCGAATTCCGCTCCGAACGGGGCATAATCGGCCTCAACCGACGGTTCCAGGGTATAGACACCGCTCGCCCCGGCTTTTGCCTTCAGTGTTAACTCAGCCCAGCCGCCGTCAGCCGTTGTTCCGGTCATATACACTATCCCTCCCGGGCGAACGTCTTTGACGGTGTAGTATGTAACACCGTCAAAGAAATTCATTCCGCTCTTTATCGCCTGCGACTGAGCCGTCATGGCCACAATCAGGGCCACGAGTAATATCGCTAATTTTCTCATGCCAGCCGTGTTTTTATGATTATCGTATGTTTGCCTCGTCAGCTCAGACAGTGCCCTCGCCGCCTTCTGGGCGCTGGGGCTGCGGAGCCGGAACTTCACCGCCCTTGCCGCGGTTGGCTGCAAGTTCTTTCAACTTGTCCTTGCCCTTGAACGCGAACACCCAGATAAGGAATCCGGCTATTGCCAGCAGTGTGATGCCTATCAGCGGACGGTAGAACAGCCATGCCAGCGCTATGATGATGAGCGACCACACCACGCCTATCACCGTGCACACTACGCCCACGCCCCAGCCTATGATGTTGGCCACGAACGGAACCACCTTCAGTATCATCTCCAGGAAGCCGAAGATGCCCTTCAGACCCGATACCACCAGAATTATGCCCAGAATGCGGAACACCCACAGCCACATATTGTTGGCTGCATGCTCGCTCTCAAAGATTTCATCTGCGTCCACCGTTCCCATTCTCAGGGTCTGGAACGTCTTGCTGTTCTTTGCCTTGAAGGCCTTGAATGTATCGCCCTTAACCTGAGCCATCACAGTAACCTTTGCGGGAACTATCTTGGTGAATGTCACGCGCACGTCTCCCACTTGCGGTGAACCGGGTACCAAGCCGTAGTAAAGCACGTTGCCGTTCTGGTGGATAAAGTCGTAGTTGGTCTTGTCCTCGGCTATCACCTCAGGCTGAGCCACCGTACTGTCGTTTCGCAGTGTGTCGTTCTTCAGCGCCTCTTTCTCCTGTGCGGCTATCTGCTTCAGTTCTTCTTTCTTCGACGTCAGGTCCACCTTGCCGTATGTGCGCTCGTATGCCATGCGGTTGTTTTTGTCCAGTTGCTTCAGCAGGTCATCGCTGAGGTTCAAGTCTATTTTCTCCTCCGACGAAATGCTATGGAATAGGCTCGACGGCAGTTTATACGCGCCGAATGTCACGTTCTCTGCCCACAAGTCCTGCTCCTCCACAGTGGTCAGCACCATGTTCTTGTTCTGATATGCGGGGTCCTTGAACTCGCTCGACTGCACAGGGCTGCTCACCCACTCCTTCGTGTAGGTATAGGTGGTGGTCGTCACTTCTTTGCCGCCCAGCTTGTCCTCGCTCTCGCTGCTACTGTGCTCCACCCACTGGTAGTACTCCACATCGCGCTGCAGGTTGATTGCTACCGCACCTATGCCAAACTGCTGGTCCACCAGCGAATCTTCAGTCGTGGCAAGCGCCGAAGCGTGAATCAGTTCGCCGTCCAGCGCCGGGTCAATCTTGTTGGGATTCTCCATCTCCACGTACGCGCTTTCTGCCTCGTTGAGCATCTTGTCGGTCTTCACCGCGCGTCCTTCATTCCACCACAGCAGTGCTGTGCCTGCCAAAAACAGTAAAATACCGGAGCCTATGCCCTTGAACGAGCGCCCCACTCGGGTTCCGTAACCCGTTGTCGTTGTCTCTTGAAAAGCCATAATGTATTTATTTTAGTTTATAAATGATTTCGTCTTCACTTTTTGGTTCATAATCTACATTAGGATATCTTCCGTTGCCGAAAAACCCACGATGAATCGACTCGTTTAGTCTCTCGATTTACAAATTCAGCGTTAAATTTAGATATTTTTTTGAAATCTTCAAGCATTATTTCGCAAAAATTGTTCTAAATCTCCTTTTTTCTGCCTTTTCAGCCCCTTTTCCTATCATTAGCACTAATTATTTACGGACGTGTCTCCGGTTTTCCGTCCGGTGGCACGTCCGCATGGTTCTCATCTCGCATTCCCTCGCCCTGAATCAGTATTGCTCCTGCTCATTAGGGAATTCGCCGTTCTTCACGTCATTGATATAGTTCCCCACCGAGTCTATAATCTGGTCGCCTAGGTGGTCATAGAGGCGAAGGAACTTAGGCTTGAACCCGCGGTTCAGACCCAGCATGTCTTGAAGCACTAGCACTTGGCCGTCAGTTCCGCTGCCGGCACCAATCCCTATCGTGGGAATATCCAGCATCGCCGTCACCTCACGGGCAAGCGCCGCAGGTATCTTCTCGGTCACCAGGATAAAGCACCCCAGTTCCTGAAGCAGAAGCGCGTCTTCCTTCAGTTTCTTCGCCTCTGCGTCGCCGCTGGCGCGCAACGCGTAACTGCCGAACTTATACACCGACTGCGGCGTCAGTCCCAGATGACCGCAAACCGGTATTCCGGCACGAAGTATAAGTTCTATCGCATCGCGTATCTCCGCACCGCCTTCCATCTTCACACCGTCGGCTCCTGTTTCCTGCATTATGCGGATTGCGTTGCGCTGCGCCTCGTAAGGATCGCCCTGATATGTGCCGAACGGCATGTCTATCAGCACCATCGCACGCTTGGCGGCCTTTGCCACGGTCTTGCCATACACGATCATCTCATCCAGTGTGATCGGAACGGTGGTGAGATTTCCCTGCATCACGTTCGACGCACTGTCACCCACCAGTATCATTTCCACTCCGGCCTCGTCCAGCAGACTTGCCATCGTGTAATCGTAGGCCGTCAGCATCGCTATCTTTTCTCCGGTGCGCTTCATCTCCGCTATGCGCTTGGTAGTGATTTTCTTCGTGTCGCTAACTGTGTAACTCGACATAATTTTCTTCTCCTCTTTTTATTGTTGATGTTTCTTTTTCCGCCGCAAAGTTACGGCTACATTTCGGATTTCCCAATTTTTGTCCTCTTTTTTCAAGTTTCTACGCCGCTTCGCTTCGTTCCATTTATAATAATTTAACACAAATTTTTGCGCTTCTCTGTTTCTATTTGCTACTTTTGTCACATATTAATTAAACATTATCACAAACTATGAAAAATTTATTATTCACAATCGCTGTCGCTCTTTGCTGCTGCAACTTGGCTTTAGCCGAGAAGCAGAGCGTGACTGTGCTAAAAACCGACATCCACTGCGACAACTGCAAGAACAAAATCCTTCAGAACACCGACGCTCTCGGACAGGGAATCAAAGATGTCAAGGTTGACCTGCAATCTCAAATCGTTTTCATCGAATACGACGGTGATCTCAATTCTGAAGAAAACATCATTAAGGGATTGGAATCTCTTAACGTCAAGGCCGAGAAGGCACGCCCTGTTAAAGGCGCAGCCAACGGAAAACCTTTCTGCAAAATGCCGCCTCCTGAGAAAAAAGCCCAGAAATGCGACAAAGCCGACCTCGCTAAGTGCGATAAGAAAGCCCCAGACTGCGGCAACAAGGCCGATTGCGACAAGACCATAAAGTGCGACAAGAAAGCCGACTGCGAAGCAAAGGCATCATCATGCTGCGCTAAGCCAGATTGCTGCCCCGACATGAAATGTAACAAATAATCTGATTTATTCTAATCACCTCTAATTACACCCTCCGGGAATGGATTGTGAACCATTCTCGGAGGGTGACATTTATAACCCGGTCGTATCTTCTCCATACTCTAACCTGATTCGCTCATTAGGATTTATGTCAGAGCAGATTTTATTTTAAGAAGGTTGCGAAGAAATTGTCGAAGGCATACAGGGCTACGGCGAAACAATTTCTGAAGCCAAGATGCATAAAGAAAACTGTTATGGCATAAATCCTCTTTCTAAACCGCCTTTTGCCGGCCTAATGACCGATTCGCGCTTAACCTCACTTTCTCCAATTCTCAGCTTGGGGAATTATTACAATCTTTTTCTACACTTATCACCCTATTTGTCAGATATTTCCGTAAACTTGTTACAAATATTTGTACATTTATTAAAAACCGAAAAAAATTAACGTACCTTTGCAAAAATAATTATTGTAGCAGGAATTTAAACACCTGATACAAAAGTATTTTTATTACAATCTAACCACTTTAGCTTGGATAACTGATTTTTTTAACTTTTAATTTTTCATTAACTCTCGGAAATTAATTCACTTTTAATCCCCCTCACAATGCACATTGGCCAAAGAATACATGAAGTGATGAAGGAGCAAGGCAGAACCTCGGTTTGGCTCGCCGAACAGCTCAACACCGTTCGGACCAACGTTTACGACATCTATCACCGTAGCCACATCGACACGGAACTGCTCATGCGTATATCTAACCTGCTCCACCACAATTTCGCGCAGGAAATTGCAGATGAGTATAATTCTCAACTACCTAATAAACATAAACAATCTAAGGAATAAACACACACCAGATCCAGATTAATCTGATTCCTTTTCTACTTCGTTTTCTATTTCAATAAGCCGATTCAAGTTTTTCACACCCACACCACCTCCACGTAAAGACGTGTCGCTCAGACACGTCCACACCATCGTATGGCTACGCACCCACCCATGCCCCATCACATTAATTCGCGTCCATTCGCGTTAATCCGCGGTTAAAATCCTCTCCGCGCTTCGCGACTAACACCGCGGGCATGCGGCGACGCACCACCACAAGACACCACCACCAAAAAAAATAGCGGCAACGCTTTTCAGCATCACCGCCTTAAACTCTGTCGGGGTGAGAGGACTCGAACTTCCGACCTCCACGTCCCGAACGTGGCGCGCTA
>CALAVE010000043.1 GCA_937892215.1 uncultured Porphyromonadaceae bacterium
CAAGATTACTTGAAAGAACTAATCGGCAATCTCAAATTTTGATGCGGTTGCCGTGAATAATCAGTGAAACTATTGGAATATTCAAAGAAATCAATTAATTTTGAGGGGTTGATTAGCCGGAAACGGCTATCAGCAGACATATAAAAAGCGTTTATTGCGCTTTGTTCTTTGGCTTTCGAAAACGTAGGAAATTTTCAACAAGTCACCAGAGAACAATGCAACAATAGATGCCATGCTGTGTATAATTGCACCTGCCATATGCTGCCATTAGGTGGTGTATGGGGTGGTGACTATACATATGGCGTGGAGTCTTGAGTTGCTTGTTCAGTGACTTGAGGTTTCCTACGACCATCGAAAGCTGAGCAAGCGACGATAATAGGCTCTCACGCTTTCTTTGTAATATGGCATCATCAGTGAGCCGTGGTGCTGAGACATAAACCAAGACTAACTCACTGATGAAAACAGATACCAGAGCCAAACTGATTGAGAGGGTTAACTCGCTGCAAGGGCTGACAGATGATGAACGTGCTGATTTGCTTGAATTGCTTCGCACACAGAAGACATACGGACTTGTGTGGGAAGACAAGAAAGAAGACGTTGAGGAACGGCTGCGCGATGAGTTGCCCGTGCTCATTGAGGACGAGACGAAACGCCTCACCGACGGCGGCGACGAAGCCCCAAACCACATCCTCATCGAGGGCGACAACCTCGAAGCACTTACCACGCTGGCCTACACCCACGCCGGAAAAATCGACGTCATCTACATCGACCCACCCTACAACACTGGCAACAAGGACTTTATCTACAACGACAGTTATGTAGATAGCGAGGATACCTACCGCCATAGCAAATGGCTCTCGTTTATGGCAAAACGCCTGCGCATCGCCAAGAAGTTGTTAAACGAAAACGGATTTATTTGTATCTCTATTGATGACAATGAATATCCAAACTTGAAGTCCTTGTGCGATGAAATATTTCTAGAAAGGAACTATCTAACCACATTTCACGTACAAGTGAGATATGCAGAAAAAAGCATTAATGAGGAGAAACCATTTAAGCCTTTAATGGAATATGTTCTTATTTATGCTAAAAACGCTTCAATTTTTAATCCTAAGAGAGAAGCCATAGATTACGGACTTGAAAAGTTCTGCTTCAGAATAAAAGAAACGAGTGAGGGTGAGCATTTCTTTGTTGGACAACAAGAAGTTGTCGTTTTTAAACAAGGAGAATGGGAAATTGAAAAAATAGAGAATGGAGCCATTGATGGTCTTAAAGAGACATGGATTACTGGAAGCATATATACAACTATGAGTTATGGAAAAGTTTTCCAAACTGTTGTTGAGCCAAGAGTGTCAATTGATGGCATTGGTTGTCTTTATAAAGTTATAGGAAGAGGAGATGATGGTCTTGGATATAGATATTATACAGGCCCTGCAAAAAAGAATGCGACAAAAGGTAAAATGTTTAGTGGCATGCCTTTAGACAAGGTTGAATTATTCAATAAAGGAGAAATTCCGAAAAGACTTCTCCCGATTTTAACCATGTACGACTACGCTCCAGACTTTGGCAACATTCGAAGTGAGGGCGGCGTGCCTTTTGGGAGTGGGAAAAAACCTATAAAAATGCTAAAGCAACTGATTGACCTACATAATAATGCAAATTCTATAGTCTTAGATTTCTTTGCTGGTTCTGGAAGTACAGGGCATGCTGTTATGCAGCTAAACCAAGAAGATAAAGGGCATAGAACATTTATTCTTGTCACAAATAATGAAAACAAAATTTGTGAAGAAAAGACTTACGTAAGATGTAGAAATGTCATTGATGGGTATAATAATCATGAAGGTCTGCACGGCAACAACCTGCGCTACTACCGCACCGACTTTGTGGGTCGTTCGCGCTCCCCACAAAACCTGCGCAAGTTGGTGCGGCTCGCCACCGATATGCTTTGCATCAAAGAAGACCTGTATGCCGAGCAACCGGCGTTTGCCGGGCAGGAAGTCGTCAAGCAAGCGTTCCGCTACTTTGAGAAAGGCGACAAACGCATGCTGGTGATTTACCGAGAGGAAGCCGTGCCACTGCTTGTGCCGCTCATCGAGCAGTTTGAGTTGCCGCAGGGCGAGCGCTTCAAGGTGTATGTGTTCTCGCCCAGCGAAGACCCGTGGGCGGGCGACTTCGAGGACGTGCAGGACAAGGTGGAGCTTTGCGCGCTGCCTATGGCAATCCTAAACGCCTACAAGCGTGTGTTGCCCAAGCGTAAAGACCGAAATATTTTCGTTGATGAAAACGCATCCGAGAAACACGAAACACCACAAAACGATTCATTGTTTCCCGAAATGGAAGGAGGTGAGAGATGAAAGATTTACTATATCAGCGTAAAGCAGTAGCGGAACTTGTTGACAAAACCATCACGCTGCTCAATAGCGGACAGACGCGCCGCAAACTCGTGTTTGAAGCCCCCACAGGCAGCGGCAAGACCGTGATGGCATGCGAAGCACTGGCACAACTCGTGGATGCGATGCGCGACCGTGGCGACTCAAAGTATCAGGAGGCCGCTTTCATCTGGTTTGCTCCACGCAAACTGCACTTGCAGAGCTATGGCAAACTTCGTCTCGCCTACGAGGATAACCGCAGCCTCAGTCCGGTGATGTTCGACGAACTAGACCAAAGCGAGGGCATCCAACCTGGAGAAATCCTGTTCGTGAACTGGGAGAGCGTCAACAAAGATAACAACGTGATGGCGCGTGAGAGCGAGAGCAGCGCGAGCATCTATGAAATAGCACGACGCACACGTGATGAACTCGGCTTGCCCATCGTGGTGGTTATCGACGAGGAACACATGTTCTGGAGCAAAACCGCCGATAAGAGCAAGCAGGTGCTTGACAGCATTGACCCGGCGGTGGAAATACGCATTTCGGCGACCCCCAAGACGCGAACAAACTACAACGTGGTTGTGGAGCGCAAGGACGTGATAGAAGCAGAAATGATAAAGAAAGAGGTGGTGCTCAACCCCGACATAACGGCTGACATGAGCAAAGAGCACACCCTGAACGAACACCTGATTGAGACCGCCCTGCGCAAGCGTCAACAACTCGCCGACGCCTACCGCGCACTGGGCGTGAACATCAATCCGCTGCTGCTCATCCAGTTGCCTAACGACGCCAAAGAGGCTATGACCAGCGACGATGAAGCCATAAAGGAGCAAGTGGTCACCTACTTGAGCGCCAATCCCCAGTGGCATATCACCACCGATAACAGCAAACTCGCAATCTGGCTCGCCGGGGAACAAAACAAGATTAACCTACAGGACATAGAAAAGCCTGACAGCATGGTGCAGGTTTTGCTGTTCAAGGAAGCCATCGCCCTGGGTTGGGACTGCCCGCGTGCGGCGGTGCTGCTGATTTTCCGCAAACTGCAGAGCGACACATTCACCACTCAGACCGTGGGGCGCATCCTGCGAATGCCAGAGCAGCGACATTATCGCGACGAGGCGCTCAACGTGGGCTACGTCTATACCGACATCGCCCGTGAGCGCATTCAGATTCTTGCAGCAGACGCAAGTTATATCCATAACAACGCAGTAATTGCCTATAGGCGTGAGAACCTGCGCAATGTGTCGCTCAACAGCACCTACAGCGAGCGGCCCAACGCCGGACGTAACTATCTAGGCCCGGATTTCAAATATGTGCTGATGCGGGAAGCGGTGAAATTCTTCAAATTAGAGCGGCAAGCGAACTCGCTGTTTACATTCGCCGAGTTGGCAGCCCTGCAAGATGACGATGACTACCGCCCGCTGTCTGAAACAGATGACGAGCAAATCAACGAGAACCGCCGACGTGCCGAAATGACCATCCGCCTTGATGTGAAAAATATTAACGCTGAGATTCCGGCTGATGTCCATTTCCAGAACGAGGAACAAATCCTCACTGTGAACCAAGTGAAATACGCTCGCACGGTAGGTGAAATCAACCGTGTTTTCAAGGCATATATGGATGGCAAGGGCGGACAATTCGAGGCCAAAGGCCGCACCGACAAGATCAGTAACTATCTGGTTGAAGTAATATCGGAACTTTTCGATATTTTCGAGACCGACGCGAAGAAAGTGGTACTGTATTACGAGAATAAGCCAAAATTTGACCGCTTAATTGACCGTGCCCTTGAAACATATCTTAAACTGCGAGCGCAAAAGAATAAAGGGAAACAGGCCCGCAACTTCGTCGATTATCAGTGGGAAGTGCCTGAGGAGCGTGTCTATGACAGCGAGACGTACCACACCGCACAGGGCGAGGCTCATGCCCTCACTCCGTTCTACGAACTCAACGCTGCCAGCAATCCCGAAGTGCAGTTTGCCGCCTACCTTGAAGCCCACCGCGATACGCTCGACTGGTGGTACAAGAACGGCGACAACGGCAAGCAGCACTACGCCATAAGATACCAAAACAGCGCAGACCAAACCGCACTTTTCTACGTCGATTTTGTTATCCGAGCGAAAAGCGGCAAAATCTACCTGTTCGACACCAAAGGCACCGGTGGCGACATAGACCCCGAGGTGGTGAACAAGCACAACGCGCTCATTGACTACATCGCTGCCGAGAATGCCCGTGGCGGCAACCTGCACGGCGGAGTAATCAAGATGGATAAGTACGGCAACTGGCTCTACTGCCAATTCAAGATTGACAACGCCGAGGACTTGAGCAACTGGACTATTTTTGAACCCAGAAACGCATAACCGACATGAAAGGCATTGATAAGCCAAGAGAGATAAGCTGTGCAGGATGATGCGCTCTGTATAGGCGTTATTGAGGTGGACTAATACTTGATTTTGAAATAGTGGAGCAGGGCTTTGTAATTGTCTTGAGCGGTTAGGCAGGTATCGCGCAAATAGCCATCAATCTGTCCCCAGTTTTGTATGCCGCGATAGTAATAAAGGCATAAGTCTTCGGAAATAATAAATGGTACAATCCCTGTCTGCAAGCATTGCCAAAACATCACCAATCGGCCTACACGACCGTTGCCATCTTGGAATGGGTGAATACGCTCGAACTTCACGTGAAAATTCAGTATGTCGGTAAACTCAACTTTCTCAATACCATTATATTCGGCAAGTAAAGCCTGCATGCACTTGTGAACTTCTTTAGGTTGTGCGGTTTCTTTGCCGCCCACTTCGTTGGCGAGCCGTTTGTAATCGCCCACTGCAAACCATGACTTTTGACTATCGGAAGTATTGGTTTTGAGGATAAGATGCAGTTGCTTCAGGTGCGTTTCTGTCAAGCGGTCGGTGGCGTGATTGATGATATAATCTATACATCGAAAGTGATTCACGGTTTCGATAATATCATCAATACGCGTATTTTCGGTGGTTATGCCAAGCGTATTTGTTTCAAAGATATAGCGTGTTTGTTCCTTGGTTAACCGGCTACCTTCAATATGGTTGGAGTTGTAGGTGAGGTCGATTTGCGTGCGGTGATAGATGCCGCCTTTAAGTTTAGTTTCTTTCTCATCACGCAATCGCTGAAGCAAAGGAGATATTTTCTTCTTTCCCTTTAGAGGCAAAGCGGCATCTGCGGGTATATTCCATGTTTTACCCCTGAGAAAAGCCCCCTCAATCTTCCCCGAGGCGCAATAGTTGCGGGCAGTACGGTCGCTAATGGCGTACTTTTGAGCAAACTGGATGACAGATATGTACTCCATGTTATCGGCAAGTTTTAATTGAAAAACGACGATAAAGATACGACTTTTTGCCGATATCGGCAAATTAATTACGGTTAAAAAGGAGGAGCAAGTTCCAGATAAATACAGAAATTTCTTAATGGAAAAGGAAGTAAATACAACCAAATGGTGCCGGTCGCACGCAGTGTGCCGGCCAACATTGCTGAGGGCAGTTCGCGACGCCAAACCAGCCGCGAGAATCCTATTCTCCCGGGGTCTGTATGTCGAGCTTTCGCCGATGTGCGCAAGGGTGCGGACCTGTGGGGTTGAAAGAAAATTCCAAGTTCTTTATCTTGGTTGGCTTATAAGTCGGGATTTTTATCTATATTTGCCTAAAATTAATGAGGCGACTGGTGGCAGATGGCTTTGAAGTGGATTAAAAATATGGTGAAGAGGGTGCTGGCGTGGTGTGGGCCGCGCTGGGACCGATTCCGCGTGTGGCAGCTGACGCCAGTGAGTTATCCGGCGCTTGACCCGGAGGAGATGCACACGTGTGTGAACTGCGGCGAGTTTTTCACGGGTAAGTATTGTCCGCGCTGTGGCCAGAACGGTCGTATCCAGAGGCTGAACATGAAGGGCGCGATGGAGAGTTTCATGGATGTGTGGGGTCTGGGGTCGAGGAGCATGCCACGGGCGATGTTTCACTTGCTGACGCGCCCCGGTTACATGATAGGCGACTATATTCGCGGTCACAGGCAGGCTTATTTTCCGCCGTTCAAGATGTTGTTCCTGCTGACGGCGGCGGCTCTGCTGGTGGCATATATGCTTCCTGACGGCGATGCGGCAGGGGCAGCTGCCAAGGTGGCGACAGAGGAGGTGGCGGAGCGGCCCGCTGAGGGCGTGGCACCACATCCGGACATTGCGTTGGCAGAGCAGCAAGAGGTCTCCACCGACACTAAAGAAGAGTCTGCTGATGAAGTAACTGGAAAGGAAGAAGCGAGACAGCGTTCGAAACTGCTGAAGCAGGTGGACGAGTATGTAAGCGCGACAGAAGACTATGGTAAGAGAAACAAAGCGCTGTCGATTTTGCTGTATCAGTTGCTGTTCACGGTGGGAGTGTGGGTGTTTTTCCGTAAGTCGCCCCGATTTACCGATATTTCATTCCCTGAGACGTTTATAGGTCAGACGATGATAGCGTCGCAGATGCAACTCTTGTCCATTATCTACATGCTGGTGATGCTGAGAACGAGTGAGGACGACTTTGCGTTGCCTATGTCGCTGTTTGTGGCGGTGCTGCTGATAGACTTCAAGCAGCTCTACGGCTACAACTGGTTGCAGACGATATTGCGCACTGCGGGCGCCGCAGTGGTGGAGCTCGTTGTTATTATGTTGTTTGCTATGCTGTTGGCACTGGTGGCGATGGTGAAGACGCAGGCATGGACGGAGTTTTAGATAGAAGTGTTCTGTATCACTATGGCGACATCACAGACTAAAAATAAGACAAAGGTCAAGCCTGCGCAGAAGAAGGCGCAGACGGCAGCGGCGCAGGCCACCGAACTGGCACGCAAGCCCGGGCGGTGGCTGCGGAAACTGTGGATGTGGCTGGGAGTGGCGGTGCTGGTGTTTGTTGTGAGTACGGTGGGCGCTGTGCTGGCGTTCAAGTGGATAGAGGTTCCGGTGACACCACTGATGCTATACCGGTGCGCTCAGCAGGCGTATCACGGTGAGCCGGTGCGGATGGAGCACCAGTGGGTGCCCATGGCGGAGATATCGCACAACGTGCCCCAGGCAGTGATGGCGAGCGAGGACAATCTGTTTCTGCGTCACAAGGGGTTCGACTTAGAGCAAATCTATCAGGCCCGTCTTGAGGCCCTTCACGGCGGCCGCGAGCGCGGAGCCAGCACCATAAGTCAGCAGACGGCCAAGAACGTGTTTCTGTGGCAGGGGCACAGTTGGGTCAGGAAAGGACTGGAGGCATATTTCACGGTGTTGATAGAGTTTTTCTGGGGCAAAGAGCGGATAATGGAAGTGTATCTCAACTCGATAGAGATGGGTCGCGGCATCTACGGCGTGGAGGCGGTGGCGGAGTTTCACTTCGGGAAGCAGGCGTCGGAACTGACCGCCGGCGAA
The DNA here is from genome assembly GCA_937892215.1 of uncultured Porphyromonadaceae bacterium. Classification (GTDB taxonomy): domain Bacteria; phylum Bacteroidota; class Bacteroidia; order Bacteroidales; family Muribaculaceae; genus Sodaliphilus. Next base: position 7,777 of record CALAVE010000043.1, read on the forward strand.
GCGGCGCTGATAGCGGCGTCGCTGCCCAATCCACTCACCCGCAACTCGGCCAACCCCAGCAAGTATATGCAGAAGCGGAAACGTCAGATAATGAATCTGATGGGCAAGATAGACGACTGCGGCATGGGCTGCAAGTGAAAATGGGTGTGTTAGTGGCACGGAAAAGCCGTTTAGTCGAAACTAATGGCTGAGAGGTTAAACCTAACGGCAGAAACAGAGTCAAAAAGACAAGAATATTAATAACCGCCGCAAAAGTGGCATTAAAATTCAGAGAGAGATGAAGACAATGAGAAACTGGACGATGAGCGTAATGCTCATAGGTTGCCTGGCAATGGCAATCTCGGCATCCGCACAGATGCGGAGCCGCGGCAACACGAGCAATGAGGGGCGCGTGGCAACGACCTCAGCACAGGCCAGCAGCGCGCGTCAAGTTTCTAACAAGCCGGCAAGCGCCAACACCGGCACGGTGAGCCGCAGCACCGGCACGGTGTCGCAGAATCGCAACACTGGATCGGTGAGCAGCAGCCGCAGCACAGGCACGGTGACCCGGAGCTCTAGTTCGAGCACGAGCACGTCGCGTCAGGCGACCACATCGGGAGCGTCGGTTTCGAGGCAAGGTAGCGTGACGTCGAACCGTAACACCTCGATTTCGACAAGCGGAAATGCGTCGTCGTCGAGCAGCAATCGCGGCAGCGTTACGAGCCGTAGCACAGGAACGGTGAATAGCGCGCGTAGCAGCAGCGTGAACACATCCGGTTCGGCGGTGAGTAACTCGCGGAACACGAGCGTAAGTTCCTCGGTCTCTTCGAGCGGAAGTTCGTTGAGTAACCGCAGCGGCAGCACCTCGGTGGGTAGCACGGTAAATCGCAACACCGGTATCACCAACACCCGTTCGTCGGGGACAAGCACCAGTGGCGCAAGTTCGGCAACCAACAGCAACGTGAGCGTGGGAAGCGGCACGAGCGTGGACCGCAGCGGAAACGGGGGTGTGAATCGCGGAGGCACCGATACGGGCATCCAGACCAACCTCAAGAACGGTAATGCGAGCACGGGCAATTCCGGCTCGAACGTGGGAACTGTGGTGAACCGTCGTGGTGATAACAGTAGCGGCAGCACAAGCAATAACCGCCCCGGAGACAACACCACAACCCACAGCAACAACACGCACGGAGACTATAATCCGGCCAACAACAAGCCGCAGCCCTACGGCGGATATAGCAACCAGCGTGACTACGACCACCGCACCACGGTGATTCACAACAGTTACACCTGCGGTGTGTGGGACGTGAGAGTGGCACCTCCTATCCGTCCTTACCGTCCTCGCTACCTGCACGTGTATCGTCCGGTTCGCCCTGTGGGGTGGAGACCAGTGGTGAGCATACCAATCATAGATGGAATCCTGGGCCTGCAGTTCGGAGTTTACTACAACAACTCGCTGAACTACCTCTACAGCAACGGCTACTACATCGACGGATTTTACGACAATGTGGTGTATCTGCGCGACGTTCTGCAACTGGACTACTACTGGCCCGACGTGATGCTCCAGTATGATGATTACAACCGTCTGGCTTACGTACAGTTCGTGTACTCTACTGATTACGCCGACCGCACCCGCCTGCGTCGCATCTATCGCCAGTTGTGTCTGCAGTACGGCTCACCGGTTACCTTCCGAGACGATGAGATAAGCCAGATTTCGTGGTATGGCGGTAACGGAGAGGGCTATGTGACACTGAGATATTCCCGCCACGGCGGTCGCTACTTCACCACAGTGTCCTACGGATATTGAGCCCCGGAGAGGCCATCTGAGCCTGCTTAGGGAAAAATAAGAGAGGAGAGCCTCACACCGATATGGATTGCGAGGCTCTTCTTGTGGGGTGTTATGAGGGTTACTCGGCAGGTGTTTCTTCGGCCGGGACTTCTTCGTCGGGCACGACCTCGTCGAGTCCGTTGGAAATGATGGGGATGTAGCTGCCCAGAGAGTCATCGTATTCCCAAGTGGTGTCGGAGACTATTTCTTCGATTTCATTGATGTCGAAGGGGCGCGGTGCGTGTGGGCGGGAGCAGGTGAACATAAGGAGGCCTATGAGCGATGCCAGCAACACGCCGAAGGAGCATCCCAACCCGGCAAAGATGCGCGGCTTGGTTGTGAGCCCCACGCCGCAGGCCACTAATCCGCCGAACAGAAGCGCCAGTCCTATCCACCACAGTGTCTGGACGAAGGGGTATTCCGTGGAATTGACGTCGGCGAACCCAAAACTCAGGAACAACCCCACTATGACAGCGAGAAAGCCGAAGAATCCGGCGGGGTTGCGCATGAAAAAGTTTTTCTTTTGCGGTTGTTCAGGCTGAATGGGGCGTATGCTCGGCATGCTCGGCTCGGCCTGAAGCGGCTGCTGCGAGGTGTTATTGTCGTGGTTGTCGAGGGGGTGATTCATATTTTCCATATACAGTTATTTTTTGGTTTTGCGGTTTTATTGTACGAATTATTTGCAAATTAACTCAATTTCGGTGAATTATCAAAACGGCCGGCCCAAGAATAAGTGTTTTTGTTCGGGATTTAGAGGCGGTTTAGAGAGCGTTGAGATCGAGCGTGAGTCCTTCGTTGGCCTGTAGCAGGGCATTTACACCTTTAATCTTTCTGTAGGTCCGATTCTTGTTCCCACCTTGTGCCTTGAGAAATCCGAACATTGCAAGTTGTCGGAGATAGCGTTTGGTCGAGGTGGCCGTAAAGCCAAATTGCTGTGCGATTATTTCAGTAGAAGTCACGTCTTTATCGGCCAAAAAAAGTAAAATATCGACCATTTTCTCGGCCAAAGACGGCCTTATCGCCCATTTATCGACCATTATCTGTGCAAATTTCGGTTTATCAGGCAAGATGCCGGAAGTGTCGTTGACGAATCGGTCAATCTCTGCTTTGAGATGTTTACAGTGCAAACGAGACATACAATCGGTAAAAATGGATAAGTCGTCGCTGTCACGTGCATCTGCAAGAGCTTGAATATATTCTGCTTTATCTTCTTTCAGGACTTTGGTGGGCAATACGTTAAATTCCATTTGGAGCAGGTTCATCAGCAGCCTACTTGTACGTCCGTTGCCGTCGGCCCAGGGATGGATGGTTACTAATTTATAGTGCGCCCAAAAACTCAGTTCGTACACGGCACAGATATCAGAGCCGTGAATAGTGTTACGCCGTTGATTAAGTTCCTCGCAGAACGCGGCAAGACGTGTGGGAACTTTTTGATATGCCAAATACGATCGCCCTCCAATGCCAGCCGTGACATTCAACTTACGCAGTTCGCCACGAGCAGCAGAGAAACTGCCCCCCATGGAATTGTATTCGCTGCCAGTTCGAGCCATTACTTTCGCGGCGAGGGATATAAGCAAGTCGGTGGTAATGGGCTTGTGTTCCATAATCCAGTTCATGCCAAATTCATAAGCCGCTTTCAAATCTAGGTTCATCAATTGTTCCAGCAAGGGTTTACTGGCACCAATGCCTTCGTCAAAAAGCAGTTGAGCCTCCACTTCTGTCACCGTGCTTCCTTCAATGGCAGTGGAGTGAGCGATAATGGAGTAAAGATAGAATTTCCGGAAGTCGATTTGATCCGCTATTCCCAGCGACTTGTGTTGCTGAAGAAGGGTGAGCAGTTGTTCGCAGTATTCATTCTTCATAATTCAAAGATTAATTCCATTAAACTACTTTTCAAGATTCTTTGGTGATTTCTGAGATAAGAGGGTTTAGAGAGCGTTAAGGTCCAGAGTAAGTCCTTCGTCGGCGAGGATAGTGTCAGGGAAGATGTCGCGCGCCTGTTGAAGCAGGAGTTCTTCGCTGAGGTATCGCTTGGAGAAGTGTCCCAGGATGAGACGTTTCACGCCGGCTTCACGCGCCACGGTAGCGGCTTCGCCGGCGGTGCTGTGGAAGCGTTTACGAGCCTTGGCATGAAGTTCGTTGTCGTAGGTGGCCTCGTGATAGAGCCAGTCCACGCCTGTGACGGCAGAGATGACGCGCCGGGAGAAAGTGGTGTCGGAGCAGTAGGCGTACGTGATGCACGGTTCAGGGTCGAGGGTAAGTAGAGAGTTGGGGATGACGTTTCCTTCGGGCGTGATGAAGTCCTGCCCGGCCCGGAGCGAGTGCATGGCCCACTGCGGCACGTGGTGTGAAACGACCATTTCAGGATTGATGTGTCGCAATTTAGGTTTTTCCGCGAAGAGAAATCCCACAGTGGGCACACGATGGCGAAGAGGAATGGTGGTGACAGTGATGGCATTGTCCTCGTAGATGAGGTGCGAGCCGGTCTTGATAACGTTGAATCGCACTTCAAACGGCAGTTCGTGGCAGAACTGACGGATGGTTCGGTCGAGCCACTCGGCCCCGTCGGCAAAAGTGTGGATGGTGACCGAGCCGGTTTTCTCGTGCAGAGCCAGAGTGGAAATCAGCCCAGGAATGCCGAAGCAGTGGTCGCCGTGCAGGTGGCTGACGAAGATGTTGGAAAGACGCGAGAACTTGAGTTTCATGCGTCGCATCATCAGTTGGGAGCCCTCTCCGCAATCAATCATCATGAGGTTGTCGCGGACGTTGAGTACCTGCGCCGAAGGCTGGTGCCTGAGAGTGGGAGTGGCGCTGCCGCATCCCAGTATGTTAAGTTCCAGTTTAGCCATATTTTTTCAGGATAATAGAGGCGTGATAATTGCGCCATCGAATACAAAGATAGGGAAAAAGTCCCAAAAAGCGGCAGATTTTTTAGTATTTGAGAAGTTTTTTGTATGTTTGTAATTGGAATTTTAGGATTTGACCGATGACAGAGATAAAAAAATATTCGCCGGATGAGGAAGATAAGTTGATAAATGATGCTTATCAGGACCTTCTTAGAGGCTATCTTAACAGCAATCACCGCAAGAAAGTGGAGGTGATAGAGAAGGCGTTCAACTTTGCGCGCGAGGCGCACAAGGGCATACGTCGCCGTTCGGGTGAGCCATATATTTTGCATCCCATAGCCGTGGCAATGATAGTGAGTCAGGAGATAGGACTGGGCTCCACATCGATATGCTCGGCGTTGCTTCACGACGTGGTGGAGGACACCGACTATACCGTGGAGGACATAGAGGCTCAGTTCGGGAAGAAGATAGCCAACATAGTGGACGGCCTGACCAAGATATCGGGCGGAATCTTCGGCAGCAAGGCAAGTGCCCAGGCTGAGAATTTCCGCAAACTGCTGCTCACCATGAGCGACGATATCCGAGTGGTGCTGATAAAGATGGCCGACCGCCTTCACAACATGCGCACGCTGGACTCCATGCCACCGGCCAAGCAGTACAAGATAGCCGGCGAGACACTCTACATCTATGCTCCGCTGGCCCATCGCTTAGGCTTGTTTGCCATTAAGACCGAACTGGAGGACCTGAGTTTCAAGTATGAGCACCCCGACGCTTACCGCAAGATAGGCGAGCAGATAGCCACCAGCGAGGCCCGAAGAAACGAGATATTCGACCACTTTGCGGCCCCCATCCGCCAGCGACTGGACGAAATGGGACTCAAGTACGAGTTCAAGGCAAGGGTGAAGTCGCACTATTCCATCTGGAAGAAGATGGAGAAGAAGCACGTGACGTTTGAGGAAGTGTATGACCTGTATGCGGCCAGAATAGTGTTTGAGTGCCCCAACGAGCAAGACGAGAAACGAATATGCTGGAACATCTATAGCGAAATCACCGACTTGTACCGCCTTCATCCCGACCGCATCCGCGACTGGGTAAGCACACCCAAGGCTAACGGGTACCGCGCCCTTCACATCACTGTGATGGGTCCAGACGGTAACTGGATTGAGGTTCAGATACGCAGCCGGCGGATGGACGACATAGCCGAGCGCGGTTTCGCGGCCCACTGGAAGTACAAAATAGGCGAGGGCGAGGAAGAGAGCGAACTGGCCGTGTGGTTGCAGACCATAGAGGACATACTGAAGAATCCCGAGCCCAACGCGATAGACTTCTTAGACACGATAAAACTTAACCTGTTCGCATCGGAAATCACGGTTTTCACCCCCAAGGGCGAGATGATTACGCTGCCCAAGGACTCGTCGGTGCTGGACCTGGCATTTACGCTCCACTCACAGATAGGTTCGCACTGCATTGCCGGCAAGGTGAACCACCGCCTGGTGCCGCTGTCGCACAAACTTGCCACCGGCGACCAAGTGGAAGTGCTCACATCGCAGTCGCAGAAGCCACAGCCTGAGTGGGAGCAGTATCTGGTGACCGCCAAGGGAAAGACCCGCCTTCGCTCAGCCATCAGGCACGACCGCCGTCAGATAATAGAGAAGGGCGACAAGATGCTCAGGGAGTTCCTTGCGGCAAACGGTCAGGAAATCACACCGGAGAATCTGACTCGCATAATCAGCGTGGAAAAAGCCCCCAACAAGGAGGCCTTGTTCTACATGATAGGCAACGGCGAAGTGGCCTTGTCGCAACAGATGATAAAGGCTTTGCACCCCGCATCGAACGGCGGCTTGCTGTCGAAGTTCCTGCGCAATCCGTTCTCGTCGAAGACGTCGGGCGACGGGATACGCAAGTATGAGGGCAAGATAGGCAGCAAAGTGTATCATCTTGTGAGCGAGCCCGGTAAAGTTAACTATAAGATGGCACCATGCTGCCATCCCATTCCAGGTGACGACGTGGCCGGATATGTGGATGAGAATAACGAGGTGGTGGTTCATAAAATAGACTGTGAGGAGCTGGCCAAGCTCAGAGTGAGTTATGGAAGCCGCTTGGTGCAGACCCAGTGGGATACCACCGAGGCCACATTCCTGACGGTGGTTCACATAGAGGGAAGCGACAGGATGGGAATCCTGCACGAAATCATAAACCTGATTTCGCGCAACCTGTCCATAAACATCCGCCGCCTCGATATCAAGGCCGAGGACGGCGTGTTCAAGTGCGAGCTGGAAGTTCTGATATCGGATGTGACAGTAGTGAACAACCTGTGCAAGAAACTGAAAAAAGTGGATGGAGTGACATCGGCGGCACGAATCAGCTGACGGTTGCGCGCCTGCCAATCAAGAGATAGAAGAGAGATGAAGATAAAGTTTAACATACAGACAATACTGCTGCTGGTGGGAGCCATAGTGCTGATTTCGCTGGCCCTTCCGCGGCAGACGGCGCAGTATAACAAGCACGATGTGGGCGACGTGTGGTCGTACCCCGACATGATAGCCCCCTACGACTTGCAGGTGTACCGCGACAGTAGCGAAATGCGCCGCGTGCGCGACAGTGTGGAACAGTCCATTATCCCATATTTCAAGTGGGATGTGGCACTGGGTAAGGCCATAGCGGATTCGGTGGACCGCAACCTGGCGAAAGTGCCTGAGATGTCGAGCGTGGAGCGTTACAGGATAGTGACTGAGATAGCGTCGCTCTACCACCGAGGCGTGGTGGACGCGCGCACCTACGATGCCATCCGAAACGACCGGTTGCCAAAGATGTTTGTTGACGGAAGGTCGTCGGCCGTTGCGACTCAGGAAATGATTTCGGCCGAAGCGGCTTATGCTTTCATTGATAATTCATTCGCTTCGTCGCACTCAGTGCTGAGCATGGTGGGTCTGAAAGACAGGATGGTGCCCAACGTGACATTTGATGAGGAAAAGACCGCACTGCAAGTGAACATCAAGGTGAACGCGCTGAAAAACACCCCTGTGATAGAAATCAAGAAAGGTCAGCGCATCATAGACTTCGGCGACATTATCACCAATGAGAAAAACGTGATAATCAACGCATTCTACAAAGAGAAAGAGAAACAGATGAGCGGTGTGAACACCACGCTGATACTGGCCGGGCAGATTATAATCATCACTATCATGGTGATGGTGTTCTACTTCTACATGTACTTCATGCGGCCACGAACATTCACCAATCAGCGCAAGATGACGTTCCTGATAGTGTTTATGGCGGTGTTCATAGCCACGGTGTTCGCGATAGTGCGCATCCGGCCGAACATGATGTATGTGATACCGTTTGCGCTGGTGCCGATAATCACCACCACGTTCTTCGACTCCCGGACGTCGTTCTTCTACCACACGACGGTGATACTGATATGCTCGCTGGTTGCCAACAATCAGGCCGAGTTTATCATCCTTCAGTTCCTGGCCGGAGCGGTGGCGATAGCGTCGATGAAAGAACTGACGCGGAGATCGCAACTGGCCAAGTGTGCCCTGTTCGTGTTCCTGATAATGTGCGTGAGCTACATAGCCATGTTCCTGATGAGGACGGGCAAGATAGTGGGGATAGAGTGGGAGCACATGCTGGTGTACTTCTCAATCAACTGCGTGGCCCTGTCGTTTGCCTATCTGCTTATATTCCTGATAGAGAAGATATTCGGGTTCACCTCCACAGTTACGCTGGTGGAACTGAGCGACATCAACAATCCCATGTTGCGAGAATTGTCGCTGGAGTGCCCGGGCACATTCCAGCACGTGCTTCAGGTGGCCAATCTGGCCTCGGAGGCGGCCCATGAGATAGGAGCGAACGTGCAGTTGACCCGTGCGGGAGCGCTGTATCATGACATAGGAAAGATAGACAATCCGGCATTTTTCACTGAGAATCAGATGGGAGTTAATCCTCACGACTCGCTCCAGCCCGAGCAGAGCGCGCGTATAGTGATATCGCATGTGGCTAACGGACTGGAGCGTGCCAGAAAGGCAAAGTTGCCGCAGGCCGTTCAGGACTTCATTTCGCAGCACCACGGTTGCGGCAAAGCACGCTATTTCTACACCATGGCGCAGAAAGCGTCGCCCAACCAGGCTGTGGATCCGGCGCCATTCACCTACCCCGGTCCCAATCCGCAGACCAAGGAGACCGCAATAGTGCTGATGGCCGATGCGTGCGAGGCGGCGACGAAGAGCCTGACCGATGTGAGCAAGGAGTCGATAACCAACTTGATAAACAAGATAATAGACGGTCAGGTGAGCGAAGGACTGCTGCGTGACGCGCCCATCAGTCTGCGCGACATAGAGGTGGTGAAGCAGACGTTCATAGCCCGCTTGCGCGCGTTCTATCATGCCCGAGTGTCGTATCCAGAGGCCGTGAAGCCACAAGAGCCGGTTCAGGCGGCAGTCCAGTCGGAGGGCCAAGCGTCCGCGCCGGCCGTGACTCAGAACGAGAATGTTTAAAATTACTAAAGTTTGGGTGTCCGTTGCAATAAACCCACCTATGTGAAAGTTAAATTAGTGTATAACTTATAGATAAACTGCGCTGATGTTTCTGAGCAAGGCATTACTGATACTGGGCATAACGAGTATGGCGGCAGCCGTTGGGCTGGTCGTGCGGCGCTGGCGAGTGCCTGCGGCGATACCTGCTTACGCTGCGCTGGTGCTGCTGCATTTCAGCACTTACATCTATCTGCCTGTACGCACGTTCATGTTCTGGGGAGTGGCCACACTGATGGTGGCGGCGCTCAAGTGGCTTCTGCCGCAGGAGGAACTCAGTGGAGAGCGAAGCGGAAACCTCATCACCGGGGTATCGTCGCTTGCCGGCTGTTTGCTGGGCATACTGGTGGGAGCCCGATTTATGGTGCTGGGAGTGATACTGGGCGCGCTGGTGGGAACGATGGCTTTCAGCAAGTCGCCTCAGGGGCGGTGGATAATGGCATCGCACAAGACGTTTATCTCCTTCTTCTGTGCCAAGACACTGCCGGTGATAGTGGCAGTGGCAATGGTGGGCATAGGAATAGAGGGTTTTATCTTCTGAAGTTGAATAAGAAAAGATTATTGAAAGAGAGATGAAAATATCAAGACATATATTCCGTATGATTATGTTACTGATGGTGGCATCGGTGTGCATGTCGGCGTCGGTTCAGAAAAAACTGGTGATACGCAAGGTGGACTTCGACCAGATTAAGAAAGAGACACTTGACCCCCATTCGCGCTACTACTATCCGCGCCTGCTGAAGACGTTTTTCAACGAGAACGACACGTCGATGAGCATCGACGCATTCCGTCACCTCTATTACGGCTATGTGTTTCAGGAGGACTACAATCCGTTCCGCGAGTCGGAATACGGGAGCATAGTGGAGCAACTTTACTACAAACCCAAGTTGGATCGCGCCGAGTGTGACTCAATAGAGAAATACGCAGAGTTGTCGCTCAACGACAACATCTTTGACCTGGACCAGATGAAGTATTTTATCCACGGACTGAATCAGCGCAAGAAGTATAACCGTGCGCGCATGCGGCAGTTCAGGCTGGATCGGCTTGTGGCTACAATCATGAGCAGCGGCAAGGGCACGAAAGAAGAGCCGTGGGTGGTGATAGCGCCCGGGCATGAGTACAACATGGTGAATTTCCTGGGGTACGTGGCGGTGGACCACCAGGAACTGGAGAACGGAATAGACTACATCAAGGTGCAGAAGAAGGAGGGCAAGACGACAGAAGGTTTCTACTTTGATGTGTCGGTGATGATGAAAGTGGCCGAGCAGAAGTTCCCAGAGTAGCCGTTTCCGGATAAACGAATAGTCAAAAATGCCCCGGAAATGTGATTTTCGGGGTAATTTTATGCCAGAATATGTGATTTTCGTGGTGGATTTATGCCAGAAAATGTGATTTTTTGCTTATATTTGTGCCGGAAAATGTGATTTAGTGATATGGAATTGCTTAAAAGAAAGATTGATAGGTATCTTGATGACTGGAAGAAGGACTCTCACAGAAAGCCGCTGATTGTTAGAGGAGCACGACAGGTGGGAAAAACCATGTCGATAAGAGCATTCGGACAGGCCAATTATGAGTCGGTTATAGAGATTAATTTCGTACTGCAAAAGAAATTTGCGGCCATATTTGATGATGGCTATGACGTGGATACGATTATAAAGAATATTTCTCTGTTGGAGCCAACATGGGAATTGCTGCCTCACAGGACGCTAATATTTTTTGACGAGTTGCAAAAGTGTCCCGATTGTGCGACATCGCTAAAGTCGTTTTGCGAGGATGGACGATACGATGTTATATGTTCCGGCTCACTTATGGGGCTATATCAGAGTGAGATAGAATCAAACGCTGTGGGCTTTAAGGTTGACTACGAAATGCATTCAATGGATTTTGAGGAGTTTTTGTGGGCAAAGGGCTATAGCGCTGAGCAAGTAGAAAATTTGTATGGTCACATGATAAATCTGCAACCATTCTCACAACTGGAACTGGATACGATGACGGATGTGTTTCGTGAATACATGACTATAGGCGGAATGCCTGAGGTGGTAAAGCGCTATGTGGAAAACGGGCATTACGGGGGAACGCTGGATTTGCAGCGCCAACTGCTGAAGGACTATGAGGAGGATATAACAAAGTATGCGTTACAGACCGATAAAGCGAAAGTGCTTGCCGTGTATGAGCATATTTCCACATTTCTTGCCAAGGAAAACAAGAAATATCAAATAACAAAAATAGCGAAAGGAGCCCGGAGTAGGGAATATGTAGGTGCGGTAGAGTGGCTTGCGCAAGCCGGTGTGATAAATGTGTGCTATTGTCTGAACAATGCGGAACTGCCCCTTAAAGGCAATTATAGAGTGGATAATTACAAGATATACTACCACGACACAGGGTTGCTCATAGCCTCGCTTGATGAGGAGGCACAAGAGGATTTGCGTGCGAATAAGAACTTTGGGACTTATAAGGGAGCAATCTATGAGAATGTGATAGGTGAAATGCTGAGAAAATCGGGATATGAGCGGTTGTATTTCTATAAGCGTGAAAACCCTGCATTGGAGATGGACTTTTTTGTACGGGATGCGAACTCGCTTGTGCCAGTGGAAGTCAAGGCAAAAGATGGTGCTACAGCCTCACTTACAAACCTTATCAACTGGGATTCTTACTCCGACGTTAAATACGGCATAAAGTTCGGTTATAAGAATATCGGTTGGAACGGAAAGTTTTATACATTCCCCTATTTTCTAGCCATTTTCCTGAAACGGTTCCTTAGGGAAAAGAATTAACCCGAATTGGTTATTAGGCCGATTCGGGTTAATATGGGGTTAGTAGCCCGGGTTCTGTTTCTGTCCGTCCTTGAGCCAGATGACTTCTCCGGGGATGGGGAAGACGATGGTGTAGTGCGTCTCCTGTTCGTGCGGGAGAGCCGGCCGGTCGGTGTAGGATGCGGTGAATCTGTCGAAGCGGATGAGGTCGTTTCGTCGCCACCCTTCCCAAGCCAGTTCGCGTAGTCGCTCATCGAGGATATTCTGCAGCGTAGCGGGAATTGCCGGAGCCCCGGCGCGGTCGCGCACTTGCGCCATGATGTCGTCGCCGTTACCGCCGTTTCGCACGGTGGCCTCACATTCCATGAGCAGGACGTCGGCATATCGGAAAAGCACTATGTCGTTATCGCTCTGGCAGCCGTCCTTGGTGCCGTTAGGGTCCACTTCGTATTTCTTCATTCTGGCGCCGGCAGTCTTCTCGTATTTTGTGTTAGAGACATCCAGTGCTACAGCCCAGGGTTCGTAAATAAGTTCAGTGCCATCGTCGAGAAGGACCGGATTACCGCTCAGGTCATAAACCTGCCCGAAGTAGTAAGAGGCGAAGAATCGCGGGTCGGTATCGGAGAAGTCGTCGAGGCTTTCTTTCAGGCCAAAAGCGCGGAGAGCCTCCACGGTGGCGCTTGCCCCGTTCTCGCCGTTGAGTCCCAGCGCGGATGCGTGGTTGTAGTGGCGTGAGCGGAAGAGATAGATAAACTGATTGTCGAAGAGGTTCTTGTCCATGGGAATAGTGAAGATATTCTCCTTGGAATACTCGTTGTGTATGAGGAAATTAGCCGCAAATTCGTTTTCCAGCGTGTACCCTCGGTCCTTTATTCTGTTGCAGAAGGTGATGGTTGCTTCCCATGCGTTCATATCCTTTCCATCCACGTTCCACCGGATTTCTTTTCCGTTGGGGCGAGAGGCGTCGGTCCAGTCGTCGTCGAAGTAGATTTCAGAATTCAGAGCGACTTTAGCGAGGAGGAAGTTGGCCACGCTCTGAGTCATTCTGCCATAATATTCTCCGGGCAAGTTAGACATATCATTGGCCAGCAGAGGCACGGCGTCCTGCAGTTCGCTGACGATAAAGCGCGTGACTTCAGAGCGGCTGCACAGCCCCAGTTCCTCGAGTTTAGGCTCGGAAGAACTGAAGATGGGGGCGCGACCGTAGAGGTCCATAGCGTAGAAATAGAACATGGCACGAAGGGCGCGCACTTCGGCGTCGAAGGCACTTACGTCTTCGCCGGGATGAAGAGAGGCGTAAAGGCTGATGTGCTCCAGTCCGTCGTTGCAGCCAATGATGGCCTTGAACAGATAGTTCCATGTGTCGCCGATGGGGTCGAGTCCATTCCAGTCGTGTAGGAACAAGTGCTGCCAGAGTCCGCCGTCGTACCAGTCGGCACCGCGAGTGGGCATGATAGCCTCATCTGTGGTGAACGTGTTCAGGTCGTAAATGCCACGTCCGGTGCCCTGCAGCCCGCAACTGTTAGTCTTTCCGCCCACGTCGTGGTATCGTGCGGCCACGGCATTGAGGTAGAGGTCGGTGATGTTATTGTAGGAGTCGGCCACGCTTTGACGGTCGGTGGGATTTTCCTCGAGAAACTTCTCGCACGATGAGAGGGCGAGTATAATTGCCAGTAAGTATGCTATCTGTTTCATCATTATCAGAGTTTTATGCCGTTTTAGAAATGAATGCTAATGCCCAGCGAGTAGGTGCGAGCGACGGGGTAGGTGTTCTTGTCGTCGATGCCGAGAGTGGAGTTGACGTTGGTGCTGTTAATCATAGGAGTGAGTCCGCTGTAGCCGGTGATAGTGGCAAGATTCTTGACCGTGGCGGAGATGCGCAGCGACTTCACGTATTTCCTCACTTTCTCGCTCAGAGGCACGTTCCACCCCAGAGTGACGTAGTCGAAGTTGACGTAGTCGCCCCGTTCCAGCCAGTAGTCGGTGGCGGTCTGGTCCTTGATGTTTTGTGCGGGAGCCTTAGCCAGGACGTTGTAGCCCGGGAGGCTGTTCAGGTTCATATAGGTGAGAGCGGTTCCGTTATAGATTTTATGCCCGAAAGCGCCGTTGATTTGCACGGAGAGGTCCCATTGCCTGAATCGGAAACTGATGTTGGAGCCGAGCAGAACCTTAGGGATAGCCTGTCCGCAAATTCGACGGTCACCGCCGTTTGACAGGTCGATGTCGCCGTCATCGTCGATGTCGGCGATCTCATAGGTGTAGCCCCCGCTGCCGTCGCTTTTCAAGCCGGTGCAGTGAGGTAGGTAGAACACGCCGAGGGGCTGTCCCACAATCTGATAGACGATATGGTTGAAACCGCCGTGGAATCCCGCGCCGTTGAGGCTTGCGATGTCCTTATAGGTTGGGGCCATGATGTAATAGTCGTTGTAGAAACCGTCGAGCGAGAGCAGTTTGTTCTGCTGGAAAGTGATGTTGGCGTTGATGTTGAGTTCCATATCCTTGTTCACCACCGGTGTGACGCCCAGCGCGACTTCCACTCCATTGTTTCGCATGGAGCCCAGGTTGGCCAGCAGAGTGTTGTAGGGGAATGGCGGTACAGGCACGTTGTAGGTGTAGAGCATGTCGGTAGTCTTGGAAGTGTAGAAGTCCACCGACGCAATGATGCGGTCTTTGAGCAGAGCGAGGTCGATGCCGGCGTTGAACGTTCGTTTCACTTCCCATTTCAGGTTAGGGTTAGTGTTTCGCGGCGAGCCCAATGTTACGACGGCCTCGTCGCCCACGGGAGCGATTCCGTTAGGGGCGAGCAGGTTCATTGACATATAAGAGTCGATGCCGCCGGAGTTGCCTGCCAGTCCGTATCCGGCACGAAGTTTGAGGTTGCTGACAATTAGCGCATTGCGCATAAAAGCCTCGTTGCTGATAATCCAGGCTCCACTTATGGAGGGGAAGAAGCCCCACTTGTGGTTCTTGCCGAACTTGGATGAGCCGTCGGCACGTGCCGTGGCGGTGAGGGAGTATCGGTTGTCGTAGTCGTAGGTGACACGTCCCATGAAAGCGGCCAGAGTGGGCGTTTCGCGGTAACTGCCGGTACCTTCCCAGAGAGTGAGTGCTCCGGCCTGGATGTTGTCGTATCCCAGGCGGTTGACGGTGAAATTAGTGGTAGTGGTGTAGAAACCGGTGTAAGTGTCGCGCTGAGCCTCGGCCAGAGCCAGTGCGCCAATGTGGTGTTTGCCGAAGTTCCGGTCGAAGTTGAGCACCAAGTTGCCCAGCAGCGATTCGCTTTTCTTGCTTCCCCGCTGTCCCTGTCCGTGTGCCCAGATGGAAGTGGGCAGGAACTGGTTGCCTTCCACCTCGTTGTGGCTATAGGCCCCGAACATGCTAAGTTTCCAGTTTGGTGAGATGTCGAAGGTGAGTTTAGCGTGAGTGCTGATGTGTGTGGTTTTAGTGGCGGTTCGGCTGTCCATGAGCGCCATGGGGTTGTTAATCTGGTTTGCGTAAGCGAAGCCGTCCCAGCCACCTTGGGCATTTCTTTCGGCCGGGAAAGTGGGGTTGAAGGTTGCGGCGGAGTAGAAAGTTTTCTGCACGTCATAGACCGCAGTGCGCTCTTTCTGAATGTTGCCGAACATACCGATGTCGATGCGCAGGAGGCGGCTGAACATATACTGGTGCATGTTCATGTTGCTGGTGAAATTGCGCAAATTATCGTGTAGAATCACGCCGTTGTGGTCCATGAAACCGAGCGAGACACGGTAGCCGTTGTCCTTGCCGCCGCCCATGAAGGCCACGTGGTGGTCGTGCTGGAAGCCGTTCTGCTCAATCTTGCGCTGCCAGTTGGTGCTGAAACCCTTGTCGATGAGCATGAGGCCATTATCGGATAGATATTTGCGGTAGCCGTCGGCGCTAAGCATATTCAGATTCTTATAGACCGAAGAGATGCCGAAACTGCCGTTGTAACTAACCGAAGTGCGTCCGCTGCTGCCAGTCTTGGTGGTGACCTCGATTACACCGCTTGCTCCCCGCGAGCCGTACTGCGCGGTCTCACTGGCATCCTTGAGGATGGTGAAATTGGCGATATCGGCCGGATAGACCGATGAGAGCGTGTTGAGGTCGCCCATAACGCCGTCCACGATGATGAGCGGGTCGTTGCCGCCGGTGAGAGAAGTGGTGCCGCGCACGCGCACCGCGTTCATGGCCGCCACGCCGTTGTTGCCCTTTTCGATGGTGAGTCCGGCGACACGTCCGTCGATGGCTTCGAGCGGGTTAGTTACTTGCTTCTTGTTCATCTGGTTTTCGCCGATGGTTTCCACGGCGCCAGATATGGTTAGCGCTCCGGCCTGCGCATATCCCACAGCCACAGTGCTATCCTGCGACTGAGCCATGGAAACGGCGGCAGTAATGGCCAAAACGAGCAGAGAAAGATGTCTCATAATTAGCTTTGTAGGTTTTTAAGGTAGGTTATGAGGCCACTATTTGTGGCCGTTAATGCAAAGATAGCATTAATTTTCCATATAACCGCGCAGTATGTGAAAAGAAATAGACGTGTTGCGCGACACTTTCATTTCAATTAGTTGTGTATATTCCAAATACGCCGTAATCATACTCGCGAACTATAAAAATGCGCCAGATGGTGCTGTAGCTACAAAAAATAATCTCAAAAATTTGGCTATCTGAGAATAGAGTCGTACCTTCGCATTACGAAAAAATGTGGCAATCACATTTTCAAGTAAAAAATATTCTCAATTTATGGAATTTCAGAGAGATAAATATCTTCAAAGACTGATAGGAGGCATGAGTAACTCCCTGGTCAAGATAGTGACCGGAATTCGTCGTTGCGGCAAATCATATTTGTTGTTTGAATTATTCAAACGGCATCTGCTCAATTCGGGAGTTCCCGAATCGAACATTATTTTGTTAGCCATAGATGACTGGGACAGCCACGAGTTCCGTGACCCCAATCGCTTGATGCAATACATCGGCCAAAGGCTTAAAGAGACCGAAGGACGTTGTTATGTTCTCATCGATGAGGTTCAACTGCTCGACCGCTTCGTAGAAGTGTTGCTTAGTCTGATGCACAATGGCCGATGTGAAGTGTATGTGACCGGTTCCAATTCTCGTTTCCTTTCGAGCGATGTTGTAAGCGAGTTTCGCGGTCGAGGCGATGAGATTAGATTGAGTCCACTTTCATTTTTGGAGTATTACACTGCTTTTGGTGGCGACAAAACCGAGCGAATGCGGCAATATTCCGTATATGGTGGACTGCCACAAGTTGCGCTTATCGATGACATTTCGAAGAAAAGGTCATTCCTCAAGAACCTTTTCCATTCCATCTATTTGCGCGACTTGATTGAGCGCAACAAAGTTCAGAACGATAAAGGATTAGAAGATTTGGTAAGAGTATTGGCTTCCGCAATAGGATCTCCCACGAATCCGTCAAGGATTTCTAATACTTTCAAAAGTGTGCGCCGCCGGTCGATTACCGATAAAACCATATCAGTTTATATATCCCATCTAATCGATGCCTATATCATTCAAGAGGCAATGCGCTATGACGTAAAAGGTCGCAAGTATATCGGTTCCAACTCAAAGTATTACTTCAGCGACATGGGCATACGCAATGCCATTATCAATTTCCGTCAACAGGAGCCGACCCACATTATGGAAAATGTAATCTATAATGAGTTGGTTGGGCGAGGCTATTCGGTAGATGTGGGGAATGTTGAGACTTGGTACACCAATGTTCAAGGCAAGAGTGCCCGTGCCTATCTTGAGATAGATTTCGTGGTGAACAATGACGATGAGCGCGTCTATGTGCAGTCGGCTTACAGCATGCCCACCAGAGAAAAAGTCGCTCAAGAACAAAAATCGCTACTCAGTATCAAAGACGGTTTCCGCAAGGTCATCGTCACAGCAGATAACGTGGCACCGTGGACTACAGATGAGGGCATCAGGATTATCAATTACTGGGATTTCCTGCTTGACGAAAAATTGTTGTTCAACTGAAAAATAACGCAATAAAAAAGTGCCTTGCGCCATTTGCGCAAAGAATTTGTTTCAAAATCGAGGCAAGAGGTTCTTGTTTTTGTCGCAAAATCGGGGCATAAGGTATATCTTTTTGTATTAAAATTTGGGTATTGTACAACTTCCTTGGGGGGAATGTGTGTCAGAGAGGGAGGTGGAAGAGAGTGGCGGCGTTGGTGGCGGTAACGCGGCTGACCACCTCGGAGGGGATGTCGAGAGCGGATGCTATGTAACTGACTACATGGGCCACAAAGGCCGGCTCGTTGCGTTTACCGCGATGCGGTACCGGAGCGAGGTAGGGTGCGTCGGTCTCGACGAGCATACGGTCAAGTCCGATAACCGGCAGGAGTTCGCGTACGTGGCTGTTCTTGAAGGTGACGATGCCGTTAACCCCGAAGAAAAAGTCGCCGAACTGCCGAAGGCGCTCAATGTGGGCCTCGGTGCCGGTGAAACTGTGGAACACACCTTGCGGCACGGGGCAGTTCAGTTCTGAGAAAACCTGAATGATTTCGTCGATTCCGTCGCGGCAATGAATGATGAAAGGGAGGTGGAACTCGGAGCACCAGCGAAGTTGCTCGGAGAGCGCGTCCATTTGCTCGGCACGCCAAGTCTTGTCCCAGTAGAGGTCGATGCCAATCTCGCCAACTGCCACGAAAGCCCCCTTTTCAGCGCTCAGAATCCGTTTCATTTCGGCCAGTTGAGAGGCATAATCACGGTTGATTTCCTCAGGGTGAAGTCCGATGGTCATGGAGACAAAGTCGGGATAGAGACGGTGAGTGTGTCGCAGCCGAGCAAGCGATTCCAGGTTCTCGTTGGGCATAACCACGTGAGTTACACCAGCTTGCCGAGCGCGGCTCACAACATCGTGAATGTCGGCATCGAATTCTGTGCCGTAGATGTGGCTGTGGCTGTCGATCATAAGCGAAAGTGAGTCAGGCATTACGAGCAGAAAGGTTGTGGATTAGAGCGACGAAATCGTCTTGAGCCTCGGCCGGCATGGCAGTGGAGCGCACCAGGCGAATAGCCTCGGCATTGTATTGCTCAATCTTGCCGGTGGCGAGTTGCCTGAGCCCCAATTGCTCATATATGGCGGTTACAGCCGGGACCTTCTGGTCTCGCAGAGCGTAGGGGTCGTTGAGCCAGCGTCGCAGTTCCAGTTCCGTATCGTTGTCGGCCAGTTTTATGGCGTTGATAAGGAGGAACGTCTTGTTATTATTCATGATATCGCCGCCGATTTCCTTGCCGAAAACGGCAGAGTCACCCCAAACGTCGAGCAGGTCGTCCTGCAACTGGAAAGCCATGCCCAGACTCACGCCGGCATCGTAGATGGCCTCCGTGTCGGTCTTGGCAGCACCGGCAATAACGGCACCCAGCCTGCACGCGCTGCCCAGCAGGTCGGCCGTCTTGAGCCGGACCATGTTCATGTAGCGGTCCACGTCCACGTCGGTTCGGAATTCGAAGTCCAGGTCCAGTTGCTGGCCTTCAAAGACGTTAGTGGCGGTCTGCGTGAATACGTTCATTGCCTGCTTGAGGTGCTCGTCGGGAGAGTGCAGAATCAGTTGAGCGGCGATGGAGAACATGGTGTCGCCGCATAGGATGGCTGTTTCCTGCCCCCATCGGCGGTGCACGGTGGGTTTTCCGCGCCTGACGTCGGCATGGTCGATAACGTCGTCGTGAACAAGCGTTGAGTTGTGGAAGAACTCAATAGCCAGAGCGGCGTTCATGGCATCGTCCATCCGTCCGCCGAACGCCTCGCACGACATGAGCGTGAGAATGGGTCTCAGCCGCTTTCCGCCCAGGTCCATAGTGTAAGCGATGGGCGCGTAGAGGTTGGCGGGCGAGGTGGGAATTTTCACGCAGCGAATGGCGGCGTTGATTAGATTGAAGTATTGTTCGAAAGAGTGCATGAATAGGGCGAAAGGAGTTTAGATGCCGATAAATCAGTTAGTTGTTAAAATTGCGCAAGAAAAGTTGGAAATCCTGGTCGGAGTAGATTTTGCGCAGTTCGTTGACTTGTCTCGTAACGAGGGCGGAATCGGTCTGCGGAGCGTTGAGGTCGGCCCGCAGAGCGCGTCCGAGTGCTTCCGGAGAGGCCACACTTGAGAAAAGTTTCATCTGCTCACTGAGCGGTAATTTGCGTGCCGAGAGGTCGATGGCGGCATGGAACTGACGAATGGTCTGTGGCTGTCCCAGCATGACGAGAGCGGCACGAGTGGCGTTGACCTCGTTCATGGCGTCGTCAGTGCTGAGGTCGCCGGAGAGAAGTCCGGCGGTGATACGTTCGGCTGTTGAGAGGCAGATGTCGTCGTATCCGGCCGTGGCAAATTCAGCGCCAATCACGGCATCGAGGCGGGAAGCGGAGTCGGCGAGCAGTTGTTTCACTTGGTCGCGAAACTCGTTATGAATGTATTCGATTTCGTGGAGTTGCACGCTGTCGCAGAAAGCATTAAAGCCCGCTACGATGTTTCGGACCTGAGCGGAGTCGCCGGCGCACCATGCAGAGGCGAACTGCTGCGCGAAGCGGTCGGTGGTCTTGTAGAGTTCGGATTTGCATCCGTTGAGAGAAAAAGTCAGCAGCAAAGCTGCGATAAGAGCGGAGTTAAAATACTGTTTCATATAGGGTCACAAATTTCGTTGGCTAACTGAGGGTCGTTATCGCGAAGGTACGAGCAGAAACTGCTGTGGAACGCTTCCACAGCGAGCGAGTCGTTGATTAAGGCGTATTCACTTGCCACGGCTTCGGCCTGAAGGATGACGTTCTGCATGGCGAGCGTGTCGGAGTGGTCGGTGGCGACGAGCGTCTGGGCAATTTCCACGGCTTTCCGGCTCGCCTCTTTCTCAAACTTGCTGTGCTTTGCGCAAGAAGCTAAGGCGATGATAATGAGTAATATCAGTGAAAATTTCTTCATCGGCATTATCAAGATGCGTTGTATAAATCAAATTCAAAATTAGCAATAATTTTTCATTATCCGAGAATTTTGAGAGAAATAAAGCGTGAGAGTGATATTTTTGGCAAAAACGGGCGTGAAATGTAACCCCGGCAAAATACTATCGGATATGGAAAAGACAAAAGAGAAGATGAGACTCGGCGACTTGGCCGAGATGTGGCTTGCAGAGCGCGGTGCGGTGCTGAAGCGCTCGTCGTTATCGACCTACAGGCTGATTGTGAACAAGCATCTGATTCCGGCCTTCGGTGAATGCGAGGAAGTGAGTGATGAGGATGTGAGAGCGTTTGCCGAAAACCTGCTTGAGAAAGGTTGTAACCAAAAGACTGTGAGAGATTATCTGGCTGTTCTCAGGATGATAGTGAGATGGGCAGAGGGCAGGCATCTTGTGGAGCAAATGGCGATAAAAATGCCTGTTAAAGCCAGGCAGGAACAGGCAGAAATTCAGATACTTACGGTGGATGAGGAGCGGCGGTTGCTACGGTATGTGAAGAGCAACGTGTCGCTGAAGAACATAGGCGTGTGGATGAGCGTGACGACCGGCCTTCGCATAGGAGAAATATGCGCTCTGCGATGGTGTGACATAGACCTGAAAAACAGGGTGGTGAGAGTGAGCCGGACGCTGAACCGAATTTACCGGGCGCGAGAAGACGGGAGCGCAGCGACGGAGATAAACTTAGACCGGCCTAAGACGAGCAAGTCGGAGCGAACAGTGCCGCTGAGCATGGAGTTAGCCAGGACCTTGCGACATCTGATGGCGATAACAGATAAGGGGCATTATGTGATAACAAATTCAGAACGCCCCACCGAACCGTCGGTGTATAGGCGGTACTATAACAGGATGATGCGAAGAGTGGGTTTGCCGGGGATACGGTTCCACGCGCTGCGTCACACATTCGCGACCCGTTGTGTGGAGTGCAACGTGGACTACAAGGTGCTATCGCACATACTGGGTCATACCGACATAGGCACCACGCTGAACACCTATGTGCACCCCAGCGAGAAGCAGAAGCATCTGGCGGTGAGCAAGATGCTGCGGCTGGTTAGCGACGGGCCGGGATAGAGCAGGTTAGAGAGAAGGAGGCGTGAGGTGCGCTGAGATGAGGTCGCGGATTACCTGGCCTGCGGCGATGATTCCCTCGGCAGCGGGGACAAAGGCGTTGCTGGCCGGAGTGACGCGTTTGGGCCTGGAGCCTACGGTGTCGGTCGCGGTGTCGGGCAGGTCATCGTCGTCGGCGAGCGGAGAGGGCTTGATGGGCTGTTCCTCGCTATAGACACACTTGACCGCTGTGATGCCGGCTTGGCGAAGTTTCTTGCGCATGACGCGAGCCAGCGGATCCATCTTGGTGCTGAATAGGTCGGCAACGCGGAAAGCGGTGGCATCCAGTTTGTTGGCCGCGCCGAGGCAGGTTATCACCGGAATGCCGAGGCTGTGGCACCGCTTGATGATTTCGATTTTTGCGGTGATGGTGTCGATGCAGTCCACCACGTAGTCGGCATTGGCAAGCGGTATTTCTTCTGCGTTCTGGGGTAGGTAGAAGATGGGGAAGGTGGAGACGCGGCACTGAGGGTTGATTTCCATGATACGCTGCTTCATGACGTCCACTTTTAGGCATCCCACAGTGGCCGTTGTGGCGACGATTTGTCGGTTGATGTTGGTTTCGCTGACCGAGTCGGGGTCGATGAGCATGATAGAGCCCACGCCGCTACGCGCGAGCACCTCGGCGACGTAACCGCCCACGCCGCCCACGCCGAAAAGCGCCACAGTGCGGTGTGCGAGCGAGCGGACGGCCTCTGAGCCGATGAGCATTTCAGTCCTCTGCAACCAGTTTTTCATTTGTCAAAAAAATAGGCGTTAAAGATTAGTGCAAAGTTAGTGAAAACAAGTGATTCGGGAAAGCAGGTAGGTGAGAAAGTGCGATGGACTGGCGGTGTGGAAGGCACGTGGGTACTTGGCGGAGTGAAATTTAGAAAATAGCCTTGACAAAGATGCGTAGAAGCAGTAACTTTGCAGTGCGAAAACCGAGAGAAGGACCGAGTATAAACCTCAAAAAAACGACAGAATCATGAAAGAGAACGACATAGTGAGATTTCTGAACGATGTGGGCGGCGGCCGCATAGTGAGAATAGAAGGCAACACGGTGTATGTGGAAGACAGCGACGGATTTGAGCGGCCGGTGCTGACACGCGACATAGTGGTGGTGGCCGACGGAGGCAAGGCCGCGGAGTATGAGCGGCCGCTGGACATCAAGACACGGCTTGTGGAGCCCGACAAGCCGGCGCCGAAGCCCGAGGCACCGAAAATTGTGGTGGAAGAGACCCCAACCGGCGAGACGCTGAATATAGTCCTCGCGTACGAGCCGAAGGAAGTGAAGCACCTGAGCACGACCACCTTTTACAGCACACTGGTGAACGACAGCAACTACTTCCTGTATGTGACCTACGCGACCCGCAGCAACGAGATGGACGGCTGGGTGACCCGATTCCACGGCATAGTGGAGCCGAATATGCAGGTGACGATGGACGAGTTCGGGCACGATGACCTGACGGCGATGGACCGCGTGGCGGTGCAGTATGCCGCATTCAAGCAAGGCAAGGAATACAAACTGAAGAATCCGGCCTTGGTGGAGCTGAAACTGGACACTACCAAGTTTTACAAACTGCACTGCTTCCACGAGAATGAATACTTCGACACGCCCGTGCTGGCGATGGAGATAGTTCGCAATGACCGTCCGGCGAAGATGATGACGATAGACAGCAGCGCGTTGGAGAAGGCGATGCGCGAGAAGAAACGCGCCGATCGGCCGGAGCGCCGCCCGGTGGAGCGGAAGAGCGCGAAGGGGAGCGACATGACGGTGGTGGACCTGCATATCCATGAGTTGCTCGACAGTACGGCGGGGCTGGACTCGGCATCGATGCTGGCAATCCAGATGGATAAGTTCCGCGAGGTGATGAACGCTAACCGTAAGAACCTGGGGCACAAGATAGTGTTTATCCACGGCAAGGGCGAGGGCGTGCTGCGCAAGGCGATTACCGATGAACTGAAGCGGCGTTATCCGCACTGTGCGGTTCAGGACGCGAGTTTCCAGGAATACGGCTTCGGCGCCACCCAGGTGACGATACACCAGTGACGTGAGGGGAGGGTGTGTTTTTACGGGATTTGTTTTCGCGGGATTCACATAATTATGTGAATGATTTGCGGAAAATGATTGGATTATTTCATAATTATCACTAACTTTGCTATGATGAAACAACAGATTTATTAACCCTATAAAAACAAAAAGAAAAGAGAAATGAAAAAGTATTTGGCTGAATTAGTTGGTACATTTGTACTTACATTTCTGGGCTGCGGAGCAGCAGTTGCACTGGGTTGCGGTAGCGATACTGCATCGATCGTGGGCACCGCAGTAGCATTCGGACTGGCTGTTGTGGCTATGGCTTACACGATTGGCGGCATCAGCGGTTGCCACATCAACCCGGCTATCACGCTGGGTGTGTTCCTCAGTGGTAAGATTAGCGTGAAGGATTGCGCTCTGTACATGGTTTTCCAGGTTATCGGCGCTATCCTTGCTGCAGCGTGCCTTTACGGCATCGTTGCCACCGACCCCACAGCCGTTATCACCACCGCTACCGGTGCCAACGCATGCACCTACGGCACTTGCAACGGTCTGATTGTGGAGACTGTGCTCACCATGCTCTTTGTGCTGGTGGTTCTGGGAACCACCGACGAGAAGAAGGGTGCGGGTAACTTTGCAGGTCTGGCTATCGGTCTGTCGCTGATTCTGATTCACCTCGTGGGTATTCACTTCACAGGCACATCGGTGAACCCGGCTCGTTCTATCGGTCCGGCTCTGTTTGAGGGTGGCAAGGCTCTGTGCGACCTGTGGGTATTTATCGTTGGTCCGTTCCTGGGTGGTGCTCTGGCTGCCTGCATCTGGAAGATAATCGGCAGCGATTGCAAGAAGTGCGAGAAGTAAATTTCGTTCCACAGCAGAATTCATAAAGCGGCCTTGATTCAAGACCGCTTTTTGTGGTATGACGGGGAGGGGTTAGTCATCGGGGGTGATGTAGTTGACGAGGTAGAGTTTCTCGGATGCGCGGGTGACGGCGGTGTAGAGCCATCGGTGGAAGTCGAGCGTCTCCATGGCTTCAGGCGCGATGCCGCCCATGTCGATGAAGACGTTTTTCCACTGTCCGCCTTGTGATTTGTG
The DNA here is from genome assembly GCA_937892215.1 of uncultured Porphyromonadaceae bacterium. Taxonomy (GTDB): domain Bacteria; phylum Bacteroidota; class Bacteroidia; order Bacteroidales; family Muribaculaceae; genus Sodaliphilus. The sequence goes on from CALAVE010000043.1 coordinate 32,889, forward strand.
GCAAGTCATGGCGTAGGCGTACTTGACCTGCAGAGCGTTGTAGTAAGGGTTCTGTTTCAGCGCTTTGAGGCGCGTGCGCTTGTCGCCGGAGAGTTCGTTCATAATGCCGCTGAAGAGTTGTTCCATTTGTGTGGGAGAGAGAGCCGGAGAGTCGCTGAAGAGGCAGTCGAGCACTATCTTGGCGTCGATTTCCAGTCCGCCACGGTCGGGGAACTCGACGGTGACGTTGGCGAAGCGGAACCCATACCGATGCTCTTCCTCACCCCAAAGACGCGAGACGCGGACCACGTCGCCGTTGGCAATGAAGTCGATGTCCTCGTATTCTTCCGACCAGAAATAGTTGTTCTTGGCCACGAGCAGGATGTCGCCGGTGACGAGTTCGCTCTCGCGATAGAGAATTTGGTTTCGGACGGCGGCGTTGTAGAGTACGGCACGCTTGTTAGAGCGAGTGATAATAGCCGTTTCGCTAAGTCCGTCGGCATCGTAGCAATCGTTAATTTTCTCCACCAGAAATTCGCCGGTGACCGCTTCCACGTCGGGGAACGAGCGGACGTTGAGTTCGGGTTTGCACAGGTTTCCGCCGGTGATTATGCGCCGCAGCAGCGTGGCGTTTGCGATGATGCCCGATTCCACTTGCTGTCGGGCAACGGAGGTGAGGTACACCTTATAGACGCTGAGGCCGAAACCGCGAATCACGTCGACGTTAAGAGCCGGGCTCTGCAACTGGCCTACGGGCGGCAACTGCGCCTCGTCGCCAATGAGCATCAGTCGGCATCCCTCGCCCTGATAGACGTATTCCATGAGGTCGGCGAGCAGATTGCCCGAGCCGAAGACGGCGCCTTCGGCGCTGCCGGTGGAAATCATGGAAGCCTCATCGACGATGAAGACAGTGTTCTTATGCTTGTTCTCGGCCAGGTTGAATGCGCTGTCGGGGCCGTAACTGCGCTGGCGGTAGATCTTGCGGTGGATGGTGAAAGCGGGGTGTCCCGAATAGTCGGCGAAGATTTTGGCGGCGCGTCCTGTGGGCGCCATAAGAACCGTTTTAATGCCGGCCTCGTTGAGCACTCGGACCATGGCTCCGGTCATTGACGTCTTACCGGTACCGGCGTAACCGTTGAGCAGAAAGGCGGAGCGTTCGCCGCCGTAGAGCAGGAAGTGTCCGAAACCGGCGATGAGCAGCATCTGGTCGTCGGTAGGGTCGTATGGAAGAGCGGCGAGCACCGCTTTGCCGAAGTTGAGCAAGTGGCTATCGTGCGCGTTGATTTGCGGCAAAATGTTGGCATCATTAGTCTCCATAATACAAAATTAGTAAAAAAAGGTGAGTGATTATTGAAGTTTGCGCAAAATTAACTACCTTTGCAGAGAGAAAAATCACGGAGTGATGCTCGAGTGGTTGAAGAGGCACGCCTGGAAAGCGTGTATACGTCAAAAGCGTATCGGGGGTTCGAATCCCCCTTACTCCGCAAGTAGTTGTTTGATTTCCATACAGATAGTTGTTTTCAACTAATTTGGAATCTTCGCTCAACCGCTTAAAAAAAACAGGTGATTGGCACATTTTTGCCTAAAGAAGTCGTTTGCGGCACAAAAAAACCTGCAAGTCACCTGCAAGTTAAGCGTTATGGCAACAACAAAATTCTACCTTGACAACCGTGGCGTAACGAGTGGTAATCCCTCTCCGCTCAAAATAGCCATCACCAAGCACGGCAAGACCGCCCTCTTGCCCATGAACGTGCGACTGCTCCCATCCCAGTGGGACAAGGCAAAATGCCGAGTAATCAATCACCCTCAGCGGCAGTTGCTGAACAATTTCCTTGCCAAACGGATTCTGGACGTTAATACCGCCATTGAAGAACTGACCGAGCAAGGAGCGCTGGCCATGCTAAATGCAACCGAAATAAAAAATATTATTTCGGCCAAATTTGGCGGCTCCGCTGTTGACGGGGGGGCGAATGATAAATTCCTCAACCGACTTAAGAAGTTTGGCGAGAGGCGCAGAAAATTGCGCACTCGTGAATTATACGCCGCGACAGCAAGTAGAATAGAAGCGTTCTGCCCTACGGCGCGCGTTCTCCGCTTTGAGGATATAACGGTGGACTGGCTCACCCACTTCGACGCGTTCCTCGCCCGTACGTCGCCAGCCCGGAACGCACGGAACATTCACCTGCGCAACATACGCGCCGTGTTCAACGATGCGATAGACGATGAAGTCACCACGACTTATCCGTTTCGCCGGTTCAAAATCATACCAGAGCCAACACGCAACCGCGCCTATGACGTGAGCGCGCTGAGGCAATTGTTCGCTTACCCTGCTGAGCCATGGCAAGCGGTGTATATAGACATCTTCAAACTGATTTTTATGCTCATTGGTATTAACGCGGTGGACCTGTTCAACGCCACCGCGCTTGACGGAGATAGGCTGTACTATGTGCGGAGCAAGACCTCTCGCCCGTACTCTATTAAAGTGGAGCCAGAGGCGCAGGATATAATCAGGCGGCTTGCCGGGAAACTAAAGTTGCTTGCCCTTGCCGAACGACATAAGAGCGCGAAGTCGTTCTTGCAGCAAGTAAATCGCGGTTTGCAGAGTATTGGCACGACACACAGGGAAGAACGGTTAGTGCGCGGTCGCGTGCGGAACGTCCTTGTGCGCGAGTCTGCTTTCAAGGGCATCACCACCTACGTGGCGCGGCACTCATGGGCCACCATCGCCGCCGAACTTGACATCCCAAAGGAAACAATAGCCGCAGCACTGGGCCACGGTGGAAACACGGTCACGGATATCTATATCCGTTATGACCGCAAGAAGATAGACGACGCTAACCGCCGAGTGATAGACTATGTGTTATATGGTAAGTAATTTTAGCCAAAAATTGTCCCTCTTTGTTCCAAATCCGAAAAATGATAAACTACCCATTCGAGAAATTTTAGACAATTAGGACGCATAAAAAAGGCCGGTTTCTCACGCCGGCCTCCGTGATAACTCATCAATGAAAAGCAATGAATTAATCACAACAACGATGCAAAGGTAGTGAAATTATTTGGATAAACCACAAATCGGGCAAATTTTTCCGATTATCGGCGTTGCTTTCCGCGCTAGATAGCCTTGTAGGTAGGATGCTTCCTCGCTTCCCGGACGAATGTCGTAGTAGTCGCAGATTTCGGCCTGCACGTGATTAAGTTCGTGCGCAATGGTGTCAATCCATTGGCTACGGCTTGTTGTGTGGCTCAAAAACACCAGACTCATCTTGAGTTTGGGTTGTGTGACGGTCATTCCGGTGTTCGGCTCAGCCAGTATTTTCATTGATTTTTGCACAGCGCGCGAAGATAGTCCGAAAGTATATAGTAGTGCTTCCATTACATCGTCGTCGCGCTCGTCATAGTCGTAACAAAACAGCACGCCCCAGTACCCGTCAATGTCTTTGTAGTCCTGTATCATAGCATCCGCTCCCAATAAATAGGTTTACCCATAAGACACATTTTAGCCTCGAAGCACTCCAGAACTGCCTCGGGGCAGCAGTCGGGGTCACAAATAGTTTCTTCCACGAACGTAGCACGTTGCTCGTCGGTCTTGAGTGTCTTGGGATAGTCGGCAATAGCCATGTTGAACAAGTACCATGCGGTATAGGCAAACTCCATTGGAAGTTGTATCTTGTTGGCCTCAAGCACCGACTGCACATCGTCAATCGCGCGCGGTTTCAGTGGCTTCATTTCTTTGGTTGTGGGGTCTTTAGTTTCCATGTTGCTGATGGCCCACTCGGCCAGTCGCTTGCTGAACAGGCCGTGGTTCTCGTCCTCATACATGGCGCGCCCCATTGATATGTATTGTTTCATGTGAATTGCTTTTTGGGGGTTAATAAAATGGGTGGGTAGTTGCCTGCCCACCCTTGATAAGCGAGAGTATTATACATACCGGCCTCGGCTATCGCGACCACGGCGGTAGTTCTCCGAATCTTCATCCTCGGAGTCTTCCCAACCGTGCTTGTAGCCCTGCCGATAACCATGCTCGTATTCATCGCGGTAATTCATACCGGAAGTGTGAGTGCGGTAACCACCGCTCCGCATATTGCGCCGCATCTGAGAGCGCATGTCGCCCTCGCTTTCGCTTCCTTTATCTACAAATATCCAGCCCATGAGTCTTGTCTTTTATAAGTGGGGACAACAACCTTAGCTCGGTGAATCGAGTTTCTGCAAAATTGCGAGTATCGAGTCGAGTTTCTTGTCGGTCTCGCTCTGACGTTCCTCAAGGCTCTTTATGGTCCGCGCCTGTCGCTTCTCCTCGGCGTAACGCGGATTGAGCGTTTCCAGCATCCGTTCACCCTCTTTGAGAACTACTTTATGATAGTCAACTTGCTCGAGAGCCTTTTTTGACGCCTGCAACATAGAATCCACGGCAGACAGCATAGCCTCGCGACTACCGGTAAAAGTGTCGTTGCCGCGAGCGGCAATTTCTACGCTAATCGGTACATCGGGGAATGTTTCGTCTTTGCCGTTGAACGTGGCGACAATGTTTACTACCTGCTGAATGTTCGTTCCGTTGAACGCATTGGGTACGGCTTGTGGCTGGTATAGTGGCCTTGGGTCGGTCTTAGACTTGACGACACCGACCTCCAAAATAGGTTTTTCTCCTCTTCGTAACAAGTAAAATGGACTTCCGTTACCAAGGTTGTTGAATCCCATTGTTGTTGATATTAAATTGATTAAACACTATTACTCGGTTGTTCGCGACATGAGGGTGAGTAACCCGTTGAACCTATCGTTGAAAACAAGGATAACGCTCGTCGCAAGTAACTCTGCCGCTGTAACGGGTGTGCCGTTCGGCAAGGTGAGCGCGCGCGATGTTCCATTCAGCGTAAGAGTTACGGGGAGCGCGGCTGTGGCATCAGCCGGAATCACGTCCGATATCCGGACGGTGAAATATCCGAGCGGTTGAATACGCCTAAAGCCTAACGCGATATCTACGCTCTCAGTGCCGATTGTCGTAGTGGTGGAACTGATAAACGGAATACCACCTGCATTAGTCGTTATATTGCTAAAACATCCCATGCTTTTTCCTCCTGTCCGTTTTATCAGAATACGATGTTGCCGCCAAATCCGTTACCTCCATAGAATCCGCCATAGCCGTAGCCGTTGGGATAGAACCCACCGCTCACATACGGCGTTGTGTTCACCGCCATAAGGTTCGGCCACTGCACGGGAACCGTGTTCGGTAACTTGCACTTGATGTCGTCCACGTCACGTACAAGCGGAGAGACAAGGCTGTTTACGTAGCCTGTGATTGCGGCCGTCTGGTTAGCGTTGTCAATCTGCCCACGGAGTTGGGTGATGATGTCGGACTGAGTGTTAATCTTTTCTTGCATTTCACGCTCCTTGACATCGCAGAACTCCTTAGTCATGTTGGTCTGCAAGGCGTTGATTGCGCCTACGATGCTTGCCGTGTTGCGGTCTGCCTGTGAGCCGAGCGTATTGGTCTGCTCAATGGTGCGTATTTGCGACTGATAGCCCTGTTCAGTTGTGAGCAGTCGATTTTCGCAGCAGCACTCGCACAGCTGTTTGCTCAGCGAAGCGTCACCGCTCTGCAGTGCGTTAATGACCTGCAATGTTGACATTCCGTGATTAACAGCTAAAGTGTTGAGTGCGTTCTGCACATTCGCTACAGCCGAGTTCACGAGGTTGAAGTCCTGACCGAGCGTTGTAGCCAAGTTCTGGATGGCGTTGCGACTGGCCTCTCCCTGCGAGGTAACTGCATTCATGATAAGTTCACGGCCACTGTCGTTGTTCAGCTGGTTAGAAAGGTAGCCGGCGGCATTACCTCCGCCCCAGCCACCACCGAAGCCCCCGAAACCGCCGTTGCCACCCCAACCAAACATTGAGGCGATAATTGCGAGTCCGAACAGGTCAGCGATGCTGTTGAAACCACCGCTAAAACCACCGAAGCCGTTGCCGAAGCCACCTCCGAATCCTCCTATGGGGATGGAGAACGGGATTCCACTGACCCCGTTGTTACTTCCGTTATCGGGTAATTGATAAATTTCTGCCATAATAGGTGATGTTAAGTGTTATTAAATACTTGTCTCGCGAAACAATGCAAAGGTAAGCCGTCTCGCGTGACCGAATCGAACTTTTCACCCATTTGTCGAGGTCACAATTTGACCTGCTTGTTAAGCCTGCGAACAATGCGCTTGACGCTGCTTTCGCTGGTGTTATACTTGTCGGCAAGCAATGCCGTTATATAGGTCGTTTTCTCTCCTGCGCTTCTCAGGTTCTCGTAGTCGTTAAACAAGGCGATATGCCATACATCGTCAGTCCTTATACCGTTATCCGATAGTGCCACAAGGGCGTTTTCCGCAATTTTTAGCAAGTCAATTATCTTCATATCAAATCTTTTTACTATCTTTGCGTCGCTTCTCACGCGACATTATACATCACACCCATCAGGTGCGTAAGGAACACGATTCCCCTGCGCACGCCTGATGGGTGTACTATTATAATGCGTGAGAAGCCTTATAATTAGCGCAGGGGAGTTTTTGTGCCCTGCTCAAAATATGACCTATGAATAAACTTCTGCTATCTTCCCAGACGACAGAAGTCGCGCGATATGATGAAGATTACAGTTAAGTCTTAATTCTCCACAGTGCTAATGCGATGAGCATTATGATTGCCGATGCGCCCACGATACTTAGGGACTTTTGCCACCAATTAAGGCGGTTCACCTCCTTAATAGTGGTAACCTCCACCGGCACTTCAACTCGTTGCTCGCGCACAACCGTATCTGTGCGGACTACCCTGTTATTTGCTTGCAAGTGGTGCCACCGCTCGATGAGAACCGTATCACCCTTGACGTAATGGAACACGCTATCGCGCAACATCAACGTGTCGTGAGTGTTATATTGCTGCACTCGAATGACCGAGTCGCGCTCATGGAGTATAACCGGCACTTCTCTTTCAACCACTTTGCAAGAAGTGGCTATTAACAGCCACACAGCAATGCCCATGAGCAGAAGCATGAGGCCGACAACGTGCTTGGGCTTGATATCGTATTCGTTCAGTCTCATAGTATATCACTTTATGTGCAACACTTGTCTGCGATGTCTCGGCCCGTAACTGACGTGAATCCAGTTGTAGCCGTATTCGTCAATGAGTTGGTCGAAAGGGAGTCCCAGCCTGATTATCAGTTCAAACAACTGCCGGTTGTCGGCTGGATTGTCGCTCACTGTGCGGATGTCGGCCGCTTCACCTTTGAGGTGCTGGCTGCTTTTGGCACCGCCTACGGTCGCATTGAGTTTCGGGCAGCGATAGCCGCTCGTGACAATTATCGGTGCGCCCCACGCTTCACGCAGAGGGTCAAGCACGTTCTGCACCAACGCAGTCAAGTTCGAAGCCACCTCCGGCGATGCTGTGTTATCAATGCCGCGACGCTGTGCTGTAGCCGACTTCGTCAGTTCTGATATAGTAAAGTATTTCATTGTGCAGTCCTCCTTCTTATATCTTCGTCCAAAGCACGCAAGCGATTGTCGAAGTACAGTTTAATTCCGAATATGCTGCCGGCATACACCAATGCCTCACCAAGCACCGCGAGCACGGTGCTATGTATCTCGCCCAGCGGTGGCACACAGAAGCCCGCCACGCACAAGCCTGTACCCACCGTGAGCATCGCCACGGCCGACACTACGGCGATTGTATCTTTCCTGTCCTTAGTCATGACGCGCCCTCCAATCTGTTGATTTCGTCCCTTAATGCACGGCGGTGCTCGCGCCAACCCGGATAGAGAGTGTCGCAGTCGTAGCCCTCAAGGGCTTTCAGTGCGATGTAATCAGTCGCGTCCAGTTCTCGGTACAACTGCTCGCGCTTTTCCCTGAGCCGTTGCAAGTCCTCGTCGGAGGGCGGATTGTCCACCTCCTCAAAATCATCAGCCGTGACATCGGGCAGGGTGGAGAAGCGTCGCCCATACACATCGCTCCCCTTGAGGTGGAGCCACTTGCCGCTGTCGCTGTAAATCTCGTTGTTGCTAATAACTACCATAATTTTTTGTCGTTACATAAATTATTTGTGATTAATCCGTACCATATCAAGCAGTCTTTAGAGCGAAATTAACATAGTATGGACCTCCCATCGCTCTCACGCGGAGGCCGTTCCATTTGCCGCCGCTGGCATCGCCGTTGTTCAGTTTATCCCATACATCGGCGTGCACATACACCGTAATAGCGGTGGCTTCGGTCATTCCGCTGGGGCGGTTGTCAACGAGGTATTCAAGGCTCTCGTAACTGATATTCGGGCAGGCGGACAAGTCCACGTTGACGCGGACATTCCTCAGGCGCACTTCCTCGAGTGCCGCGCAACGGCCGAAAACGGAGTTCGAGAAGTTGGTCTGCGTGGTTATGCTGTTGCAGTTGAACACCATGTCTATCACCCGCAGGCTTGTGCAGCCGTAGAATGCGTCAATCAGCGTCGTGGGTGTTACACCGCTTGTGCCGTAGTTGCCTTTTATTACCTCCACGGCGGTATTGTTGCGGAACGCGTAGGTGTAACTCACACTTGATGCGCTGTTGTATATGCTTCGGTTCGGGATGTTCGTCCGGAACGTACAGTGGGCATACTTGCCACCCTGCATCGCGCCCATGAACTGGTTCGTCTGGTTATATATCGTTACAGCCTGAGCATAGGTGATATCTGTCAGTCCGTTGAGCGAGAACATGCCTGTTGCAGTATCGTAAGAGCCATAACTGCCGACTGCGTCAAGCCACAGGTCTATAAATGCTTGTTTCTTCGCCACTGCAATTAGTTGGTTGGCGGAGTCCAATTCTTGCGCGAGCGCATCAACCGTTGTTTTGTCTGCTTTTAGTGCGATAGCTGATGCATTCTCGGTTATTCTTCTTGACAGGCGGTCAACTTCGTCCTCAACTGTTTGGGCGAGAACGCTCAGGTCAGACGCAGGCGCAAAATTGCCATTAAGAACTTCGCTTATCGCTTTGTCTATCTGCGCTCCGGTGTGTGTACTTTCGTAATTGCTCATTGTCTTTTTATTTCTTTTTCGAGTTGTTTAATACGTGAGTATGCCGTGGTCTCGCCAACGGTATATAGTGGGGAATCGTAAGGCTTATCGAGTTTGAGCTCGTAGCCGATGATGCGACTGGTGATTTCGCCGCCAAAGAGTGCTTCGTGCTTGATAGTGACTTTAACGCCTTCGGCGAGTAACTCGTACGCATCACCGCCGTTTTGTACGTATAACCGCTTGCCAGCACTGTCGTAAAATTCTGCGCCACCTATGGCATCGAATGGTACGCTCTCGAGTTGGACGAACATATAGTCGCTCATCATCTTGCAAGTAAACGTGAATTGATTGTCGGTGATGGCTTGCAGGTAGTCAACTGCTTTATCTTCAAGGGAAGCCTCGGCCACCCCGACCAAGCCAAGTCCGCTCATTGCATTTACATTCCAGCCAAGAAGCACGAGCGCATCACCCACTTTGGGGGCAAGTTCCGTATTGGGCAGCTTAGCGCCATAGTCTTCATTGCGAACGATGGTGAACGACTGGAGCGCAAAAGACGCATCGAATGTCATACCGGCGAGTCGCGCCCCGTCCTCCGCAGGAGGATAATCAGCCACTCTTTCAGCCGACACCTCAGCGTCTGTTAGGAATTTCAGTTGTAGCGTGTTTCCGTCAAGGATATAGTCGCTGACGAACGGGAAGTCGTCACCGTTTATCATCTTGACCTTGATAGTGTATTGCACCCAGTCCCACCAAGTTTCGCTACCGTCGCGATTCTCTATTTTTTCGCGCTTCTTCACCTCTGTAACATCGGTCACAACCAGCGTACAATGAGGATAAACCTCGTCAAGGATGATTGTGCCCTCCACCACCGACTCTGAATTCAAGTCGATTACTTCTATGTAACCACGCCCCTTATAGTACTCATACCCATGTGGGGTTACTTTGGAGTCGCCGTAGTCGCTTGTATCCATGTGGAGCCGGTTTTCCCCAACCTTGGCTATGGCACTTGGGTTGTCCGTGTCGGTGCGCGACCAAAACGATAGAGGAACTTTGACCGACAATGGCGACAACTGATAGTTGCTACCCGCAGAGAAACCGCTCGGAATCACATCGTTGGAGAACGCAAAATAATTCCAATAACTACCACCTGGCTCTTGGTTGAAAGGATTAAAAACGACTCCATATTCGTTGCCGTTATACAGTAGTGAGCAGTGGCGGGAATAGTTGTAAGCAGAGAAATTGACGCTTTCCGTTGTGTCAGCAAGGCGCGGTTCGTCGTATAGGTAGCATTCAGAGGATGCTTCTACGTCAATATACAATCGCCACACGCCTGCCGTAAGCGACTCGGTCTTGTCGATAGAGATACCATCCAATACGAGTTCCGTATATTGGTCTTTCCCCCCCATCTCGTCCGATACACTTCGTGCGATTGAGCACAAGTCAATGGTTGTAGTCCCATCGGTGAGGCGCGCACTGATGGCTATTTCCCCCTTGACTTCGCCGCTTAACAGGCACACCCTAACCTTGACACCGAGTTGTGCGCAGTTAATACTATACACATCACTAATAGCCACCGTTATTCCGTTACTTTGAGTTGACGTGTAATGGCGGTAAAAGTTAGCATTAACCACCGATGCAGGGTCGGGCAAAAAATTATCAATAAACCAATCGGTCTTGTCGGGTGTACGTTGTTCATCAAGGAAGTATGTCGCGCGCATTGGGCGGCTCTCATCGCGGAATAAGTGCAACGTTCTCCCATCTTCGGTGTGGGTTAAGATATTGCCGGCGGTAAACACGAGCTCTCGGTCGTAGGTGTCCGGCACGTTACGCGTTGAACCAAACACATAAAGGCGATTGGCGTAGGTCTGCTGGTCTTTCTGCGCCGTTATGCTCTCGCAAGTGGCTTGTGTCTGTCCGTCGCCCAGCGTGAACAACGGCGTAACCGGTAGCGAGTATTCGCACTTGCCGAAATTGATTGTCCGTCCAGCAACCCACCATTCACACCCCCATTGCTCGGCCATTGCGCTCAAGGCACTGAGGATATCAACGGAGTTATAGGTGATATACCGCACTTCGGCGGCACTCTTGATGTTGGCAGTGTCTATGGTTACGTTGTACCCAGTCTCGCCTATTGCAACAAGGTTGTTGAGTACTTCGTTTGCGTGGGTGGAGAGGTCGGCTGTCAGCGTCCAATTGACTTCTTTCCTGTAGCGTGAATGGCTGAGTTCTTCCGTCAGCATAAATTTGAAGTTTGCCCAACGCCGGTAACCGGCCTCGAACGTGACGTTGTACTGATACGCTGCGTCGCTGACGGAATAGCCAGGCATTTGTTGCCTCACGTACACGAAACGACCGAAAAGTTCATCGTCAATATAATCGCCTATATTGAGTTCTATCGGTTCGGGCAAGTCAAAGGCAAGCACTATGCAATCCTCTTGCATTAGCATAAATCGGCGCACCGACTTCTCGGTGATAGGCACTGAGGCTACGGTGATGGTTGTCGTGCCAATAGCGCGCTTGATTGCTATGTTAGTCTTGGTGCGCTCCCTCATCGCTATTGCCGGTCTTTGGTGTTCGGTTCAATTAATTTCAGCGTGAACTTGGCTATGCCGTTGAGAATTGCCGAGTATTGCGTGCAAGACACATATAACATCTTGTACACAACACCGCTCTGGTATTTGGTCCTTATAGTCAGCTGGCCGCTCGCAAGAACTTCATCGCAGAATGCCTGGTACTTGTTCAGGAAGTCGGTAGTGTTGGTGGCTATAAGGTGCATGTCAAGCGCCACTTCGCGCGAATCGTAGCGCGGAGCGTTGTTCAGTATTCGCTTGCCGTGTTCGAGTCGCGAATTGTTTGTTATGCGTTCTTTGAGCGGCGCAGGCGTCATTAGGGCTGTCAGCCCCTTGTCCCCGATGTTCACGCCCCACTGCTGGTACGCATCAATGCCGTTGATGTAAAGGTCTCCAATCATAAGTTGTCTGTATTAAGTGCTATCCTATTAAGTGAACTGGCGAAGTCGCGGTACATGGCGCGATTGACCGACAGTATATCGTCAAGGTAATTGCTGCTCCGGAGTAGGATGTCGCGAATCTCGCCACTGAGGTTGAATCCGTTCACCGTCATTTCGAGCAGTCCGTTTATGCTGTTGAGCGACTGCAGGGCAAGCTCGTTGCCGTAAGCCTGAGCAATCTGCATTGCCGCAAAACGACCATTCAGTTCTTCGACGCTGTCTTGGCTCGCAGTGGCGAAGCCACCCGTGGAGGCTTCTGCGTCAGTCTGTCCGCTCCAGCCGAACACTTCGTTGAGGGCATCTCGTTCGGCTATCATATCCTCAACAATGGCTGTTTGCGCATCCTTTAGCGCATCTCGTTCAGCGGCAGTAACTTTGCCGTCTTTGGCTGCTGTTACCCAGCTGTCGTATAAGGTCTTAATTTTATCCTTGTACATGCTGGCCATAATGGAATTGAGAATCGCCTTGCGCATCTTCTCCTCGAAGTCCTTGGAGAAGTCTGACACCGAACTATCCATATCGGCTATCATATCCAAGAACCCGTTGAGGAAACTATCGAAGTCAGTACCTGTAAGGCGTTCGTTGAGCATGTTCTGCAGGTCCTCCAACTTCTTCTCGCCGTCAATTATCCCCTCCAGATATTCGCGTGTCTTCTCGTTTAGCTCGGCCCAAAAGACAGGTGCGTTATCGCGCAAATACTGCAATTTTTCGGCGCTCAGGTCGAAGATATTAGCCATTTTGTTGTCGAGAACACCCATCATGCCCAAGGACGCTAATTGGCTGCGTGCTTCGCCTGATAGTGCCTTGATGTTCTTGACGCCTTCCCTGTGAGAGAACCATCCAGCTCCGGACCACACCCATTCTTTGCCAAGAGAGCGCAATGCGGCGTTAGACTTGTCCTGTACGCGTTCGGCCTCCAGCCCCACTTGTACCGCTTCGCGTCCCCAACTCATAGACAGGTATTCCTCCTTGCTCGAAATGATGTCCGCCCATACGTCTTTCAGGGCTTCGTACTTCTTGAGAGCCTTGTTGTAACTACTGTAATCGGCTGCACCGCCGAATATAGAGGCGATGGTATTCACAAGCCCCTTGCCGATGCCAATAACGCCGGAGATAGCCTTGATTGAACCACCGATGTAGTCTCCCGACGCGAACGACTGCATCGCATCCGACATCTTGTTCACACCGTCAAGGGTCTCTTGTATGCCCTCGGGAAGCGTCACGCCCAATTGCTCGGCCAGTCCTTGCAGTTCTTGCCCAGCGCCACCGACTTTGCTCAAACTCTCGCCTATCGCGCCGCACTTCTTCTGGAACTTGGTCTGCTCGTTGACGGAATTGTTTAGGTCTTTGTTGAGCACTTGCAAGGCATCCTTGTAAGATAGTGTTATATCAACCACCTCGCCCATCTCGTTGCGGGCTTGGATAGTGACCTTGGTGTTCTCTATCTCTGTCTTCCGGAATGCGTCGTTGGCCGTTATTGCTTCGGTGTAAGCCTTGCTAATGGTCGTGTTGCCGAATGCCGTGTTATCCAACTTGTCCATTTCTCGCTTCACGCGGCGTTGCTCTTTAGCCCCGTTTATAGCGTCCTTGAGCGATAGTCCGAACCCCTTAAATGGGTCGCGCCGTGCCGCTTCGTCCTGCAAGTTGGAGATTGCATCTGTTAGCGTCTTGATGTTTTCGGGGCTAAGATTTTTGTTGACCTCTATGTATTTTTGGAGTTGCTCAGTGAGCACGCTAAGCGATGAAGTGCCTACGCGCTCTAAATCTCCGAATACTTGCTCCCAGTTGATATTCTCCTGCATTTCCCTAAAAGCGAAGTCGGATAGTGCTTTTGCGCGTTCTTCCTCTGCTTTGGCGAGCAAATTAAGGAGCCGTTCTTCTTCGGCGTGGTCACCTTTACCGCGAGCGTCCGTGATTAGGTTCTGCAAGTTGGCGATGTCGGTATCATACTCTTGCAACTCCACCTTGGCGCGCTGGGCAAAATTGCCGTATTTGCCTTCCAACTCGCTATCCAGTGAGCCGAGTTGCTGCTTGGCGAAGTTAATTGCCGCCATGATTCTGCGCTTTTCCTCCTCGGTCGTAGCCTTGGCCAACGCTTTCTCAAGATTCGCGATGTCGGTGTTAAGTTTGGTGGTGTTCTCCCGGCGCGACTCGCCATAGGCATTGTACGCGGCAAGTAATTCGTCCAATGTGTCGGCGGTTTTCTTTATGTTATCCTCTTTGATGAGGTCGTTGGTTTTTTGCCACGCAACGTACCACTTATGCAAGTCGCCCTCGCCGTTTTTCAGCAAGTCCTCGTAATATGCATCGTCTTTCGCCTCGTATTGATACTCTTTGCGGTCTTTACCGCCTTTGAGCCAAAGGTTCTTATCCAACTCTTTCTGTTGCTCAATCATGGCCTTGTACGACTCCGTCTGCTTGCGCTGGGCTTCGGCAAATTCCTCTTCAAGTTGGGCTAATGTTTGGTCGCTGCCCAATAGCAATGCATTCTGCAAGCGACGATTCGCCGCCTCAACTTCGGCAGTCTGCTCCCTGATTCGCTTGAGATTGGTCTGCACCATTTCATTGCGGTCGTACTCGGCTTGCCGAGCATCCCACTTGGAGCCCTTGCCCTTGCCTTTGTTCTTGCTCTTGCCGTATATATCTTTGGCGGCTATTTGCTTGTCGTATTCCTTGAGTTGGCTCATCAACTCGGCGCGTTTTGCGTCGTCACCCGCTTTTTCGTACTCATCCTGTATTTTCTTCCGGTCCTCTTTTAATTTTGCGAGTGACCCCTCAGCGAACTTTGTGTCGATGAGGCCATTAATTGTGTTAAGCAACCTGAGCACGTACTCAAGTTGTGAGGTGTCTGCGGCTATGCTTAGTGGTGTAGCATTGGCGCTATTTATGCTTGTGCGTAGAGCTTCAATTGACGATTTCGCGTTGGCCTGCAAGGTAAGCAATTCCGGCAGTCCAAGGTCGCCAATACGGCTCTCTGCCACTTTGCGTATAGCCTCACCAACTTCGCTGGTCTCGCCAAAGAGTTTCGAGGTGGTCTCGCTTACGCCTATAAGGTACTTCTGATAACTCTCCGCTTTTCCGAAGTCGAAATCGTCTAATATCGTTGTGAATTGCGCGTTGCCGGACATTCCTTCCTTGAGGTTCACACCTTCGAGTTTGGCTTGGCGTTCCATCTCCTTTGTGCGCTCTTTTTCAGCCTCCAACCCATCGTTCGTCAATTTCGTCACGCGTTCAAGCACATCCTCGTTCTTAATGTTGGCGCGAGTGTATTTGTCGATGACATCGTTCACTCCGCCCCAAGAAGTTGTTATACCAGCAGTCAAATCAAGCCCAAACAGTTGTTCGAGCGTACTATACACCTTATTGTGTACTTGCTGAACTATGCGGTCGTCAGCCAAATGCTTAACCAAATCATCCGTGAGCTCTGGGTTCTTAGCCTTAATTTCGGCAAACACCTTGTTGTAGGACTCCATAGCCTCCGTGTAAGTTGTCTCCATTAATTCGACAACTTGCTCTTTGTTCTCGCGTAGCTCCTTGATATCTATGCCCAACAAGTCAGAATTACCGTTGGGCAGGATACCGTACTCGGCGCCTCCTATATCTTTAAGGGCTTGATTATATATCTCCTCCGCTTTCTTCTCAGCGGCATTTTTCTGCTTGGTGTATTGATTGAGAAGTTGGCGCGCGCCAGCCTCCTCCTTGATTTTGGCAATGGTTTCGGTGCGCACTCGGTTCTCCTCTTCCAAGTTGCCTGTCTCGGCGACTACACTTACGCCGTATTCCATTGCCACCTCGTTCAACTCGTCAACGAGTTTCTTGTGTATTTGTGTATCTTTGCCGGTGTTCTCAAGGGCGACACCAAGGCGTTCAATATCCGCTATGGTATCGGCCGCTTTTTTCCCGTATTTCTCGACTCTTTCGCTTGCCTCATCTGCTTTAGAGTCAAATATGCCCAATGCCCCTACCAAAGCGGTCACACCCATCATGGCAAGGCCGAACCAATTGGCCGACAATGCCCTGCCAAGATTCCTCATGGCTTTGGCGCATTTGTCGGTCACTGTAGCCCAAAGTGCTTTGGACTTTGAGTTGGCTTGTGTGGCTGCGGTGTCAACAGCGGTATTGAAAGAGTTGATTTTCGTTGCCGCCGCTTCTTTTTTGGTCGCCGCTTCTTTCAGGTTGCTTGCGGCTACACCTTTCTGCTTGCTGGCATTGTTGAGTTCTTGTTGGGCGGTTGCAAGTTCAAGTTCTGCGGCCTCAATGGCTTCTCCGTCGCCGACTTTCAGTGCCGCTTCGTACGATTCTTGTGCAGCCTGTACTGCTGCTTCCGCGTCAGCCTCTGCTTGGTACGCTCTGACTTCGGCGAGCCGAGCCGCTTCCACTGCCGCGTCAGCCTCTGCCTTGTCAAGCAATAGTTTCTGCTGAACAGCTTTCAGTTGCTCATTGCTGGCGATATAATTAGCGCGCCGAGCGTCGGTGTTCGCCTCTATAGCGGTAGTGGAATTGGTGGTAGTGGCTGCTTCGTCAGAGCCAAACTCCTTGACAATGCCTTCAATCTGCTTGGCGTTGAATGCCGCCGTGCTTTCGTTCAAGGTTTTTTGGGCAGTCTCGACGAGCATCAGCGAAGCCTTATATTCGCCCCACATCAGGGCAATGGTGCCAATGGCCATGCCTAACTTGTCAAAGTTCTTCACCGCTTCGGTGGCTAACTCTATCGCCCCCGAGAACACCCCCTCGGTGTCTTGCCCTATGGAATCAAGAGCCTCGTCCCACGCGCCTTGAAGATTGCTCCACGCGCCGCGTAAACCTTTGCTCTGCTTCTCCAGCATGCCGTAGAACTTGCCTCCCTCCTGCGTGGCAGATTGGAACGCTTCGGCCACCATTTCGCTTGTGATAGCCCCCTTGCTCATTTCGTCCTTGAGCTCGCCCACGCTCTTACCGGTCTTGCGCGCTATCTCGGTCAATGGATTGAAGCCGGCGTTAATCATCTGCAACAGGTCTTGACCCATCAACTTGCCCGTGGCGCTCATCTGCGAAAAAGCGAGCGACAACGATTGGAACTTGGCAGAATCACCCATGCTGATGTCTCCGAGAGCCTTGAGATTGGGCATAACATCTTCTACCGATATGCCGAAGCCGAGCATTGTCTGGGCGGCAGAGGCAAGGTCGCCCAACTGCATTGGAGTTGATACGGCAAAGGTGCGCATTTCCTCCATAAGAGAGGCAGCGCGTTCCTGAGAGCCCAGCAACACCTCAAACGATGTCTGCAAGGATTGCATATTGCTATGCACTTGGAATATCTGCTGAGCAAAACTCTTTATCGCGTCGGCGGTAAAGTATGCGCCCATAGACGCGCCAATCTTCTTGAACGCGGCATCTATCTTAGTGCCGCCGCTCTCTATGTCGCCCACAAACTCGTTCATGTTCCTGCGCGCACGCTCAATGCCGGAGTTGAACATTGAATCGTCAACTCGCACTTCGAAATTAAGTCCTTGGTTCTCTGTCTCTGCCATAGATTAGTCCCAGTTCATTGATTTAATTGTGGCCCATGACGCCTTGTTGTCTCCGTTGATTGTGGAGCGGTCGTTGCTAACACGAGCCCTGCGCCGTTCGTCCTTGTCGAGGTAGAGCGACTTCTCGCTGTCGGCTATCATTAGCTGTAGGTTGGTATAACTTATACCCCACATGACATAATCCAGCGTCCAGTGGTAACGCTGGCAGGCAAAGTCGAGCAACCGCCCGTAGTCGCTCACCATTCCGAACTGGAACGTACCACTATCCTTGTCAATCACTGACGCAGCTCGGCGGTAGCGTTCGTTCTCGCGGTCAATGCCGAGGTGCTTGGCAATCTGCGCTGTCTTATCAGCATTGAGAAGCACGAGGAACAGCGAAGCCAGGTCGTTGTCGTCGGCTTCTTTGAGCAATTCGGTGCGGCGGTGGATAAGCACTGTGTCGAATGCCTCTTTCTTGTTGGCAAGCGTGTGATATGCTATTATGCGGCACACGGCTTCGCGCTCTGCCATGACAATCCTTAACGCTTCGAGGTCGGCACTGACAGCCATTACAGTAAAGTCTATCGGTAGCAGTGCGTACAGGCGCGACAATAGTATGCGCTTCCCAAGTGTGATGGGATAGATGCTCATCCGAACACCATTAACGCTGAAACCATGCGGGCGCTCCAGCATCTCGTCGGCTATTATGTACGACCAATCTTCGTTCATGGGTGGCGGTGAAATTGAAAAGGGGCGCAGTGATGCGCCCCTGCTAATCGCTGTTTACGGCGTCACCGTTTCAATTCCATTATCCGCTGTCTCGATGGTCACTTCGTACCCTTCGAGCTCGTTACCGGTGGCGGTAACAACACCCCATTTCACGGTTGCGCCAATCTTTGGCTTGAGCGCGTCGAACTGGATTTCCCACATTGCGCCGTCCGCTGCGTTGTAGGAATCTACGACGCTGACGGTTGATAGGTCAATGGAAAAACCAGGACAAGTCGGGTCTTCGGGTTGGAGCATCACAGCATAATGGTGCTCTACTACGCCATCTACACTTGGTATAGGAGCGGTGCGGTTCTTCGCCTTGCGGATGTTGAGCATCAAGGCGTAAGTGCTTCTTTTGATGCGAACATCTTCGTTCTCGCCGCCCTCTATCTTGGCTTCTAACTTGTCGCCCTTAGTGGTCTCAAGCTGGGTGGAATCTTCAACTGGTGTGGGTAACTTCACCCACGGATTGGAAGTCTGAGCTCCGTCCAAGTCTTTAACGAAAATTTTGGGAATACCCCATGAAATTACTGCCATATTACTGATTTTTAAGAAGTTAATATAATTCGTATAGTCTGTATCCGAGTTTGACGGACACAAAGTGCTGGTTCGTTTCCACCTCGTTATAGGTGGCTATCGTCTGCGTGAGTCGGAACTTGTAATTACTCTCGCTGGCTGTCAGGCTCTCGACCCATTCAGCGGCCAATTGCTCTACCTCCGCACAACGCGCTCCGTCAATCGTTTGCACGCCATTACCGTAAGGGTCTATATCCGGCACGTAGATGTTGATTGTCACAACGCCCGTTTGGATTTCGCCCACTAACCCAGCGGTGAAGATAACCACCGCGTCTTCGTTGTGTGAATCCCTTGGGCGAAGTCCTTCGCGGTATATACCGCCATTTATCGCGTTCGCAAGTTTGCTTGCCTTGAGAAACGCGTAAATGTCGCTTTGTACCTGAGAGCCTGTCTTAGCCATAGAGGAAGTATTTATTGTCAATTCACGCTTTAAGAAGTTGCCTTGCAAGGTCGTTTGCTGTCATTTCCGCGCTGTCAAGCACATCATAACCTTTGGCCGACACGTACTTGGCATAGTGCATTCCAGCGACCACTATAAGCACATAACCGCGTTCCGCTTCGCGAGCCAGTCTCTCGGCAAGGCTTACGCCGGTAGCTGAGCCTGTGCTCCCCTCATTAACCGTAGCGAATCCCGACTTCTGCACTATTTGCCCGTTGTAAACAACAACGTAGCCAATGCTACTGCGAAGATTCCCTGTCTGGTTGGTGAAGTCCTTGCCCTTCATTGCGGTGGTACGCGCAACGGTGATAGCGCGTTCTCCGATGTATTGCAAGGTGCGGAGCACTGTGCGCCGGTAACGTTCGGCCTGCTGCCTTATAGCCTCGTCCAGCTTCGCTTTCGGTGTTGTACAAGTGACTGGCATATCACACAAGAATCCTATACTGCCCCACCGCATCGAGTGGCTCAATCTGCTGAATTGAGAACTCGCCCACGATATTGCCCAGACGGTCGCGCAAGCGGATTTGTTCTGCGGTGAACGTCCTCTGCTCTATCAATATCGTGTAGGCGCGCGCGGTATAATGCTCTCCGTTGACTCTTGCCAATTGGTTGTATAGGGTGTAGTAGTACTGGCATGGAATTGGCTCGCCCCATTCCGAGGCCGCAGGTATGGCATACCCCGTTGTTGGGTCTATGCCACCGCCCTGCTTGTGTTTCACCTCTATTGAACCATTAACAATAATCATAGCCGGTCACCTTTGTAGCCGTATATGGTCTTAGGAATGATTTCCTCTTCCTTGAACTCCTCATAGAGTTGCTGCGCTTCGTTGCGGAACTGCTGTCGTTGTTCATCGGTGAACGAGTACGACTGGCCTCCCTGCGACACATTGGGCGCATAGGATAGCCACAACAGCAAGTCCGCGCGGCACAGGTTGAACGCTCTGCTCTTGAGGTCGTCCACCGTGACGCAGGTCTCCGGAACGACTTCTCGCCGCAAACACACTTCTTCGAGCGTATTGGGCGGAATCGGGTAGGCGTTTATGCCCTTGAGGGCTTCAAGGATAGTAGCCATCGGTCACAGTGTTATGCGTTAGCCGCCTGCTTGACGGTTACTTCCACGGTGTTGTAGCCGTCGGTCACGCTAACAACCGACTCGCGAGCACTTGTTGTGCTGTTGGCTGCAACCTTGACTATAACCTTTCCGTCGGCTTTCTTGGCGGTAGCCCACGACTCGCTGGACTCTACGGAGAGCGCATCGGCATCACCCTTATAGTCCACTTCGAGTGTGACAGTAGAAGCGGTCTTGGCCACTTCAATCTCGCCATCCACCAAGTCGTCATTGGTCACAACCAGCGCATTGTCGCCGGTCTCGTCAGCGGTCAGCAAGTATATGCTGTCGCCACCATCGATAACCGGTAGGCAAAGTGCTTGTGCGGCGGTGAACTCCTCCAATGGGTCGGTCTTGCTATACTTGGACACAAGTATGTAGCTGCCCGACTTGGTGTAACTTACATCAGCAACGGGATTGGTCTCCTCGGCCAGCGTGCCGTAAACAAGACGTCCTACGACTTCCTCCGGCACACCAACAATGTTAGCCTCAGCCCATGGGCGTATAGGAGTCTCCGTGCCGTCGGGGTTCTGCACTTTGAACACGGAGTTGACGATGTGGAACGTAGCACCGAACTCGTCGCTCAACGCGTCAAGGAACGCGCTTCTGCTTGGCTCTGGGAGCAACGATTTGGCAGTAATCACCTGCCCCGCAAAGGTAGCGGCAAGCAGTTTCGCCTGTTCGCTTTTACGCAGATAATTGAAATACTTCTGCGTGATGTACACGTGGTTGATTACGTTGCTGTCCTCTGACGCTTTGTCGAACATCTGGCGGATGTCGTCCAACGGCCGAGCCACGCTCTTGCCCCACGGGGCTACGGAGGCCTTAAACTTGTTCTCGTCTTTGTAGCCGAAGTCGGCGCGCACGCCAGTTCCGTCGTTGGTGCTATTCTCGTCGCCGGCGTCAGTCACAAGGACTATACCGGTTGACAAGCCCTGCTCGAATATGATTTCGTTGCGTACGTCAATGGCGCGGATGGCCTTGGGCGCATCATCGAACACTTTGCTCGCCACGGTGTTCTCTTCCACACCGCGTGCCTTGAGGATGTTGATGTTGGTTATCTGACGCTCGCCCTTACGGAACTTCACACCCAACTTGGCGATAGTTCCGGTGGCATTGCTCATCTTGCCGCGCTTCTTGAGCGGCAGGGAAGAGTCAAGCGATACAACGTCAGCGGCCACGATTGAGTGATTCAGTTCGGTTGAGCCCCATTGCAGGTCAGGAGAATATTCCTCCTTGAGCATAGTCTTGTGGAGCATCACCGGCTCGGTCTTGTTGCCGTTGAATTTCTCGGTAATCTTGCCGATTACCAGTCGAAAATACTTCTCGACGATGTCTGCAAATAAAGATGTCTGCATAACTTTGTTCTTAATGGGTTAATGACTATTAATACAGCCACTGAATGTTCGGCAGAGCCGATTTCATGGCCGAGGTCACGGGGAACGGGCAAGCAGCCTGATTGATTTGGCCCATGGTCACGATTGCGGCGCGTGGGTCTTTTACGCTGATTGTCGCTTTGAGCACTCCGAGATAACTGTGGCTTGCGGGGAGCGAGCCATACGCTGTGCCTCCGGCGTTTACCGGCATGGGCTTGGCCGTACCTTTGGAGTCGGCAATGATGATGTGCCCCGCCTTGATTACTTTCGTTGAATCGGGCAGTCCTGTCACGTCCAGAGTTCGGCCACCAGGGATATCCCCCAGCGCATTCACAATGACGATGCTCTCCAGCCCATCCTCAATGAGGTAATCTTCTTTGATGAGATTTGCTTGTGGCATGATTTTCTCTGTTTTTAGGTTACTAAATATTCATTTTGTCCACCACGGCGTTGACCTCGGCTTCGGATGCCTCGGTGACGTTTCCGCCCCCACCTCCTGTACCAAGTCCGCCGTTAGTAGGACGGCCGAAAACTGCGCTCTTAATGCTGGCATCGCGGTTGATTGCCTCCACTTCGGTAGTTATCTCCCCCTTGAGCGCGTTGAACTCCTCATCAGTGAGGGTGTCAAGCGATATGCGAGAATAACCTTTACGGAGTGTTTCTGGCAATTTGCCGACGATAGCGTCAATATCGTGCTTTCGGCTTGCGGCGGTGCGGTCGCCCTCCATGCGGTTGAGGCGTTCGGTCAATTCCTTGTTGTTCTGAATTAACTCGCGCGCCCATGCAGGAGTCTCGTCCGGCTCTGCCGATTTGGTCTCTTTGGCTTTTGGGTCTTCCTTGCTCACCTTCTCGCCGGCGCGTAGGCCGTACTTGTTCTCGTAGTTTGCTACTGCGGTCTTTTGAGCGTTGGTGGCGCGGCTATCGCCGTATGCCTCAATGATGTCGATGTAGTCTTTGGTAATTCCCTCAACTGCGGTCTTTACCTCTTCATCGGTTTTAACAGTCTTGGCGAGCATGTCGGCAATCCTGTTCAGGATATTTGCGTTGACCCCCTCAAACTTGGCTTCCAACGCGGAAAAAATTTTCTGTTTCATGCTGTTTGATGATTTAACAAATTTGTTTACGCAAAAATACAGAATATTTATAACATAAACACCTATGCCAGTTATTTTAATATTTTTTAACGATTGTCGAACTCCTGTACTCGACAACATTCAAGCGATTTGTTGAAAAAAAGTACGAAAAAAAGATTGTAAAAAATTTTGCTATTTCAAAATATCGCCGTAACTTAGCGGTGTCAAATCAATCGTGGGGCTTTGCCTCAATGAAAATATTTTGCCTTTTGTATGGTGGTGGAAAGCGGAAACGCCCACAAGGTGACGATTGAACCTGACACGCCTAAGCAGAAGGCATTTTTTGTTAAAAATCAATCGAAAAATGGAAACAATTCAAGTCACTCACGCCGCAACGGACCTCATCCTGGACTACCGTAGCGCTGATGTATTAACCAGCCAGAAAGCATCTATCTGCGACGCCATGCTGCAGGTGCACAACTCCGAGGCACCAGCGAAAGCAGCCGCGCACATCTACGCCGTGTTGCTCGATTACGCGGAGTTAATCAACGCATTAGCAACCAAAGAATAACACTCACGCATTTTTATAATCACAACAACGCCGCCCATCAGGCAAGAGTGGGGTGGAAGGAGGAAAAACGAAATCTCCATGTTTACATTATAAACACATCCCACTCTTTTTTCTAAGAACAAAACTATGAGAAGTCATTTATACACAACAAGGACAATCAACCTGAACTTCCGAATCAAGGTTTACGGACGCGACGAGAACGGTAAGCGCGTCAACACACTGGTCGGCGTGAGCGGTCTTATCGCTCTCATCGGCGAGGAACTATTCAACAAACTCGTAGGCAAGGCGTTCAGCTGCGTGCTTGATAAGTTCGTAGCCAAGCTGCGTCGCGGCCTCAAAATCACTTTCTACTGCAAATAATAACAAATAAAACTTTACAATTATGACTACACAGAAAATTTACGACAAGATGAACGCTCTCGAAGCTGAGATGGAAGATTCGTACAATGAACTCAAAGAACGCGTCAACGAGTTTGTCAAGGACGTGCTTGGGGATGAGTTTTGCGCATTGCGCATTACCGTTTACGGTTTTGATGTTGCGCTAGTGCGCGACGGAGATGCCGTTTTCGGCTGCGGATTTGAGGTGCGAGTTGAAGACAAATGGTTTTTGGACGAGCCCACCATAGTCACAATGAACATCGGCACTTGCGGCTCCTTTGAGATTGGCAACAACGACGACCAGGAGAAGAAATATATGGCGTTCGCTCGCACCATGTCGATGCTTCCTGAATGTGGAATGGACAAGTATCTTATTCGCTCCTACGAACACTTTAAGCGCACGAATAAGGCTATCGACAAACTGGAGCGCGGACTGAACTAAGGACAACAAACAATAATCACAACAACAAGAAGTTGCGCACGACACGGACCAAGTGCATACTACTATGACAACGAGAGAACTTGTGTATCGCATTGACTTGGGAGGTTGCGTGAGAGGCTGTTTCCGCGTGACAATCAACTATCGCGGCAAGGAGTATTCAACGCGTAGCAACGACACTTTAGCGTATGATATGATACGGAGCTGGGAGCGTGACGAAAAACCGGAGCGCGGCTATTACAGCACGCCAAGACAGGCATACATCGCTCTGTGGAACGAATGTAAGCAAGCAAATAATTTACGATAACACTATAGAGGCTGCGCTATCGGCTTGACGGGCATTAACTAACATGAAACATTACATCAGATTACCGCAAGACTTCCTCGATGATTTTGATGACATCGAAACAGGGTATCTATTTTTGTACCTATTGCTCCACGCGAATACCACCGAAATCATCTGGCGTGGGAGGACGATAGCCTGTGGCCAGTTGTTGGTACCAGTATATAGATTGCCTCGAAAAATGGGCATGACGTACCAAAAGTTGCGAACTCGCCTCTCTTGGCTCGAGAGCTATGGGTTGATACAATGTATGTCAACCAACAAGTTCACACTCATAACTATCTGTGACTATGACAGATACCGCCTACCGACCAATCAGCAGCAGGGGGTAACTAATAAAATTGCTTCGCTACAGGTTGATTTACTGGGTGTTACGAGCTAAATTTTGTCCGCACCAAATAACGACAGGAAAAACACCAACGCACGGAAAATGGTGCATAACCCCCTGTTGGTTAGGCTGTTGCAAAGGTGAAATTTTGAGCACCAAATAACGACCAAATAACGAGATTTGGAAAATCAACTTACGAAAAATGGCATATAACTCCCTGTTAATCAGTTTATTGCAAGCGCAATTTTTTGAGCACCAAATAACGAAATTGAAAAAATCAACATTCAAAGAGTGTGCGGCTGTACAGTTATAAGTACAGTAACTATAAGAATAAAAGAATTATTATTATTATTATTAACGCGCTCACGCGCGAGAAAAAATCAAAAAGAAATGGAAACTACAACAAAGCAACAAGGACTGAATGAAGTCGTAATGAACAAAGTACAGAGAATGATTGAGGGCAAGGCCGTCGGAGTGCAGGAAACAATGGAACGTCTCGTGAGTGAGGGGCGTATGGCGCAGGACTTCATCGCGCCGCTCGGGGTGAATCTCCGCGCCAAGCAGCACGACCCGGTGATAACGTTTACGGCCAACGGACACATTAACATGGCTATGCCGGACGGGGAATTTTCCCTGCACGACAACGCGGTGGGGCAACTGGCCGACCGACTGGGCGTGCCTTCACGCTACCTGCGCACCCTTGCCGCCGGCGAGCAGTGGCAACGTGACCTCGCAACGAATATCCTCAACGAGCACTCGGGCTGGACGCAGCGTAGCCGCGTTCTGGTTCGCGCCGTTGGTACACAGGTTCGCGCCGTTCTTTCCGACTCCTACCGCCGTCTGGACTCGGTGCAGATACTGACCGCATTCGTGGAGGAGGCCTCCCGGCAAGGTGCTGTGATTAGTGACGCGTACATGAACGATACCAAGGTGTGGGCCGAAACTATCCTGCCTCAGCCAATCAGCGTACCAACGGCCAAGAACGGCGAGGTGATTATCTTTGTGGGAGCGCGCTTCTCGACAAGCGACTACGGCGACGGGGCTGTGGATATGCGCACCTTTATGCTCAACGGTGCGTGCCTTAACGGCATGGTACGCGAGAGCGTGATGAAGCAAGTGCATCTTGGCGGACGCTTGCCCGACAACCTTGCACTGAGCCAGCGCACCTACGACCTTGACACCAAGACCACCGTATCGGCAGTGCGCGACCTTACCCGTGGCTTGTACGACAACGACACTATCCTGCGCAAGGCACAGGAAATTCAGGGCGCAAGCGAGATTGAAGTTGACCTCGACAATGAGGTAAAGAAACTCACGAAGTCGGGAGAACTGCTCAAGAGTGAGGGCGAGCAAGTGAAGCAGCTGCTGATGAACAACAACCCTGACGACGGTGTTCAGGGGGCGGCTACCCTGTGGAAACTCACACAGGCGATTACCGCTCACGCACGCACTCTGACCCCGGAGCGCAGTCGTGACCTGCATGAGATTAGCGGCAAGTTGCTCAACCGTGTTAAGATTGACGCATAAATGTTTAACCGCTCTCGCCTGTGTCGCCTGATGCAGGCGAGGGCATTATCACTAAACCGCACAATGAGAACAGACATTACGACCGCCGTAGCCAACAGCTGCGATATGACCCCGGAGCGAGCCGGTGAGGAAATAGGTTACGAAATGGATAACCTGCGCTCGCTTGCGAGCGACAATTCGCTGACTTATGCTGACATGGAGCAAGCATGCCTCGACTTGGGGCTAGACCTTGATTACGTTGAGGACATGCTACTGATGTTTTGATGATACGGGCGAAAAACAACAAAAACGCCCCTCTAAGCGATTTTCTTTTCGCGAATGGGCAACTTTACATTTAAGAACTTTAACGCAACGAGAGACAAAATATGGGAAAAATAACTAACACATTAACGGTGGGGAACATTATCAGCGTGAGTTTCTACAACGCCGCGCCCGAACGCGACTCCTTTTACTTCTTCGGCTCGCTGGCCGCCATATTCGAGGCGTTCACGCCCGAACAGGTGGGTTGCACGCTGGAGCACCTTTGGAACAAAGACCGTTTCCGTAATGGGCGCGTAATCACGCCCACCTGCATCATTGCCAAGCACAAAATATTCCGCAAGGCAAACAAAGTATCAAGAACCACTAAAACCAATAAACAATGACGCAACAAGAAATTATCCGCCAATGCTGGGAGCAGTTCAACAAGGACTTCGACCCGCAATTTTACTCCGTAAATTTCAACTTCCTCAGTGGCGTAACTTATGCGCTGCAATTTATACACGCGCAGTTCTTTGAACTTATGGAGGAATGGTATGGCCACAACGGCCCGTACGATGATGAACGGATGGAAATGACTCGGCTCTTCGAGGAAAGAATCGGAGCTGACGAGCTCGCACCCAAAGAAATCGGATGTGGCTATTGTATTCACGAGGCCGTCTGTGAGCAACGCAAGCACAGGACTATTCCGACAAGACAACTCGCCAGAGTCTGCGGCAATTTTGTCCACTATGCAACCCTAACAAACGATATAACAAACGATAATAACAACATCTAAACACTTACCACAATGACACAGACACATAAACAAGATTTCCTGAAATGGGTGCAACGGAACAATGTTTCCGTGCTCGACGCCATGCCCAATTGTGACCTGCACAAAGGGCAAATGGTTATGTTCAAGAATGATTACGGCGCGACTTTCGGCCCTCACGAAGTTCTCGGGTTCGCACCCGAGCCAACATCTTCCGGCCGCTGCGTCTATTTCGACCACGATGCCTATTGGCTACCGGCTCGCCCCGACCAGCTGACCCCTGTAAGCAATGGAGCCGGTGAGGAAGCAGCAATGATGAAACAATTCCGCGAGATTAAGGCAAAGCACCCCGACGCGATACTGCTGTTCCGTGTGGGCGACTTCTACGAAGCCTACGAGGATGATGCTAAGGTGCTGAACAAGGTTTGCGGCATTACGCTTACTTGCCGCACTGCGGCTGATGATAGCAAAACACGCATGGCCGCGTTCCCACACCACGCGCTCGACACCTACCTGCCCCGGCTCGTTCGCGCCGGCTCCCGGGTGGCTATCTGCGACCAACTGGAAGACCCCAAACTGACCAAGAAACTGGTGAAGCGCGGCATAACAGAACTGGTGACACCGAATAATACGTTCTAAACCCAACTTCCATTTCGGGGCTGGCGCCGGAAAAAACCAGCCCCGATTTTGCAGTTTCAATTTTAATCACTAATTTAGTCGCAAAATACGATAAAAACAATGTTTTTGTTCATTTCTCGTATAAAAGTGTTTATCAGGTAAATACAAAAATATTCCAGCCGACATTTCGGCGTCGAAATTTTTACATTCGCTTATAAAAATTGAAAGAATATGGAAAGTATATTTGACTTCAATCCAACAGAACGGGAACGGTATGTGATAACAGGCTTTACAAGGGAAGATATGGCTTGGGTAGATGACGATTCTAAGGCAAGGGGTGTTGCTATGTTGTTCTTCCTTCGCGGGAATAAACGTATGATGAGAAAGTATCTTAAACGTATTTCGGACGTGAATATGCGTAATTCCTTTATGAGGACAATCAGTCACCTATCTTTTTAGCAAACGATTCGACAGACTCGGATAATAAACGCAAACATTCCCCAGCATTCTTAACACCTCTCAGTTTAAGGAATCGCTCAACCGAGCCAAAAATCTCATCATAATCGCTATCCACGATTGAACGCTCAAATTTGCGTAACACCTCTTTATCGTCAATGCCGTAATGCGAGAGCAAGCGCATGAAATTCTTTACTTCAACCCCATACCCGTAACCTCCTTGAATGATTGTTTCGAGGTGGTTTGCTTTTATCCCTATCTGCTTTAATAACTTAGGATACGTTCTGCGTGCGCAGAACTGGTTGATAGTTTCCATTACAGCCAACCATTGCGGGTTTTTCTTAACCTGTTTCAAATCGCGCCAACCTTTTGCTTTAGCGTGGCGCAGTTCGTGCCAAACACACTCAAGAGCGTATTCTTGCTGCATGGTCAACAACTCTCCTTTGCGAATAGCCTCTATTGCGCCCTGTAGTTCGCGCATTGGGTTAAATGCTATCTTTGTGCCGTTGCTGCTCGCAACCATAAAGGTTTCGTTGGATATGCGTATTTTGGAAATCCTTTCTGCTCCAATTCCGCTTATGGTTGTACGCATAAACGAGTTCTCGGGGTTATATCGGTCAACATTAAAACCTTTAAACTGCCCTCTTACGTGCATCGGGTTATTGGCCACCAATTCGTCAAGCCATTCAAGAGCCTCATTCTCGCCCACGGCTGGCTTGGCTAATTTGTTTGCCAAAGAGTTTACGCGCGACACAAGCCATGTTGTGCCAGCATTATTACTGCTATAGGCGAATTGTGCGTTTATCAGTCCATCGTTGTCGCGGAGGAAGTACGGGAGCGACTTGGCGCTGGCTATCCGCTCCTCGTTGCGGTCGAGCCACGCGTTGAAATTCTCCGGCAGGTCGGCCACCTCGTTGTCGCTCTCTTCGGCCGGTTCTTCGCCCTGCATGATGCGCTGGTTGTCGGCGGCCAGTTCCTCCGGGGTCTTGAGTATGGGCGTGGCGTAGCACCGGCAGTGTGGGTGCCAGCCGGTGAATTTGAAGTCCTTTGGGTAGTCGCCCTTTAGCTCGTCGCAGATGTCGAAGAACGCCCCCTCGGGCACGCCACGGCAGTTGTGGTTGTTGCTCAACTGAATCTTGATACCCACCACGAAGTCCATCTGCTGCCAGCGTAGGTGGTCGGCGGTGCGGTAGGCGATGTTGGCCTCGGTGGCGGCAAGCCGGCGCGCGTTCATGTAACTGGAGCGGTACACCCCACGGCCAGGGTGGAATGCCGCTGCCGCTTTACTCAGGTGCAGCTGTCCGTGCTCGTCGGCCACACGGCGGAAGAGCTTGTCGGGGTGCTGTAGGTAGGTCTGCAGTTCGCGCGCCATTGCCGGGGCGTCGAGCCCAGAGCGAATACCGATGTCAAGCCCCATTTCAATCTCGTTGCGGAACGTGTCGGAATACCGCCACACGCGGTCGGACAGGCTCAGCCCTGCCTCCTTGCGAGCGAGAAACGCGTCCAGTGCCTTGCCGTTGGTGGAATAGTAACGGCGGTATTCCGCTTGGGTGAGCCGTGCCACGTTGTCGCCGAACACCACGTTACACAGTTCGTTGTTTTTGTTGTTGGCCAGTGTCCACTCCGAACGCACTCCGTTCACGATACACGTATTCATTTGCTTACGCAGGTCGGCCACAAGTTCGTCCACGCGCTTAGCCGCTTGCGGGAAGTCGGCAAGGCTGAAAATCTGCTCGGGGTCGAAACCCTGTATAGATACACCTATGGCTGCCGCCTCGGTGACAGCATGTCGGTAAATCTTGTCTATCTGCCGCTGATATTTGGCTTGATTGGCAAGGTGGGTCTGGTCGTACTTATTCTTGGGCTTGGGCATCGGTTCTTCTCAACACGAAATGTTCACATTGGGGGTCTGAAAGGAAGTGGTAGTGCTTGCGGTAGTCACACCGGCAGAGAATGTATCGGCCGGCGACCGATTTGTTGCACCAGTCGCTGGAGTGGGCGCATTCGCGGCAGCGGTGTTTCGGCTCCACTTGGATGGGTTTAGTCGCTCGGCGCGCCATGGGCTACTGCGTCAGTTCAAATGCGTCAACCATGCTCTCCTCGTTGATTTCCTGCAAGGTCTTGTCCACATCGTCGCTCCAGCCCAGTTGCTCTATGGCTTCGCGCTGGCTGATGATGGGCTTATTACCATTGGCAGTCATAAGGTTGCTGATGGTGTCCTTTTCCTCGGTGATGGTGAACGGCGATATGATGTTCTCAACCGGTAGCGCGTCAATGTCTTTGGCGTAACTCTCGCCCAAGGCAAGGCGTAAGAATGCCTTGACCACATTTACTTCGCGGTCGAAGAACTCGAGCAACCGTCCGCTCTCGTCCTTGACCTTTAGTTGCGCGTCGATGAACAATTGCTTACGGCTCTCACCGCTCATGGGTGTTGCTTTCATGCTCTCGTAGGACCAATCAGGAAGTTGGAGTTGCGTAAAGAACGACTGCCGAAGTTCCGTGATGTGGAATTTCAAGTTCTCCACTGCTTGCGCCCAGGTTACATAGTTTGCCGTACTTCCCTTGGGGTACTGTAGTATCGCTTTGAATTCTTCTTTCTCGTTGCCCTCGTTGCCATAATTCACTTCTTGGTCGGCGAACACACAGAACAGGGGCTTGGAGTTTTTGCGCAGATAGTTCCCATTGCGGCTCATCGCCCACTCCATTTCGTACACTATCTTGCTTGTGTCCTCCCAAATGGGTGTGGGGCGATACATATATACGGCAGGAATCTTACCCAGTTTTGCGATGTTGTCCTGCTCTATCAGTTCCCAACCGCCTGCCCCGTTGTCGCTCCATTTGTAGTGCGCTTCGGCTGTGTACGCGTCGAAGAACGCCATTGTCTTGCCGCCAACTTTTCGTTTATAGCCAACGGACAAGGCGATGAGGTCGCCCATGTCGTCGAACAAAGGATAGAGGACATCACCGAGCATGGGGGAGAAGTTACGGCAGCGGAACTTGAGAGGGCTACTAAAGCCATACGCTGTCGTTGGTTGCTCCTGAGCATACCACAACGTCATGACTTCGCAACCGGCATAAAGCATTGTGAGTCGCTCCACATTCACACTATCAATGCGATTGCGGCAAAACACCTTCTCAAGGTAGCCGGCCACTTCTTTCTGTCGGTCGTTCTCGGCAGCATACACACGCTTAACCGGCACACCGCAGCATAACTCCGTCATTCGCTTGACAGCCAGCTGCTGAAAATTGTACGTGACGCGCGTTACGCGGTCAACTTCCCCATTGCTCTTGGCTACGTCTGGGTATATTGACTTGTTCATTACGGGATGCTTCTTGGGGTCATACTCGCTCTGAAGCCCAGCCCTTCCGCCCCACGCTGGAACCACGATTGATTTCTCGCGCAAATCTGCGATGATGTCGTTGGCAGTGCGCTTGCCTAACTGGATGATGTCGTTGATTAGTGCCATTTGTCTTTAGTCTTTTGGGTGTTTAGTATATCATGCTTGCCGTGCGAGCCTTGTTGATGGGCTTGAACGGGTTGCTAATGTGATAGTCTATTGCATAACCGAGCAAGTCCACGTACTCGTCGTGCGGCTTGGCAGGGAATCCGCATATTTCGTCCTCGAATGCCTCGTTCCACGCTCCGTCAACAAGCACTACACGGCCACTCTCAACCACCGGCGAAGCGGCATAGAGGCGCGTCTCCTTGCTGTCTTTCGGACTGGGCGTACTCACGATATTCAAGCCGGTTACTTCCTTGAGCTGGTCTATAACGGATATGCCATTGGCCTTGGGTTCGATGCGGATAGAGGAATTGCGCGTGTAGCCGTGTTCGTTCGCATACTTCGGAATGAAGCGTAGCAAGTCTGGGAAGCGCATCAGTACCTTATGGGCGTGGGTAATATACAAGTCCCCTCCTATCTTACATGTCGCTACGATTCCGGTGGGGTCGTTGTCTGTCTTGTCGGTATATGCGGTGTCGAGGAAGAACACAATGGGCTCACGGTCGTAGATGCGGTTGAACTCCGCTGTTTTGATGTGCTTGAACCAATCACGGCGAATGATGTTACCCCCCTCTATGGATGGATGCTGTTGATACAGCGCGGCAAAGGTTCTCGGGCTACGGCCTTCGGCCTGGCGCAACCTTTTGAGCGAGTGGCGCTCTTCCCACAACGCTTCGCCCACGTTGCGCGGGTCGCTCGCGTTGCCGTCGTCGAGCCGTTCTCGGATTGCAGGGATTGAGAGCACCGTCCACTTGTCAGCCTCGCGTTCAAGGATGCGTCCGGCAAGATCGTCCTCGTGCCACCGCGTCATTATGAATAATTGGCGAGATTTGTTGTGTAAGCGCGTAACAAGCACTGAGGTGTACCATTCCCATATCCGCTCCCTGTAAGTGGCAGAATAGGCCTCTAATGCGTCCTTAACTGGGTCGTCAATTATGGCTATGTCAACCGGCGTTCCTGTCAGAGAACCGCCCACGCCCACGGACTTGTAGAACCCCTTGTAGCCGACAATCTCGAACTGGTCCGCGTTGCGCAAATAGCCGCGAGTGGCCTTGGATTGCGAGCCGTTGAGCGTGGTTAGAGGGAATATTGCCCCATACTCCGCAGTGTCTATCGTACGCTGAATTGAGCGACTGAACTGCTGAGCAAGGTCGGCCGAATAGGAACATCCGACAATCTTCAAGTCAGGGTCTCGCCCCAGAGCCCACGCCGGGAACTGTCGGCTCACAATCTCGCTCTTGCCGTGCTGCGGCGGCATGAACACCATGAGGTTAGTTATTTGTCCGTCCAACAGCTTTTGGCATTGGTCGGCTATTTCCGTGTGAAACCATTGGCGGTCGTAGGACGTGTTGATGTACGGCAGGAACTGGCGGAAGTTCTCTGCCGCGTCAAGTTGCAGGAACCTGCGTCTCAATTCAAGTTCCCTTAGCATCAGTCCTATGTCAGCCGTTGCTTCCACCGGTCAATATCCTCAATCTTTTCAATTCAGCCGTTATCTCGTCGCGAGTCATATTCACGCTCACACCTCCCTTGTGGTCCAATTCGCGCTTCTCCGGCGCATACAATCCAAGCAACTTGCGGCGTTCAATAAGTAACTTGTGTATCATATCAAGGTAGCGTGGGTCGCCGCATGGGCGCAGTTCCTTTTGTGTCTGCTCCATTGAGATAGTCGCCACACCACCTCCTTCACCATCCTCGCCCTCGGGAATTGGCACTCCTTTCTGCTTGCTTGTTTTTTCCACGCCGTCCTCCTTGGACTTCTCCCAGGCTTCCCATGCTTCCTTGATTAAGTCGTCAATGCGCTGTAACTCCAACTGCAGGGCGTAGTCAAGGTTCTCTATGCGGCACTTGCGCCACTCCTCCAGCAGCGTGTTCACATCCTTACACACAGTCGATAGCGAGTATGAGGCAAGGTCAAGTCGAGCCATGACCTCGTGCCGTATCTCCGTATAGGAATAACCTCGCTTGAATAGCTGGGCCACTATCTCCTGCCGCATGATTGCGCTACGGTGGTAGTCACGTCTTTGTTTTGCTTGCTTGTGTGTCATTAGAATGTCGCTCCGTTATACTCGTATATCATATTCTTGTCAGCATCATAGCCCACTGGCTTGAGTGCACCCTCAAACAACTTGTAAGGTGATTGTCCGCTCTGGGGATTGTTCCACAGCCAGCGCATATAGTCGGCCATGCTCATAGCATAGAACTTCGCTTCACGCTCGCTTGTGTTCGTGTTGAAACCAGTGGCGCCTCGCCAGTCGAAACCGCTCAGTAGCGCGTCAATGTCCGTCCGCACATCACCCCAACGCACTCTATGGTCGGGCGACTTCTTGGCTATCTGTAATGCTTCGCAGAATTGACCACGCGAATAGTTCCAGTGCGGAGGCAGCCCACAGCAAGAGCCATTACTGCATAGTTCCTTGAAATGCGCGTCACTGACGTAGAAGCGCATTCCCAGTTCCTCGCATAGTGCTTTCATGTTCCGGAAGAACGGTTCTTTCACTTTGCGGTTGAGCCGCATATAACCTTGCGCAACGCTATACTTCTTGTAGAACTCGAACAGGTCAAATCCGCACATTTCGTTGAAAACGGGCATTTGCTCGCGAAGTGACTTCGAGCGTTGCTCCATACAGAAGAACTCCGTGCTGACCGCATCTGCGCCTCTGTCGTGCGCTTCGCGGATAAGGTCAAGATAGGTGGGCGTAGATACGCCGATAATGAATGGCCGCAAACGGAGTGTTGCTCCGCCAGCCCCAGCCTCGGCAATGCGGCGTATTGCCTCAAGTCGCTTTAGCGGTGACGGAACACCTTTCTCTATCACGCGCGCCTTGGCCTCGTCCAGCGTGATTATGCTGAACTTGAAATTCCAGTTCTTTTGCCCCTCAATAAGCGACATGTACCGCTCGTCTTCCGTCCACCAAGTAGCCTTGGTGGAGAAGCATAGCGGATAGTCTATTTCCTTGAAAAACCGGAGCAGTTCAAGCGTCACGCCGCGTGTTCGCTCAAAACCGTCGAACTGGTCGCTCAGTCCGCCCCACTGCATCACCCTGCGCTGCTTGATATATTCGGTGAACTGACCGCCGTATTTGTCCGGCTCGGTGAACATCTTCTTGATGCGCTCCGGGTCAACGTTCAATACCTCTTTTTTAGCGAAGTAGTTATCTTTGCCATGTCCATTGCCGCGCTGGAACTGCGAGAAGCAGTAAATGCACCCGAACGAACAATTCGAGTACGTGTCAAATGTCATCGGCATTGAGCAATCGGCTATCTCATTTGTCCATCGTGGACTTCCGTAATGTGCCATTATCGTTGTCTATTTTAATTGTTAATTCCATTTCGTAGTCGTCTCCTTTAAGCCCCACTATACGCGCTCCTTGTCTTTGCCAGAAGTTGATAGCACGTTCGTTGATGTTAGTACGGAACTTGAACGTTTGAATCCCACCATACTTCATGCGCAATAATCCCCTATCATTGATAACCTTGCCAATACCTCGACCATGATAGTCTTTGTGCACTACGGTCAATATACCTCGCACATGTGATTTACAGCGAGTACACAAGTAAAAGCCAATATCATCGTATATCTCGCACCATAAGTTTTGTGGTTTATCTTTGGTTAACCATATAGCCTTGCGTATATATGCGGCTTCGCGGGAAACTGACGGGGAACCGCTGTTACGGCACAAAGACTCCAATAGCCTTATGTCTTCAATGTTGTTTCTGTCAAATTGTCTCCACATAGCTCATTGATTTTAGCGATTATTATGCGAGCCTCATCTTCAACACTAATTTGGCTTGTGTCGAAAGTTAGAACTGGCACACCTATTGATTGCCACTTTTGGGCCGCGCGAGCACAGTTGTGTTGCTTACTGATTACAGCTTTGTTTGTAACGCCTTTGCCACTGCGTTCTATTAGGCGCGAGTGGATTGTCTGCGTCGGCGCGTACAAAAACACTAACAGGTGCCGGTCTGCTTGAAACATAGCGTTGGTCAGGTTGAGCCCGAATGTGTGCAGATACATTCCCTCGCATATCACCACCTCGCAGTTCTTCAGGCCATTCGCAACGACTTGCTCCAAGCACTTAGTCTGGTTGAACCCATCTATGCCTCCGTACCGGCGCTCCATTGAGTATTTTCCTCCGAAGCATGTTTTCCCATCACCGCAATAGGTGTTCCACTCGTCTGTATGGTCAATGCCTCCACATTGCTGTAAAAGTTCTTTGGCCAATGTAGTTTTGCCGGTGCAATTTGTGCCGCTGATAAATACACATGT
Source organism: uncultured Porphyromonadaceae bacterium (assembly GCA_937892215.1). Classification (GTDB taxonomy): domain Bacteria; phylum Bacteroidota; class Bacteroidia; order Bacteroidales; family Muribaculaceae; genus Sodaliphilus. The sequence goes on from CALAVE010000043.1 coordinate 69,159, forward strand.
CTTTCTCATACAAGCGAGTATATGATGTTTGAATACTTACTCTCCTTTGCCTCCTCCAGCATCCGCTCCGTGTAGTAGCCATCCCACCGAGTGCCTTTAGCGAACTTGGCGATAGCACACAAGCTCGTTTCAATGGCAAAAGCGTTGTCTCCTGCGTCTTTTTTAGCACGAATGAGGAATTTATCAAGCGCGGACTTTTCTTTGCTCCTCGTGAGCGAGATTGCGCCGAGGGTGTAATTCTCGTCCGGCTCCCACCCATAGGTTACGTTATCCACCCAGTCGGGCTTGAACACGTTGCAATACACCTCAAGGAACAAATATGCCGCATACCGGCCGAAGAAGAACCACGACTTGACCTCATTATAGGCATTTTGCGTATTGGTCACGGCTTTCAGTCTATCCTGCTTGTCCTTGGTTAGCTCCTTGAGCAATCGCGGATATGCGCCATTACACCGTACGTATCTGCGGTCTGTTCGGAATTTGAGTTTCTTGATGTCGCGCTCACCATCCAGTAGCATAGCAAGTGCACTCGGGATGTGGTAGGTCATAGTGTAAAAGTATATCAATCGGAATGAATCCCACTCGTCCAACTTGAAGTGACGACATAGTGAGGCAATCATTCTTTCCTCAACTCCAGCATCACCTCGGCGGTGATATGCTATGTACTCGTCATAGGTCATGCTTTCGGCTCCATTATCTCGTCCAGTGTCCACACGACCTTGCTCACCTCGGCTATGCCGAGCAGGTTAGCGAGCTGTTCTGCTTGTTCCTTCTTGTACACGATGATTACTCGTTCGCGCGCGGTCTCGTCAGTGCCCTCTATCTTGGGGAGTTCGTTGGGGTTAAGGTCAACGCCTTGTAGCTCCGGTGGGAGAACACCGTTGAATGTTCCATCGTTCTCATCATCGCCAGGCTCAGCTACCGGCGTTGTTGCCGGCTGGCCGCCCAATGGGGCAAAGGTTGTTGGCGGGGTGTCCCACACGTCCATGCCCATTTCGTTGAGGCGAGTGTTGTCCCAGTTGTTGGCGAGCTTGTCGTAGTCCCACTGGCCGAACTGCACGTTATCCTTAATCATGAACTGCTTGCGCTCGTCCTCGCTCAGCTCCGAAGCGTTGATTATGTGGACTTGTGGCTTGGCGAGCCAGTTGCCCCAGTGCTCGACCAGCGCAGCGCGTTCGCCCTCTGTTTTTCGGTTGTAGTCGGGGAGCGAAGCGAGTCGCTGTGCGAGTGCTTCCGGTTTCCACTTGGCGATTTCCTTCAAGGCCTGGAGCCGCATGTTGCCACCGAGTGCCTTCATTACGTTATCAACCACGATTGGGCGTATCTCAAGCATTTTCGGCAATACAAGGATTGAATTGACTAACTTGTTGAACTTGTCGCTTGTGATGACACGCGGGTTCACGCTGTTGATTTTGACCTGCGTGATTTTTACTTTTTCTGTTTTCATTGTGAATAGTGTTTATAGTGTAAACACCACAAAATTACTAAAAATTTGTTCGTTTCATAGATTTTCGCGCGCTTTTTTCGCTTATTTTACCTAAAAGTGCAAAAAATAACCCCCACAATAGCCCATTTTGTCAAGGTTGTGAGGGTAAATTTTTGTTGTGTAGTGTGGTACACTATAAACACACTATTTTATAGGGCTATAAAAAAACTATTTATAGCCCCTTGTATATGTGCGAAGTCCACTTTACGTTGTAGTTCCTTTGTCATAGTCTTCAAATAAGTTTAGTTGTTTAATCGTCTTTTCGTTGATTTTGATTTCTCCGTG
>CALAVE010000044.1 GCA_937892215.1 uncultured Porphyromonadaceae bacterium
TATTATCTTTTCCATTTTAAGTTAGTTTTAGTCGTTAATTTTTTCCAAGTCTATTGATTGTGTGAATGTAAGCAAAAGTGGTCTAAGGGCAAATCCCTACCACATTTACTACATCTTTTAATCTTGATTTCTTCCATAAGTCTTTAGTATTTATTAGTTAATAATTTGATTGAAATCGTGGCACGTCAAAGCAAGGTTACTGCTCATTGTGTCTATACCCTTGAAGCATGGGTATCGGGCGCAGTCCTTGCAAGTCTTTTCGGCTTTTGCGTTCACCGAAAGGGAGTTTTTGTAGTCGTTAATGTAGCGCATTACGTTTGAGTAACTTGCACCTAATCGCTGTGCAATTACCTTGCATGGGATGCCGTGACGATACATATCAATCATTTCCGTTATCTCCGACAATGCGAGAATGTGGTTCTTGTAGCCATTGCGCTTGCGTTCCAAGTCACGTTTGTTTTTCCGTGCCTTATTCAGACGCTCCTTATTCTCTTGATAATATCGTGAATGATATGCTTGGCTTTCTGTCAAGGCATTTTTAACTCTTGCTGTCTTGGCACATTCTTTGCAACGTCCGAACACTTGTCCGTTGCTTTTCTTGTAGAACTCGTCAATGGGTTTTATCTTACCGCATTGCCGACATTGTTTGGTTTCAATCTTCTGTCTCATTTCTTCTTTTTGTTAGTTGCTCCCCGATGCCGAGTTGAACGGCTGCTCATGCGAATATTACAGCGACCTTGCCCGTGGTGTCGCTCTTTTCGGGGCGGCTGTCTTTCCAGCCTGTCACGGACTTCAAAAGCCGAGCAAAAATGTGGACTACCCTGCTGGGTTGTGGTGGAGTGGGGAGTCGAACCCCTGCTCAGTAGCCATATTAATAGTGACCTTGCCCGTTGTGCCACTCTTGCTCCACCTGCACGTCTTTCCGTGCTGTCTGAGGCTTCCGACGACCTTGCTTGCTATACGCTTGCTTCCGTGTTGCTCTGTTCTGCACGGCTTTCACACCCATATATCTCAGAATGGCACTTCTCCCACCTGATTATTGTCTAAAAACACGTCTTCGCTATCTCCATTGAAAGTGGATTGTTCTGGGAATAATCTGTTAGTGTTATCCCATTGATTTACATCGGAATGTCCATCGGTTAACTCCACGTAACGCCCATTGTTGTAATTGTAGCGGAATATAGCATCGCCCGGTTCTCCGAGGTGACGGAATTTCACCTTTGCTATGCGGACAATAACGGTGTTATCGGCCCTATTACGATGCACAATAATACCGTAGTCGCACTTATTGTAGAAGTTTGCGCTACCATTAATATCATACATGGTTGGCAAACCGTCACTATTAGCATCTTTCCCAAACTTGCGAGGGTGAGCGACCACACACACAAGCACATCTTGCCTGATAGCAAAATTAATTAGCTCATCAAGTACTTTTGATATGCTCTGAGTCTCGCTCAAAGTCCCAAAATCATTCTCAACCCTATTGTAAGGGTCAATAACAAGGATTTTGATACCTTTGCGACGGACGAGGAATTTAGCCCTGTCGATTATCTCATTGAGAGTGTACTTCTCAGGAGGGAGAATGTGAAAGAAATTCTTCTCCATATATCGTTTGCCCTGCTCATACTCATCTGGTGACATGCCGTAATAATCGTGGCGAAATTTTTTCCCGACAATTTTCTCCAATATTTTGCTGGCGTGATATGTGAGAGGTAAGTTCTCAGGAGAGAAATACGCAACCTTTAATCCATATCGGATATTCAGCAACACACAAATTTCGTCAAGGAACTCACTTTTACCACTACCCGGAATGCCCGTCATAATAAGCAATCGCTTCGTCTCAAACGAAATCAGTGTGTCGAACTGGGAAAGCCCTAACGTCATGCCACGCTGTAATCCGTTCTCATATAGCCCGTCAAGTTCAGTTTCATAATTCCTCAAAGTATATACTCCGTCAACATCGACTTCTACGGAATTTTCCACTGCGTTTAACAGAGCCTCTTTGCCTTTTGCTATAAGCAGTTCGTTTGCATCCTTGCACCCCTCGCCATAGGTTATAACACGACAGCGTTCGGCCCCAAACCGTCTTATAAGTTCTTCCCTTAGTGCAACACCTTTTGCATCGGTGTCAGCGGCAATAAAGATAGTTTCTTTATCCTCAAACCAACCTTCCATGAAATCGTCCAGCCATGAGAGGTTTGAGTTGGCCCCATTGGGAACACTAACGACGTTGTTCTTGCCCACTTCGACAAAACTAAGCGCATCCATTTCCCCCTCAGTTATTATACACTCGGGAGAATCTTTTATGGCATCAATATTATAAGGGATAAGTTCCGCACCTGCAACCATTTTGAAGTGCTTGTTTCCGGTACGATATTTCACATTGATTAGTTCGTCGTCGAGATAATAGCAGAATTGAATAGTGTTCATTTCCTTACCATCCTGGGGCATAAACTCCATACCTTCAGCAATCTTCATTTTACCAAGAGTTTCTTGCGATATGCCTCTACCGGCGAACCACTTCACCGCATTTTCGCTAAGACCAACAATGCGTATCGGTTTAGGCCGAGTGAAACCGCCTACCGGCTTGACTGTCTTTTTCCAGTCATACTCTTTAAGCGCACCAGTCCAACCGCAATGATGACATTTCCATACACCCATGTCAAGGTTCACACTAAGGCTTTTATCGTTAGGGTTGCCTCTGTGACCTTTACACTTTGGGCAAGTAGTCTTTACTTGACCATTATGCCGTCTGTAAGGAATCGTTATGCCGTAATCGCTAAAATTCTCCATGATACACACAATTAAATGCCGTCATACACCCATTTGTTTTCCGGTTCGCACCATACATATACGGCCGAAGGCCGGGCAGGGGCATCCATAGGGGCGGTATATTCTTTGCCATAGAATTTGTAGTATCTTTTACCTTCACGGATATATTCGTCCGTTCCGAGATTTGTGCTAAAGGATTTGCCCTGCAAAAAGTATGGAGCCGAATAGTTGCACCAACGTTTCATATTCTGAGGGTTCTCTACTGTTACATCATCGGCTTTGCCCTGCTTTACTATATGCCCCTTAAAATAATCCAATATTGTCTTACACGAGATTCCCCAAGTGCGCTGCATCGTGTCTGCCCACAATTTGTCGGAAAGCAATTTGTCCTCTATGGTTTGCCACTTGGAATCAAAGTCATTTGCCAAGGGCAAATTCTCACTGTTTTTCTTTTTCTTAATAAATAATTTATTATTTATTTCTTTTTCTTTTATATTATCTGTATTGTTTATATTTGTTATAGATAAGTCATTCTGACTTGCCGATAAGTCATTTTGACCTATCGATAAGTCATTTTTAGTCTCCGTTTTGTTGATTAATTTGCTCACGTCATATCCGGCATTATTCATATAGGCAAGACCTTGCTCGGTGAAGGCATACCACAATGTATGGTCAAATGGGTTCTCGTTGTAATTGCCCTTGACAATAATACCCCCATTTTCGAGTTTTGCCATTACACGGCTAACCTTTTTAATCTCGATATAAGGGAATAACTCACTGAACGCTTTGTTTGAGTTGTACGTCCAGTATTTACCGTCATGGAAGTGCTTGCCATTAGTAGCATTCTTTACTATCCAGAAGTAGAGGTTGTGAAGAAGAATTGCTTCTTCAATCCCAAACTCTTTGGCAATGCTTATGTTGAATGAGTGTATCATTTATTTGCTGGTCTAAAAAGAGGTATCTTGTTTATGTTTTTGCCGATGAATAACAGAGAGCCTTCTCGGACAAGTCTGTTTATTGTCCTTTTACATATCGAGTGAGGCATTGATGTCCTAAGCGCAATTTCATTCCAAGAAACGCCGTTATATCCATCGTATAGTTCATGCACAATTCGGAGGACTTCATCACTCATAGGTATTGATAAAATATATCAAGTTCGTGTTCGGAAAGATGGACGAGAAAATGATTGAGGATAACATCGAGAACGGCATTATATAATTTCTCAAATTCCGTCTCGTCCATCTTGTCAAACGATATGCTCTTTGGTATCTGCATCCAATCTTCCCTTGTAATATTGTAAACCGGTTCATAGTGTCCGGCAAGAAGTTGGATGCTCTTTCTAAACGTGTCCTCATTTCCGTAGAATTTCTGCACATTCTCCGGTTGGAAATCCCAAGCAGTGCTTATCAGCTTAAAGAATTTCTTGTGAAACCTATAGTTCCTTGCACGTGTTACTTTCACTTTAAGCGGAAAGTTTAACGGGAGTTTCTCTATCTGAGAGAGACTGTCCTGGTCCTGAGCGCAGAGAACGTTTTGGTTATTACGGACAACAAATATTTCCATAGAGCATAGATGAGTTTCAGAATGGCAAGCCGTTATCTTCCGATGGCTGTTGTGCGCTTTCAGCAGGGGCCGTACGGGGTTGGGTTTCTGCTGTGTTCGGAGCAGAGCCAAAGAAGATTTCCGACACACGCACATCCATAACAAACTTCTGTGCACCTTCTCTCGTTGTATATTCACGTGATGAGAACGAACCTAATACAGTGACAGTACGGCCTTTCTTTAGGTAGGGCTCTACGGCCACTATGTTATACTTGCAATCAATAAATTCTGTCGTTTTCTTGTCCTTGTAGCCCTCATCACAAGCGAGAGAAAAGGCAAGAAAAGGATTTTCGGCAGAGCCGAGTTTGCGTGCATCAGACGTAAGCCGTCCGGCGATAATTACTTTTCTCATGTCCTTAAAATTTTTAATCGTTAAGTGTTATTCTTATGCTTGGTTTAACCTCACTTTCGGAGAGGTAAGAATCGTAAATTTCGGGGTGCTCAGCTTTGAGCCGCTTGCTGTCGAGTTTTTTCGTCTTACTTGGAGCCACGTATGTTATTTGCAGCCCTTCGTCAGGTGAAATCCATTTCTTAACACCGTAATTTTCCATAAGTTCCGTCATTCTCTTTGAGAATTCGTCCTTAACAGCTTTTGCCTCCTTCTCCGCCTTGATTATTTGTTTAACTTGAGAAAGGAGAGCATGTGGAATAGGAAGCGTTGATTGGTCTGCTTCCAAAAGCCCGGAATGCCTATTGCCTTGATATTGCATCCCTGCGGCATCAGCTTCAAGCAATGCCACCACATCTTCATCGGGTATTCGTGGTACCTCTATTAGTCTGGGAGTGCCATATCGCTCATCAGGCAGCCAGATGGAACATAAGCGGCTCACTTTATATGGGTTCTTTAACTCGAAAAGGTAGGCATTAATTGACAATTGCCAACTGAGCCATTCGGCATCAAGTTTGCTTGTTGTCTTTATGTCGCACAAAGAGAAATCTCGGAATACAATGTCTATGCAAGTGGCAAAGTTTTGCTCATCACTTACAAGGTACTCGTTACTGAGTGATATAAGCCCATTTTCATCCTTTATCCGCTTGTATGCCTGATACATTGGATGCTCATTTTCCACTCCCAGAGTGTCGCACATTTCTATTATCTCGTGAACATAATGTCCTCTATCGGCAGCTTTGGCAAGAACATCTTCGCTTACCCCCTTATATTTATCGGGGAAAAGTTGTCTTGACAAAAGTCCTGTGATGCCCTGGAGTTGTTTTTCTCCGAGGAAATAAGTGTGGTCTTTGGCATTGAAAACCACTGGGCTTTTATACAACTCTATTTTATCCATTTCTTCTGAGATTTATTATAGTGGCACAAACATTTTCAAAAACTTTATCGCACCGGGCGAAGTCATCATCTGAGGAGAATGAGATTTGTTTTTCCCAATCTATGTTCTTACTGGTCTTGTATGCGATACGGACCATAGACTTTTGGGCGGTTGTTGTGATGGACACGAGAAATCTCTTATCTTCGGCAAGAGTCCGTTGAAGACCTTGCCACGCCCTAATGACCATATCTAACTCACGTGCCCTCATAAAACTTCCGCTTTTTTATCACTCAACGCTTTCATGAACTCACGGTTGCTTTGCAAGGTTGGGTAGCTATTGTAGATATTCAACAAGTCCTCTTTTGTAATGGCCGAACTAATGGCCACTAAAGCCCCGTCAAGTTCTTTTACCCCAGCATTCGGTTTGCTGTCAGGTGATGGGAGGGGAGCCGGGGACGGAATTTGCTCCCCATTGGAAAAGCGGAAACGCTCCTTGCCCTTGTTATCGGCTATGATAAGAGAAGATATGTTCGAGCCGTCGTACCCTATCTCTGTCAGCAGAAATCGTGTTCCTACCTTGCCTTTTTTGTTAATGTCGGCATCTGTAAGATTTACGATTATGCGTGGTGCAGTGTATAGTTCCCTGCCAATGCCGATATTAAAGCATGCACGCTTAAATGCGTCGCTTGCCTCTCCTTTCTCAGCATCTGCTTCGCTGGGTATGCCTACGTCCTGTTTGCTTATCCATTGTGCTTTGGCTTCGTCCCAGATGCTCACGGTGCAGAATAGATTCCCGTTTACCACCTCATGCGTGCGTTTCCAATTGAGCGGGCCAAAAACCTCATCCAGAATATTCATATCCACCCTTGCATCCTTATAGAGCAAGACGGAGCACCATTTGTTGTCTTTTGCCACTTGAGCAACACGGCAAATGATTTCATCGCTTCTTAGTAGTCTTATTTCTTTCATATTTTGCTGATTTTATATTACTCTATGTTGTTCAATGATTTTGTCGAGGTCGTTTTTCTTGATGAAAACAAGTTTGCCAAGCATATAATATGGCAGTTGCCCTGACAATCTCAGGTCTTTAATGAAGTCCACCGAGACCCCCAAGTATGCCGATGCGCTTTTTTGTGTAAGCCATACCTTGTCAATGGTCTTTACGGCATCAGCGATTGTTATTTGGCGGTGAGCGGCCATTATCGTACTCTTGTAGCGGTTACTGTATTACCGTTTTGGGTTATCATAAACTTCTTTTGATTGCCCTGGAAAACACGGCAAGCGATAACTCTCAACGTCGAAATGTTGACATCGGCTGTCGGAATTTCTATTTGCTCTCCGACATCCATGCTGTTTAGCGTTCGCCTTACATCTATTTTTTTGATAATTCCCATAAAATTATTAATTTTGTGAATTGATATTTATATTTCGTTTGCAAAGTTATAAACTTTCTTTATATTATGCAAAACTTTTGCCAAATATTTTTAATAAAATTATAAATTAACTTTATATATTTCTAAATATGAGCACTTTGGAAAGATTGAAAATTTTGACAAAAAAACTTGTGGCTGATGGGTATGCCAAGAACCAAAAGGAATTGGCCAAGAAATTAGGTTATACCGAAAGCTCTTTTTCTCAAATTCTCAATGGGCATGTAAATTTCCCTAACACTTTGAAACACAAGTTAAAGGAACTTGACAACTCCATTAATATAAACTGGCTTATTACTGGTGAAGGCCCGATGACCATAGAGGAAATGCCAAATCAACCACAAGACCGTGATATTATATTAGTCCCGGTTCTGAATCTTGATTCGCGCGGTGGGTTTAATTTTAATGCCATTGTTGATGCACCGGAATACATTGTCTCGTATATGCCATTCAATAAGGCCGTAGCAATGGATGGGGATTTCGTCCTTACTGTATATGGAGATAGTATGGCACCACGATACCCCAGTGGTTCACGCATACTTGTCAGGCCTATACCCATGTGGCAGGAGTACATAGAATTCGGCACGCCTCATGTCCTTGACCTGATGGATGAGCGAAGACTACTAAAGATAATTGACAAGGGTAGCGATAAAAGCCATTTCCTGTTACGAAGCCTCAACCCGGAATACCAGGCGAACGAAATCAACAAGTCGATTATCCGTAGGGTTTTCCGTGTGCTTGCCTCTATATCCTTAGAATCATTAATATAAATTATAAACTTATGGGACGAAAAGTTGAGAACGTGAATTCCGCGAAAAAGCGCATTAGGGAATTCTTCTATTCAAAAGGGTTGGATTTGAAGACAGCAGAGTCTCGTTGCGGCTATGCCAGAGGTTTCTTGTCGGCTGGGGGTGTGGTCGGTTCCGACAAATTGGAGAAACTTGTAGCGGCCTATCCGGAAATAGATTTGAACTGGGTTGTCACCGGAGTAGTTCGGGAAGACAACATCAAAATGCCAGAGAGTAACACGTATAAGGATGCCTATCATGCGGCTATGTTGCAGATTAGTGCGCTTAATCGGTTAGTTGAAGAGTTGGAAGATAAAGTTGTCGAATAAATGGCAACATATTGGCAACAAATAAAAATTTCTCTTTTAACATGCTGATAATAAACACACTTAAAGTACACCGCATCAGCTTCCCAAGCTGAGGGCCGCGGGTTCGAGTCCCGTTTACCGCTCAACTGATTAATTGAGAAATGTGCTGGAGAGGTGAAAACCGAGTCCGGCACATTTTTTGTGTGCCTGATGATATGGCTGGGGACAACGAGCAAACAATGGGGAGCAACAAGATGAGGTTGCGGCCTACAGGGCCTACAGGACTTATGTTAATACCATACAAAAATGATGGAATTAGGCAAAAGGAGATGAGGAACAGAGCGAAACGAAGTGGGGGGAAAAAACGGCGATGTTAACATAGTTTGTGTGGCATGGGCACGAATGTTGCTCACCTGGGGTGGTAAATTTGCATCAGAAAGTTAAACCAGAGCGTCCCCAGGGACGACAAAAACAGGAAGAGCAATGATTACTACAATGAAAAACAGGATTTCTCCGAGCGATCAAGTATTCGCCAGCATTGAGAACAACGGACGTGTTCTCGCCACGATGAACAAGAGCAATTTCAGCAGCACAGAAGACGTGATGCGGCTGATAATGTCGATGGCCGGCAAATGGATGGGAGTGGCGAGAATCAGCATCCGCAACAAGAGTCAGGGTTGGACCGAGAACCGGGCCATAGCGCTGAGTTGCTGCTAAATCGTCACAAGTAAATTAATAGCACCCACATAAAGGGGATGCGCGGGCAGAGGAAGGTGTATTTGGAGAATTGACTAATAATCGCTACATTTGCGAGAGATTATGAAAAAGAAAGTGTCCATAATAATTCCGTGCCACAACGAAGAGGCATCGCTACGGCAACTATACGCAGGCGTGACCGAGGTAACCGGTGCCCTACCCGACTATGAGTGGGAACTGCTATTCATTAACGATGGCAGCACCGACGGGACACTGCAGGTGATTAAAGAACTGCGAGAGGGAGACGGGCGTATAGGCTATGCCGACCTGTCGCGCAACTTCGGTAAGGAGAGCGCGATGCTGGCCGGGATAGACTACGCTACCGGCGACTGCGCAATTATAATGGACGCCGACCTGCAAGACCCACCGGCACTGATACCCGAGATGCTGCGATGGTGGGAAGAAGGCTATCAGGACGTGTATGCACGGCGTAAGAGCCGCGGCAAAGAATCGAGGGTGCGACGGAGGCTGACGCTGGCTTACTACAAACTGCTACAGCGCACGTCGAGAGTGAACGTACTGCAGAACGTGGGGGACTTCCGTCTGCTGGACCGCAAATGCTTAGACGCGCTGCGCCAGTTACGCGAGAGCGAGCGCTACACAAAGGGACTATTCTGCTGGATAGGCTACCGGAAGAAAGAGATAGAGTTTGACCGCGGCGACCGCGTGAGCGGCAGTTCATCGTACTCAATGTGGGCGCTTATCAATCTGGCCATAGAGGGCATCACCTCGTTCACCACTGTCCCACTGCGAATTGCCACACTGATGGGCTTTGTGATTTCGTTCCTCACAATTATCTACATAGCGTATTTTCTGGTTAAGACCCTACTCTACGGCGACCCGGTTCGCGGCTTCCCCACGCTGGTGATAGTGACGCTGTTTCTGGGCGGAGTGCAACTGTTCTCACTGGGAATCATAGGCGAGTATCTGGGGAAAGTGTATCATGAGACAAAACGGCGTCCGGTGTATCTCGTGAACGAATACTCCGAGCCAAACGAGACCGAAAAGAATTAAACGAGAAACAGTTTGGGTGTGCCGTGATGAACGCGACACACCCAAACTGTTTTATGTAAAGGCAGCCTAACAGGCGGTAGTTCAGCAATTAATCACCCATGACAATGCCGGCGAGGGCAACTACGTCGGCCACGTCGATACCATCCTCACCGTTCATGTCGGCCACGGCGGCGTTAAAGCCTTCGACCGAGTCGCCCATAGTGTAATTAGCGAGAGCGACCACATCGCTTACATCGACATTGCCGTCGTTGTTCACGTCCCCCATGAGCAAGGTGAACTCACCCGGGAAGAGCAGGCTAAACGTCATGGAGCTTGCATTCAGTTCAACAGCGTACAAACCATCGGCGAGTCCATCCAGACTATAGAGGAAGTTGTCGGCAGGAGTTAGAGTTACGTCGGTGTGATGTTCGGTATTAAGTCCGTACCAGTATGCGCCATTGCCTGGATACCACCGATCGCGCGCCTTGTCGTGGAACTGGAGCACAGCCGGCATGGTCAGGTCCAGACCATAGATAGAGAACAGAGATTCATTCTCGCCCTTGACGGTGAGAGGCAAAGTGCGGACATTCTCCCAAGTGGTATTGTCCTGGGCCAAAGTACCGAAACGGACCTCGAAATCGTACCCAACAGGTTCACCGGAGAATCCGGTAACTGTAAGTTGGTGCGTGGTAGCAGAATAGGTGAACGAGTAGGTTCCGGCCGCGATGGTGGCGTTAGACACGTTATCGCCCGCAAGAAGAGTCACGGTGCTGTTGGCGGCAGTGATTTCGCCGTTGTAACCATACCAAGTGCCATCGTCGATCACCTTGAAGTTAGGAATACCGTTCTCCCAGTCCTTAATAGCAGTGAGGGAGACGTTGCTAAGAGTATAGACGTCGCGGCTGCTGTCGTAGGCGAACTTGTAGGTGTCGCTCGGAGCCCATGAGGAGATTTCGCCCACGAGGTAGATGTCGTGCTCGGTTACTATCGGCTCCGAAGAGGAAGATGGAACCGTGGTGGTAGCCACTCCCTGCCCCTCAATGTAGTAACCGTGATTGACGAAAGCACCGGTGAACGTCTTGTTAGCATCGGCGCTGCCGTTCTTGGTGAAAATCAAGTTGGTGGGCATTGCGTCGGCGGCAGAGATGTTAACCTCATATTTGTATATAACCTTACCCTCGGCAGTGACACCAAGGCGAGAGAGTTGGTCGCCCGGCCAACTGTTGGCTGTGAACTGGCCCTTATCGGCATTCCAGAGCCATACACAGATGGTGGCCTCCTCCGGGCACTCATAGAACACGGAGCAGTAAGAGCTGTCGGTCAAGTCGCCGAGAGGTTGCTCCGGCTCAATGTCTCCGCCCGACTCACCTTTGACGTAAACACGGTAGCCCTTAGCCTCCAGAGTGAACGACTGAGACGAAGACAGAGACTGGTCGGTGCGGCTAACACCCGATGCAACTGTCTGACTGTTGAGCCACAAGGACCACTCTCCTGCCGCAAGGCCACTGAGCGTTGCGGTGGCCGAAGAAGTGCCGACGTTGATAACCACAAGAATCTGGCTTGAGCCCTTAGTTCGTGTGAAAGCGAGAACCGAGTTACTGCCGGAAACTGTAATCCAATTAACGGCAGGATTCTGTGAAGGTGACTTGTAGTGGATGAGCGCATCCTGGCTGTGCTTGAGAGCGGTGAGAGTGCGAATGGTGTTTCGCATTTTGGCATCGGAAGAGTTCCAGTTAATCTTGGTATCATTGAAATAGTCCAGAATCTGGTTGCCGCCGGTTTCCTGCCCATTGTAGATGAGCGGCATTCCGAAAGCCGTATAAGCCAGCACGGTGAGAGCGTAGCGATTGTCGCCGTACATTGTGGTGAGCGTGCGTCCACCTTCGTTGTAGTTCTGGTCGTGGTTGGTGACGTAAAGCATACGTCCGAACGACTTGCCTGAAGAAGCCGAAACCAGCGTATTCACGGCATTCTTGAGCGTATTGGCCGAAGTGCCCCCCGAGCCGAAACCGGCCATACTTGACTGGAAACGCCATGCATAGTCGTAATCGAAGCCTGCAGACTGGAGACGAGTAGCATCCTGGGCGATGTCGGCCTCCCCGAGGAAGGTTATGGTCTTTCCTGCCTTATAGGACTTAATCATGGGTATGGTGTTCTGCCAGTAAGAAGCCGGGATGGCGCTACTGGAGATGAAGTCGCAGCGGTACCCATCCACATCAGCCTGGTCAATCCAGAACTTGAGGCAGTCGTTCATGGCAGAAACAAGGTCGGAGTTGGAGTAATTGAGTTGATAGACATCACCATAGCCGTTAGGATTGACGAAGTTACCGTTGCTCTTAGTGTAATACTCCGGGTGGGAAGTAACCCAATCGGCGTTAGTGGCAGTGTGGTTAGGCACCCAGTCGAGCCACACGAGCATATTGAGCGAGTGCGCCTTGGTGACAAACGCCTTGAGGTCGGCAATGGAGCCGTAAGCGGGATTGGTTTTCTGGAAATTGGTGGCAGCGTAAGGGCTGTTGATGCCACCGCCACGTGGATAAATGGGCATAAGCCAAACCACATCGACACCCATCGCCTTGAGGTCGGCAAGTTTGTTGGCCGCGGCGGCAAAAGTGCCAGCCGAAGTGAAGGAGCCCACATTCATCTCATAGACCACATAGTGCCCTTCGTCACGGCCCCCTGCGGCAGAGTTAATCTCATCGGTGAAGTCTGCAGCCAGCGTATTAGAAGCGGCAAAAGCCATAACCGCCAGGAACAGCCAGAATTTCACATTCGAAACACCAAATTTCATAAGATTTAATTATATGTTAAACATGAATAGATTACAACATGAAAATTAATTACAAAAATAGGAATAATTTCGCATAAACTTGTTATGATATCCAACGTTATAATACTCCATTTCAACGTTTTTAATGGCGGAACGCGGAAAAATGGCAGCCGGAGTGCGCAGGTGTTTCAGTCAGGACTTGGGAGGAGCCGAATAGAAACGAATGACTTTCTGAGAGGGTGCGGCATAGTTTTTCTGCGGTCGGGCAGCCTGCGCGCTGACTTGCGGCGCGAGTTTCACCACCTTGGCCCCCTGGCGGTTATTAATGCTGTCCACCGCCTTCATGAGTTTGCTGTGCTTTTCCTCGTCGATATTACTGAAGAGATTAAGTTGGACACCACGCTCCGGAAGCAAGTCGGTGACCATGACGCCAGCCTTACGATAAGCGAATCCGCGGCGGAAAATGCTGTTGAACGCCTGCATGGCGCAGTGAACCAGCACCATAGTGCTGGACGACGGTGACGGGATGCATACCCGACAGGAGTTGGAATAGAACGGGAGGTCCTCCCTGTAATGGTCGCCGCGGAGATAGACGGTGAGAAAGGAAGCCACGGAGTGTTCGTCGCGCAGATGCTTGGCGCACATTTCGGTAAAAGTGAGCACAGCGTCCCACACGTCCTCTCGTCGATAGAACACCTTGGGGAAAGTGCGCGAATTCATAATGGACTTTCGGGCCATATTCACCGGTGTTATGGGCTGGCAGTCTTCGCCTCGCAACTCCCGCAGAGTTCGCTCGGTGGTGACCGAATAGAGAGAACGAATCATAGATGGCGGCAACTGTGCAAACTGGGCGGCCGTCCTTATTCCGCGAGAATAAAGCGCCGCAGTGAGTCGCCGGCCGATTCCCCAGACGTCGCTCACGTCGGTGCGTTCCAGCACATGCTGAATCAGGTCCTCGTCGGTGAGAGCCTGCACGCGGGACTTGTTGGCCGTGTCCTTCTTAGCCATGTGTGATGCAATCTTAGCGAGCGTGCGCGTGTGAGCCACGCCGATACTGACCGGGATTCCCGTGAACTTGAAGATTTTGCGGACCACATCGGCTGCAAGAGCGGAATTGCGCGGGTCGGGCTCGGGATACGGAAGTCGGAAAAACGCCTCGTCAACCGAGTAAATCTCAATGGACTCGAACGAGTCGCCAATCACCGACATGACACGATGCGACATATCGCGATAGAGCACATGATTAGCCGACAGGACCACCACCAGTGAGGGGTCGGTGTAATCCTTAATCTGGAAAGTGGGGCATCCCATGGGTATTCCCAGCGCTTTGGCCTCGTTGCTACGCGAGATGACGCAGCCGTCGTTGTTGCTCAGCACCACCACGGGCTTACCTAGGAGCGAAGGGTTGAACACCCTCTCGCACGACACGAAGAAATTATTGCAGTCGGCAAGTCCGTAGAGCATAAAGCAGGGAAAAATGATATTACACCGTAGTTTTGTGGATAATGTGAGATACCACACCCCACACCTGGAAATTAGCCTCCTCACTAACAGGGATTTCAGGATAGTCGTTGTTAGCCGGCACAAGATAAAGGCGCCCGGCACGCAGCGATATACGCTTGACGGTGAATTCACCGTCGAGGAAGCAGACAGCGATGTCGCCGTCGTTAGGCTCAAGCGAGCGGTCGATGATAAGCATATCGCCGTCGGCAATGCCAGCATCAATCATAGAGTCGCCGGTGACACGCGCGCAGAAAGTGGACGAAGGATTATGGATCAGTTCGCGATTGAGGTCGATGGAGTCGGGGTAACTGCCCTGCGCCGGCGAGGGGAATCCCGCCTGAATATGCTCCTCGAACACCTGGACCGCCAGTTCGTCGGAATCCTGAATCCTCAGTATGTTAAGATGTTCTGTTTCTCCCATAGTAATAACAATCAGGCAAAGCGGCCGGAGCGACATCCCCGGGAGTGATTTCACGGGGCGAACGCAGGCCATAAATTCTAAATGCAAATTTACGCTTTTCGGTTCATATATGAGAAATATTCCGGACAATTTTTGGCTCATTCACCAAATGTCAGCCGGTAAATGTCAGTATCACACGACAACAAGTGCCAAAAGCCACCTAAAACAAAACATATTACAATCTGTAAGCATCAGTTTGAGCGAATAGCCATATAAATTAATAAGTCATTATTGTACAACAATTTACGACATAGAGCCGGATGCATTTTAATTCGTTGATTATCAGCCGTTTAATTGGGGAGGGTGAATATAGCACATTTATTTTTACTTATTAACTATAATTAAGTTTTAACGTAAAATCCGCTATGGGAGCGGTTTTCAGGCACTTAACGGCTGAAAACCGAAAGCAGAAGAGCGATTCAGACTTTGCGGGTGGCCAAATTATGCCTAATTTTGCGGCATATTTGTTATTACAAATGTTATTAGGAG
Organism: uncultured Porphyromonadaceae bacterium; assembly: GCA_937892215.1. Lineage (GTDB taxonomy): Bacteria > Bacteroidota > Bacteroidia > Bacteroidales > Muribaculaceae > Sodaliphilus. The sequence continues at coordinate 15,137 of CALAVE010000044.1, forward strand.
GGAAGCAATTTTTTAATACTTTATCTTTTTTGCTGAAGCAAAGCATGGGAATAGAGACTAAAATCCGACAAAAAATCTGCCGGGTGGTGCCGCAGTTACCCCCCCCCAACAACACACTGTAATTCAACCAGTTACATATCCAAACGATTACACTGCCTTTATATGTGTAGCCAGCCACAAAAAGTCAGTGCCGATATTTCGTGCCCATATTGCATATAAACAAGACGAACCGAAACATTCTAATATCCATCTATCACTCGAACGAAAAAATCAATCAATAACTTATATACCTCATTAAAATTATGATACGACTAAGACACGTATTTCTCATGATGCTGATAGCATTAGCAACTACCGGCTTTGCTGAGACTTATTCAGTAGTGGGTAATGAAGCGGCACTCTTTGGCGAGAGTTGGGCCCCCACTAACACGTCAACCAACATGACGCTTACCCCAGCCGGTTACTATGTGTGGACATCATCTTCGGCCGTAAGTACGGAGGCCAATGTGGAATTTAAGGTGGTTAAAGATTACTCCTACGACAATGCCTGGCCATCACAGAACTACTACATTACCGTTCACTCGGGACAGAAACTCACGGTGGTTTTTGATCCTTCGAACAGCAGTGTATTCGCGTTCTCATCACTTTCAGTTACCGGAGATCCGGCATCGGTGTTTGGAGAAAGTTGGAGTGAGACCAGTACGTCGACCGACATGACGTATGATTCCACGACCGGCCTTTACGAATGGGAGTCGGGAGAATTCACTCTGGCAAGCAGTACAACCATAGAGTTTAAGGTAGTGAAGGATCATGCTTGGGATGAAGCATTCCCAAGTTCCAACTATACCCTTACCGCGGCGGCCGGCATACCTTATAAGCTGAAAGTCACCTTTAATCCCGGGACAAAGGCCGTAACGGGCGAACTGGAATATAGGTCAACAGACGATGTGACAGGTAAGCCAGTGTGGCAACAGGCTGACGCAAGCGCAGCGAATTATATCGGTCACCGAAAGGCACTCATTGGGAACGACTGCATGGTGAACAAGCTAATAAACGTGGTGGGCGTGGGCAGCTGGATTAGCGACCTGAACAACCTCACCGACGAAGACCTGAGCAACTACGCAACATTCCCCAAGATTGTGGACGCGACAGTGGGTGTATCTCCCATCACCAGCGTACGCGACACAAAGAACCACTACGCCGCAGGGACCACGGCCGGATTCACCCTGGTAGCCGGTTCCGGCTCCAGTCTGCTGAGTCTGGACATCGTGAACGCATTCGCCATAAGTTTCTACAAGGAAGGTTCACTGGTGGGAACAGTAGCGGTACAGGCCGGCCAGAGCGTGGGCGGCGTGGGACTGTCGCTGATAACCATTCCCGGTTCGACGGACGTGAGCATAGACCTCAGTGCCACGGCACCGGGCGAATTCGACGAGATTTCACTGATGCCCAGTGGCGGAGTGGACCTATCGGCTATAACCTCCACTCAGATAAAATACGCGTTTGTGGGCGACTATGTGATGAACTCCATCACAGAGACATCGATGCAGGAATACGCGGCATCGCACGGACGCCTTCCGTTCTCGCTGGACCAGGGAAAGACGCAGCGGGAAGGGGACTTGACAATAGATGCGGCTGTGGAGACAGGTTATTGGGCCGGGGACGACCTGATTAACGATGACCTTACCGACGGCGTGGCCTGGGGTGTTCTCGGGGTAGGCTCATCACTGAGTTGCCGCGTGGGTGCGGCGATAAACCGCAACGACCCAGACCAGTCGATGCCGTTTAAGAAAGGCTCCACCGTAGGTTTCATGTACGGAGGCGGCTCAGTACTTAAGTTGCCTGTAGGTTCAAGTGTGATAATCAAACTTTACAAAGGCTCGTGGGTGCAAAAGACACGTGCGGGCAAGGTGTACTACGAATACGTGCAGGAAGAGGTGCAGAGCGAGACAGTGAATGCAAACGTGCTCAATCTGAGTCTAATAAGTGGTGGTTCACAGCAAGTCACCATCACCGCCAAAGAAGACTTCTCGCACGCGTACATATCATTCGCTACCGGACTCACCATAGACTTGGGAGGAAAGAAGGTTTATTACGGATTCATCTGCGACCCACCGGTTGCCGACCACAAGTGCGACCTGAAACTCAGCGCCAGCACCAACATCTGCGCAAACGAGACAGAGTATCAGTTAGTGGCCGAAGGCGGAATACCTGTGACTTGGAGCGTATATTCCCAGCCCGCAGGCGGCAACGCATCGGTGTCGTCAGAAGGCCTTGTAACGGGATTCACCGCACTGGGCGACTACGTGCTCCAGGCGACGGCAGAGGACGGTTGCTCTGACATTGTGAGAGTATCGTACGGAATGTCGGCCAACAGCACGTGCGACGAGCCGATACAGAACAACAGCGTGGGCGCACCCAACTATTCACTGAGTTACATAGCATCGTACGGCGGCGGTGCCCTAATAGACTTCAGCGGAAGTATAGAGGCACCGGAGAACGTGCTGAACCGCTCCCTTGAGGATTACGCCACCTACAATGCGAACCGGCTTAACCTAACAGTGGCAGAGAATACCCCCATCATAGGCGTGAAAAATGTGAACGGCACCTTCAGCGACGGCACCAACGCCCACCGCATAGGCTTCGTGGTGGAGACCAAATCGAGCGGCCTGGGCCTTGATGCCCTGAATCTGTTCAGCATCAGCACATACAAGAACGGCGAAGAGACGTATACGAGCCTTATCACAGAGAACAGCGCCGTGAAGCTGAAACTGATAGGCAGCAATGAGATGCAGAAAATGCGCTTCGCCATTGCGGTGCCTAATAACGTGGAATTCGACGAGTTTGTGCTGTGGAAGACCGGCGTGCTGAACGTGAGCATAGAGCAGTTCCGCATCTACTACGCCTTTGACGAGGCCATAAGCGACATTGACGAGTTGAATCCGTGCATTGACCCGCTGGGCTGCGACGGCACCCTGTTATCATCGACCTACGGGGTCAAGCTGAACAGTTCGGAGATACAGTTTGCCGGCGCCATCAACGTGGCAAACATAATAGACAACCTGACGTTTATGGTGGACGATGACATAGATACCGGCGTGAGCATCACCAACACAGTGTCGCTGGGTAACGGCGTGGTGATAGCGATAGATCTGGGTCATGTATATACCCCGGCCCACCAGATAGGCATAGTGATGGACTCGAGGACCTACTTGGCAGGTGTGAAAGCCGGTAACTGGCTGACGCTGGAGACCTACCTCAACGGAGTGAAGCAGGAGCAACAGGATGACTGGAGCGTGCTGGGTGTGAATGCCATAGGCTACGGCGACAAGAGTTACATATTCATGAATCCCACAACCGACTACGACGAGATACGTCTCACCATAGGTACCGTGGCAAGCCTGCTGAACATAGACCAGAAGTTCTACGGAGTGTTTACCCGCGAGGACTTTGACCAGGACGGAGTGCCCGACTGCCTTGACGACGACTCGTGCGTGGAAGAGTACACCCTCGACGAGGAAGCCACCGTGCTTCAAAAGCCTCAGGACTACCCCGACGGCAACCTGGTGCTTCACCGCTCGTTAAATCTGGGCGACTGGAACAACATAGTGCTGCCTGTGAGCTTGAGCTGGCTTCAGGTGCGCAACGCCTTCGGAAACAATGTGGCGCTGGCCAAGCCCAAAGAAGTGTATAACTGGCGCGACCGCTACACCGTGATGGTGTATGACCCGATGGATGACGAGATGGACGACGAGGTGGCAATGGAAGCAGGAGAGTACTACCTGATTATGCCATACCGCGAGCCCGACATGGGGTATGAGGAGCAATATACAGCCCTGGACGGTAACACAGTGAACGGCCCCATCTACTTCATTCAGGGCGTGACCTACGAGCGCAGCATAGCCGAGCAGCCACTGGAAGACAAAGAGCTGACAGTGCGCGGCAAGGAGACATGGGTACGCCGCAGGGCACCCGGAGTGAACGACACAAACGAGGGAATTGTGAAAATACACGGCAGCAACGTGTATCTGGACGGCTCGGTGAACGAGAAGGTAAAGAGCGGCAACTACATCTACCAGGCAAAGAGCGTGCTGGAATGTGTTCAGGAAGACACGGATATGCTGGGCTTCAGGTACTATCTGGAGAACCTTACCGACCTGCCTCTGCTTCACGGACAGGATGTGATTACAGGCATCACCGACCTCACCACCGCAATCGAGGAAGGCCCCAAGGGCACCTATATGCTGGACGGGCGCAAGGTGGAAGGTGACGTGAGCACACTGCCGGCAGGAGTGTATATCATAGACGGTAAGAAAGTGATAATCCGCACGAAATAACACACAATAATACGGGCATAGTGTGGGGGCAGCGCAGTGTCGTTGTCCCCACACTTATTACTCGGGACGAATCAAGAGAGAGCCGATTAAGAAAACAAACTAAAAAAGGGTGAATAACGAAAAATTTTAGTTAAAAATTTTAAACTTTCAATTTTATTTTGTAAGTTTGCTAATCATTAACATAAATCCACGTGATTATAAATTAAAACTAATAAAAAAAACAGAAATCATGGCAAAAGTAAAATTAGATTCGTTAGATCACAAAATTCTGAAAATGTTGTCGGTAAATGCTCGTAAACCATACCTGGAAATAGCCAGGGCATGCGATGTTTCCGGAGCAGCAATACATCAGCGCATCCAGAAACTCTATAACATGGGGGTAATCAATGGTTCAATCTCACTAATCAACCCATCGGTAGTGGGATATGATTCCTGCGCATTCGTGGGCGTGTTCCTGAACGATTCTTCGAAGTTCGACGAGGTGATACGCCGACTGCAAGAAATACCAGAAGTGGTGGAGTGCTACATAACCACGGGCAAGTACGACCTGTTTGTGAAGTTATACGCACACAACAACGATCATCTGCTCACGCTCATCCACGAGCGCTTCTTGCAACTGGGGCTGGGCAGGACCGAAACCCTGATCACATTCAAAGAAGTGTTTAAGCGCCAGATACCCATTGAGGACGAAGTTTAAGACGCCGAAGATGGTGTTCAATAAAAGTACAAAACAATGAGTGACTATGAAACACTGCTGGAGTTCGCGATAAGTCTTGCCAAGCAAGCGGGCGACATTCAGCTCGGTTATTTCCGCGACAAGGAACTTAGCATCAGTACCAAGCAAAACGACTTTGACATAGTCACCGCCGCCGACAAAGCATCGGAAGAGATAATAAGAGGTGGGATACGCACGACGTATCCCACTCACTCTATACTGAGCGAGGAATCGGGGCTGACCGACATCGATGCGAGCGAGTACCTGTGGGTGGTGGATCCGCTGGACGGCACAACCAACTTCAGCGCCGGATTGCCGTTGTTCAACGTGTCGATAGGCCTGAAGCACAAAGGCGAGACGGTGGTGGGCGTGGTGTATGCGCCCTACCTGGGAGAACTGTTCACCGCAGTGAAGGGCCGCGGCGCGTTCCTTAACGGTAAGCGCATCCATGCCAGTGATGAGACGAGGCTAAGCCATAGCGTTATAGCCACCGGATTCCCCTACGACAAAGCCGTGAACAAGGACAATAACCTGGATAATGTGGGAAGAGTGCTTCCGCAGGTGCGCGGACTGCGCAGGCTGGGTTCGGCCGCGCTGGACATATCGTACGTGGCCGCCGGCTTTATGGACGGCTTCTGGGAGCTGGCCCTGCATGAATGGGACGTGTGCGCGGCCACGCTTATAGCCACAGAGGCCGGAGCCAGAGTGGAATCGCTGAGACCCGACCGGATAGTGAGCATAGTGGTGGCACCGGAAGGAATTTTCGGGCAGTTGCGCGCATTACTTGCACCTAAGCCGCAAAATAACTAACTTTGCACATCAAAAAAAAGCGAAAAATAATCCTATAGGAACTCATTAATATGAAAAAAATAGTACTTAGCGGAATAAGACCCACAGGCCAACTGCATCTGGGCAACTATCTGGGAGCCCTTCAGAAATTCGTTAGAATGCAACAGGAGGGAATATATGACAGTTTCTTCTTCATAGCCGACCTTCACGCGCTTACCACGCAGCCCGACCCTGCAGTTCTACACGCCAACGTGCGTCACATAGTGGCAGAATATCTTGCCGCGGGCCTCGACCCAGAGAAATCCACCATCTTTGTGCAGAGCGACGTGCCCGAAATACCGGAGTTGTATCTGCTGCTGAACATGCACGTGGGCATAGGTGAACTGATGCGCACGGCCGCTTTCAAGGACAAGGCGCGCAAGCAACTGGGCATCACGGTGAATAAGGAAGGTGATGACGACAGCGACGTGGCACGCGAGATAATAGGGAACGAGAGCAACAAGCGCGTTAATGCCGGTCTGCTCACCTACCCCACCCTGATGGCCGTGGATATCCTGATTCAGCATGCCGACTTCGTGCCGGTGGGCAAGGACCAGGAGCAACATCTGGAACTGACCAGACGATTTGCGCGCAGATTCAACTCATTCTACGGAGTGGAATATTTCAAGGAGCCGGAGAACTTCAACTTCGGCGGCAAGCCGGTGAAAGTGCCCGGGCTGGACGGAAGCGGCAAGATGGGAAAGAGCGAGGGCAACTGCATCTACCTCGTGGATGAGGACAAGGCGCTGAGGAAGAAAGTGATGAGAGCGGTAACCGATTCAGGTCCTACGGAGCCAAACCAGCCGATGGCCGAACCCATAGAGAACCTGTTCACACTGCTGAAACTGGTGTCGGCACCCGACGTGGTGGAGCACTTCACCACCGCATACAATAACTGCGAGATACGCTACGGTGACCTGAAGAAGCAACTGGCGGAGGACATTCTGAAAATCACTGCACCAATCCGTGAGCGCACACGCGAGATAGAGAACGACGATGAATATCTGGCGCGCGTGCTGAAGCAAGGAGCCGAGCAGGCGCGTGAGCGCGCCTCGAAGACGCTGAGCGAGGTGCGGCAGATAATGGGAATCACGCCGTTCTGGAAGTGATGTTGTAACTGTTCAGCGATTCATCTTTTTTAGTCGCCTTCGGCGAGAAATCATACAAATCTAACCAAATCATACAAATTTTTAAGTCGAAAAACAAGAGATTTGTTGAATTGATTTGCGAGATTTCTACCCAATAGGGCAGTCTATGATATTATTCGCTGAACAGTTACGTGATGTCCCGCACTATTAAAATTTAACTCCATAATTCTGCGATTATTGATGTCGCAAAATTATGGAGTTTTTCGTGGGATTAAAAGACAGGCTAATCCGATATTTCCAATATACAAATTTCTCTGTTATCAGGCAACGTTTCTTTGATTTTATATTGGGAATTAGAAATCTTTATGCACTCATATGCTCGACTATTATTTGAAAATGTAATTCGCTCTTTGTTTGTCACAATGGCACTCTCATTAAAATTATAGGTTATTTGATCACCTTCTTCTGATACAACAGTTGTGCCTTCTCCAGTTACAGGTTGTTCCATTATTAAACAATAATTTTGGAGTTCAATAATTCGATTATTATTTGATGCGTCATAAACCCCATCAGGTTTAATCTCGAATCGAGAATCATAAGAAGCATAGTAGTAATTTAACACATACTGATGGACTGTTTTCACAACAGCATTTCTTTGAATATTAAGACTAAATGCAAAGGTAGGCAATTTCCCTCATCCAGAAGGCTTTGAAATGCGAAAATTCAGAGAAAAATTCAGACCGTTGACCTCGAAGATGCGGCAAATTCGGGCCTTGCGAAATTGACAAAGGTTGCTCTATTGCTTGCACCGGCTTTACCGACTTACAAGCGCAAAATTCGTTGAGCTAAGGGCTAACCTTACGTAAGCAGATTTTAGAAAAAACGGGCGAGCCGTTTTAATAATAGTCACTCGCCTATCATGGCGAGGAACTCGTTGCGAAGAGCGATGTCCTTGAAGGCACCGCTGTACTGGATGGTGACGGTGGAGGAGTTCTGTTTCTCCACACCACGCATTTTCATGCACAGGTGCTGGGCACGGCAGTAAACAATAACGCCGAGCGAGGAAAGTTCCTGCGTGAGCAAGTCGCAGACCTGCGAGGTGAGCCGCTCCTGCACCTGCAAGCGACGCGAGAACGTGTTCACGATGCGTGCAATCTTGCTGAGGCCCACTATCTTACCGTCGGGGATATACCCCACCGAAATGGTTCCGAAGAAGGGTAACACGTGATGTTCACAAAGAGAATAGAACTCCATGTCCTTTACAACCACCATTTCGGAGCCCGGATGCGCAAAAATGGCCGAGTGAATAATTTGTGCCGCATTCTGCTCATATCCATAGGTGTTATAGAGCAATGCGCGTGCTGCACGCTGCGGAGTCTTGAGCAGGCCTTCTCGGTCAGGGTCTTCGCCGAGAAGTTCCAGAATGGCCCGAAAATGCCCTGCTATTTCGTCGATGTTTTGCTGGCTGTATCTGTTGTTATCGTTATTTGTCATAACCCCAAATGTTAATTCTGTCGCGCACAATTGAGAATTGTCCCGAATAAGAGGGGAAACTGCGCTTGAGGGCGGCGAGCGCTTTCTGCGCTTCCTCTTTGTTCTTGAAATCCCCTACACGGAGTCTCCACGTGGGAGCCTTGTAGGCCAAATAGGTTCTCCACTGAGGGAACTTGGCCGCGATTACACGTGCGCGCGCTTGCGCATTCTGCTTGGCGTTCTTGTAATTGTTATCTGAAAAGGCTTGAATTCTGAACCCAACAGAGCGGTTGGCAATAAAGCCATCGCTCCGCCGCTGGTTGTTAGTATCTTTTTTCTCATCGGCCTCTGTGCTATCGGCCGCCTTGTCTTCGGCTAAATCCGACTGATTATCGGGGTTCTTAGCCACTTTCTTATCATCTTCCTTGGCTTTATTGACTTCACGCTTGGCCAGTCCCGCGGGAGCGGAAATAGTAACTTGCCCGGCCGACGAAGATGTGATATGCTTCTCAATGTCGGGGGTCTGCGCCGCCACACAAAGCGCCGCTGCGAGAACTGCAACGATTAAAAATGTCCTTTTAAAGCCTTGAAAAACCATAACGATTCATATTATCGGTTGCAAAGGTATAAAAAAATACCCTTGCAACCAATTTTTTGTGTGATTTGCGTCTTGTGCGGAACAGAATCAGAAAGCCGTAACGATGCCCATGAAGTCCTCAGCCTTGAGCGAGGCACCACCGATGAGGCCACCGTCGATGTCGGGCTTGGCAAAGAGCTCGGCAGCGTTAGAAGGCTTGCAGCTACCGCCGTAGAGGATAGTGGTGTCGTCGGCCACCTGCGTGCCATACTTGCCTGCAAGCAGACCACGGATAAACGCGTGAATTTCCTGAGCCTGTTCGGCCGTTGCAGTTTCACCGGTGCCGATGGCCCAGATAGGCTCGTAAGCGATAACTATCTTAGCGAATTCCTCAGCATTAAGGTGGAAGAGCGAGCCTTCGATTTCGTTCTTGATAACGTCGAAGTGAGTTCCAGCCTTACGCTCGTCGAGGCTCTCGCCGCAGCAGAAGATCACCTTCAGGCCATTGGACAGCGCCAGGTCAACCTTTTCCTTGAGCATTTCGATAGTCTCGTTGTAGTATCCGCGACGCTCGGAATGTCCGAGAATCACATACTCGGCACCCGTAGAAGCCACCATGGCAGCAGATACTTCGCCGGTGTAAGCACCACTCTTGTGGTCGGCGCAGTTCTCAGCGGCAAGTTTCACTTTGCTAATCACGTTCTTAACGGCAGTGAGGTGAGTGAAGGGCACTCCAACAATAACTTCGCATTTCAACTCCGGAGCGGCAAATACCGCTGCTTCCACTGCGTGAGCCAGGGCTACACCTTCGGGAACTGTGGTGTTCATCTTCCAGTTGCCCGCAACAATGTTTTTTCTCATTTTCTTAAAATATTTTTAATTGACTATGAATTCTGAGTGCAAATTTACAAAAGATAATTGAAATAACTGAGCCATTCGGGGATTTCTTGCGAGAAAGCGCTACCCTGCAGCGTCAGTTTCCGTTCGGTGGCGGCTTGCGGAACAATTTTCTCACCCACCACACAAGCCTGTGAGTGCGGTTAATGAGCAACAGTGCCAGCAATGCTATGGCCATCGACTTTAGGATGGAACTTAGCGAGAAAGGTTGCCCCATATCCTTGTTGATCTGAGAGGCAGTGATGTGCACGTCGCGGTCTTTGGATACCGCAGCCGGCGGGATGGAGCGCAGAGTGCGTTTCCACGCTACCTTACCGCCTAGAATCATCACCACGGCCGGATTTCCGCGGGCCAGCATCTTGATGTCGGAATCATCGGCGGTGAAAAGCGGGTAAGCAGCCATGGAGATATCGTTCCACTGCATCATCTGCAACTCGGTACCGCTGGTGATACCATAGGCCGGCACACCAGCCTGCCCGGCCATTGACACGAGCTGATTAATAATGTAAGTGTAAGCGATACTCACTTCGGAAATGTCGGGGAAGAGAAGCAGCAATGCGTCACCGCCATTGAATATCTCGCTGCTAACATCCACGTCGCCGTCGAATACGGGTATCACCTGCCCATGCTGCTCCACCACATTGCTGTGACCGAGAGAGCGACGCCGCACGTAGTTCCAGTCGTCACCAGGAAGACTGTCGATTGCGAACTCGCGTTCCACTCCACCTTTCTCATATATGAACACGTAATCGTCGCCGTCATCACCGGCGGCACCGCTAACCATGTAAGTTCCCACCTTGTAAGGGCGAAAATCGATGAGCGGCTGATTAAGATAGCCTATAAAAGCAATGTGCATAACCGCCACAAACGCAACGAGCCCAATCATCCAATGAACCGCCGGCCCCATGACGCATGGCACGAGAGTGTTGTATCTGAGCAGGAACAGCAGAGCGGCTGTGATGAGCACATTTTTGCCGAAAGTGGCCCAGTTACTTATGACCCATACATCGCCAAAACAGCCGCAATCGGGGACGGCATCAGTCACGGCAAGATAGAGGGTGAGCGGAAGCATCACCACCATCATGGCCAGCAGAAGCACTACAGAGCCACGACGGAACGCGCCCAGAATGACGCACACGCCAAGCACAAACTCCACCGCAGCCACGGCAAAAGCCGCGAACAGAGCGAACCATTCCATGGGTCCCATGCCAAATGCAAGGAAATATTCACTGAACTTGTAGAAACTGCCCCAGGGGTCGATGGCCTTAACAAATCCGGAGAAGACGAAAAGCCCGCCCACAAGCAGTCGCAGCAGGACCACTATGACCTGCTTAAAGCGCTTAGCTCTTATGTTGCCCGTACTGTCCAAAACAGGTTGCAAAGATGCGGCTATTCAGAGCCTTCGTTGTGACGAATCAGTGCGAAGACGGCATAATTAATCATATCCTGATAATTAGCCGCGATGCCCTCACTCACCTGAGTCTTACCTCCGTGGTCCTCGATAGACTTGGTTCTCTGCACTTTAGAGAGAATGAAGTCAACATAACTTGCGGGGCGCATATCACGCCAAGCCTCACCATAGTCGGTGTTCTTAGCCAGCATCAGGTTCTTAGTCTCCTGCATATAGTGGTCGTAGAGCCTCAGAGCCTGGTCGGCCGTCATATCTACGGTATCGGCAAAGCCGTAGTCGAGCTGAATCATACCGATAATACCGTAGTTAATAATTCCCACATACTCGGAGTATATATCCTCATCGATTTTAGCCTCGCCATTAATGATAATGGTTCTGATTCTCTTAGCGTTAATAAAAATCTGGTCGGTGATAGTGCTTGGCCGGTTAATGCGCCACGAAGGCCCATAGTCACCCATTTTGCGGATGAACAGTTCCCGGCACTTGGTTATAACCTCATCGAATTGTTTGCTGGTATCTGCCATTATTCAAGTCATTTTTAGACAACTTGCAAAGTTACGAAATATAATCTCAACTTGCAACAGAAAGAATTATGGAAATCGTGCGGTAGTTTGCAGATTATTAAGTAAATTTGCAATACAGTTTGTTTATGTTACTTATTTATGTCATGGAAGCGTGATATGAGAAAGTCTCGGATGCGATTCATTTTTCACCCCGACCACCTGATTGTGGTGGTGATAGCCCTGCTACTCACATGGGCTTTCGCCGCGCTGTATGACGCACTGGGATTGAAGAACCCCTATCAGAAGAGCGTGAGCGCCAATTCGCTGAGCGAGACGGTGTTCCAGTATGATGACGATGATGATGTGTCGGTCACCGACAATTTGGTTGTCATCGACTTGGGTTCGCGGGCCAACCGCATGAATGTGGCCGGAGTGCTGGCGGCGCTGGACAGCATAGAGCCGCTGGCCATAGGTGTGGACGCAATTTTCGCGCATCCGTCGGCTCGCGAGGCCGACAGTTGCCTCATCGCTACACTGGCTGCGATGCGCACCCCTGTGGTGCTGGCCCGCATGACCGATGGTGACGGCAAGACAGTGCAATCGTACTTCGCCGACTCGCTGGGGCTGCGCTCAGGCAGCGTGATGCTGGACGTGGACAACAGCGGTGTGGTGCACACGTTCTGCGCCATTCAGGAGAACGGAGACTCGTCGATGGTGGCGATTCTGAACGGCCTGTGGAATGACCGGTACGGTCTGGAGCAGAGCCTGGAGCTCCGCACCACACCATTACTGGTCAACTATCACACTGACTGCCGCGTGATTCAGGCCGAGCAGGTGGACGACTACGCCGACGAAATAGCGGGGCGCATAGTACTGATAGGAGTAACGAGCACCGGCGGCGATGTGGTGCGAGTGCCCACAGCGCGAGTGTATATGCCCGGCGTGGAGGTACACGCCGCTTGCCTTGAGACACTGCACAACACCGCGGAGTATCCTCGCGAGATACCGTTCTGGGTGAATCTGATAATCGCCATCGCTCTGAGTTACACATTCGAGGTGCTACTGACGCTGATACAACGGCACCTGCCGACAGCCCGACGACCGCTGACGGTATTCTTGCGCGAGTGGCTACGCAATTCCTACCTGACCAACGTGGTGCTGCTACCGATGCTCACGGTGCTCACCATACTGATGATAAATGCCACGCTGCACGGCAGGTACTATATGTTCACGTTCATCTTCACGGCGATAGTGCTGGTGCCCGAGAGCCGCAGCATCTACAAGGCACTGCTTGCCGCCCTGCGCGTGAAGTGGGACTGGAAGTGGCTGCGAAACAATTTGTTATAGACATATAAACCAGATACAATTATGAAGAAGATGATAATCCTGATAATCGTGCTTTCGCTCTCGGCACTCACCATGCTCACGGCACGCACATTCTACGTAGAGAAAGCATCGCACGTTACGGTGAAGGGAGAGGCCGGAGAACTGCGTGCCGGCGCGTCGCTCGACGAAGGAGACAAAATTGTGGTGGATGAGGGAGGCGTACTCGTTATCCTGGACAAGGCTGCGGGCAACCGTTGGGTTGTGCGTAAGAAGTATTCCGGCAAGGTGGGAAGCGTGGCAAAGGTGCGCAAGAACGACCTGTGCTCCACCACCAAGGCCATGTTCTACACCACCTATAGCAAACCAGTGGTGAAGGATAGCAAGAAAGAGAAGAAGGCCGGAGTGTCGCTCATAGGCGGTGCGGCCGGTTCGGGTTTCGGGTTCGGTCTGATGGAACGAGACCACGCGTGGGAAAGCGATACCACATACCGTTTCCTGGATGACATCAAGTCAGACTCCATCACGTTCATCCTCGTGGAGTGACCCACTACCCCATTCCATCCCATTGATGAGCCGCTTAGGGTGAGCCCACCGGAAATTCCCTTATTCACGGGGCTAATTCGCACAACATTTTCCGGAAGATAGCGCAAAACATAGATTTTTTTGTAAATTAGAAGCGTATTAACCATAAAGGCGAAAATTAATCATTAAAAACTAACTGATATGAGACTTTTTATGAATACTTTCAAAATGGCGACGTTGGCGGCAATGGTGCTGCTGACAGCGGGCATGAATTCGTGCAAGACACAGAGTGCGGTAGCAAACACGCCTCTGCCACAAGAGAAGCAACAACCCATTCAGATGATTCTGGATTCCGATTTCGGGAGTTCGACTGATGACCTATTCGCGCTGATGATGCTTAACCACTACATTGACGACGGGCTGGTGGATCTGAAAGGAGTAATCGTGGACCGCGAGGGCGAGAAGAACGCCGGTATTGTGGATATTTTCAACACATATTACGGGCATCCTGAGATACCTGTGGGGCTGGAGAGAAACGGAGTGAAGAATCCCCGCTGTTTTATCCCCTACAACGGGATCTGCGACCTGAAAGACGCTAAGGGAAACCCACTGTTCAAGCGTTCGCTTGACACAGCCAAACTTCCCGATGGGTACAAGTTGTATCGCCAGTTGCTGAGCAAGGCCGAGGACAAGTCGATAGTGATAGTGGCAATAGGATTCGCCACTACCCTGTCGCAACTCATCGAGTCGGGAGCCGACGAATACTCAAACCTGAGCGGAGAGCAACTGCTGGACAAGAAAGTGAAATCAATCTACATCCAGTCGGGGCGCTTTGAGGCTGGCGACAGCCTTTGCGGCTACAACATGCGTGCCGCCTCGCGGCAGTCGGCGATATTCTATGACCGCCTGCCCCGCAGCGTGGACCTGATTATGTCGCCCAGTAACATAGGCGACGGCATGAACTACCTGCCGCAGGACGTGCTTGTGGACCTGTCCACGACCGAGGTAAACCCCATAAAGTCGGTATATACCAACTACACTTGCGACACCGGGCAACGAATGTGGGACACCAACTGCCTGGTGAACGCAGTTCTGGGCGACAAGGAATACATCATGTCGCCGCGCGGATGGGTGACATTCGTTGATAAAGGAGAAGAATCGCTGATGCTCTTCAAGCAAGACCCTGCAGGAAACGCCCGCTACCAGTTGCCCGGCGACTCGTATTTCAACGAGAACAAACTGATGGACATCCGCCGGCATAACCGCATCAACAAGAATCCGTCGGTCTATACGATAGAGGCTCCGCAGCCGCAGGTAACAGGCTGGGACGCAGTGGCCTGGGCATCGCCGCGAACCGGCCAGCTGGTGGACAAATATCTGGGTAGCGCCGGAAACAAGCTGGACCCCGACAACGTGAGAGCGATGCTTCGCCCCATAGGATTCGTGGGACTGAATGCCGGAGACTATACCCGGACTGTGGAAATGCTCACCGACACCATCTACAGCACCATGCTGAAGCGTGCCATAACGAGCGGCAAGAAAGAAGTGGTGATTGTTACCGGTCCACCGGCAAGCGGCAAGAGCACAGCCGTGCGCAAACTTAACTTCAAGAAAGCCGGCGTGGTGTATGATGCCGACCTATCGGCCGGCAACAGCCTGGAAAGAGCGGTGACAATGGCAAAGGCTGCCGGCATAGAGAAGATAACCATCGTGCCGGTATATAACGACCTGATGACGTGCTACAAGAACGCCATCAACCGTGGCAAGACGTCGTACCGTTTCACGGGAATTGACGAGATGGTGGCATCGTTCCGCGGCAACGTGGGCAAGATAGATGAAATTAAGACAAAGTTTCCCGATGTGGAGATAATCCCCGTGGACTGCACTAATAACAGCGGAGTGAAGGTGGTGAGCCTGGAGGATGCCGCCAAGTGGCACTTTGACCTGACAGAGGGCGACATCAACACGCTGATGACTTATGTACTGTCGCAGATAGAACTGGGCGAAATCTACACCTATGAATTGCCCGGCGCAGTGGGCAATGTGCTATCAATCCCCAACATGGGCGAGAGCAACAAACCCATAGCGGTGAAACTTAATGAGAAGGTGCAGGAATACACTAAGGAGATGCGATAATCGCTGAATCGAAAAGAGGCTGTGTGAGAGCGACCGCAAACAAACAGGAGAGAGCGCGACGAGTAAAACTTGCCGCGCTCTCCTTATAGCAGCCACACCAAAGGGATTTGTTGAAACTCCGATAAATACAGGATTTGAGAGCATTCATCCCTTTGTAATCCTCCGGCACAAGGCTCCGATTGCTCGGCTGAGGCCCGCCATTGGAATGAATTGCTTATCTCGGCATTTCATTTTAGTTTGAAGAGTATCCCAATCAGCTTTGGTGTGGACAATCTTCTTACTGCAAAGATAAGCACAAAAATCGTTAAAAGCAAATTCTGCCTCGGTAAAAATTAGATTTCTCGCGCTAATATTGGAGCGGGATTGAGCCAATCTCCGACATAACAGTCCGTTACTCGCCCATGACGATGTTGGCGAGTTTCACCACATCAGTGATATCCACATTGCCATCGCCACTCACGTCGGCATTTTCGACGACGAACGTCCCTGGAGAGTCGCCCATAACATAATTAGCAATAGCCACCACGTCGGTGACATCTAAATTGCCATCACCGGTCACGTCACCAATCAACGCGTCGCTCAAGTCGCCTACGATGTGCGAGAAGTCCTTCCACTGCTCCGCAGCCTGATATACTGTTGTGTAATCGGGCAGCACATGGAGGACACAATTATTCACAACTTCAAGCGAGAACACGCCGTCACCCATCTCCACTTCAGCCGGATTTGGGTATGAATTGATAACGCTCAGGCCGTCGCAAAACTGAAATGCTCCTTTACCGATTTTGGTGACCGATTGGGGTATTGTTACACTTTCCAGACCGGTGCACCATTGAAAAGCCCATCTATGAATCGATGTTACATCGGAAGGAATAGTGGAGGTCTTGCACCCTGCTAATAATTCATTTGTCTTTGTCCTGATAAAGGCATTGCAGTTATTACGGGAATTAGACAAAAAACTGAATCTTCTTTCGCGGGAAGCGGCTTTCAGTGTAAAAAATTAAGGACAGATACTATAGCAGGTTATAGGTAAGGGACGGCGGGGTCCTGATTGAGCATATTCACGAACTGGATGAAGAAGTCGTTGACCATGTAGGTTTCGCGATAGTCTCGCATTGACTCGAAGCGCATTTGCAGATTGCGATAACCGTAGAGTTCGAGCAATCGTGAGAGTTCGTCGCTATCGACCTCCCGCACCCATTTCTTTTCAAAATCGAGCCAGAAGTATGATGCAATTTCGTCACCGAAGCCAGGTTCTTCCTCAATTCCACCGAACATGAAATCGAGGAAACTGCCGGCATAGCCACGCACCGGTTTCAGGAATGAAAAGAAAGCAATTTTAGAATTGAAATAGAGCGGGACAAAGCCATGTATATAACGCTCAACGCCATAAAAATTCTTGTGAAGCCAGGAAGAATTGGCGAACCAAACGGAGTCACCGAGTGCCAGCGCCACGCACTGACGCTCGACCATCTTGCGCACGGCATTCTTGTTTTTTCCTTCGGCCTTAAAATAGTATTCCGTGGGGGAATCAATGCTGATGGACGGATTGACGATAACGGTATCAGGGTCCTCATCGAAAACACGTTCCCAAGATGTATAGAGATAGACCGAATCGGTAACGAGAGAGTAGCCGGCAGGCTTGGCACCATCTTGCGCGAAGGCTGCGACAGAGAAAATTATCAGAAGCGTAGCAAAAGAGATAAATCTATGCGGTTTCATAGGCTAAAATTAAAGATTCGTTTCAGAATTCATCAGAGTTAGGACATCGCTAATGGAGCCGCAGAATGGGCCACTCTTGGCAATCTTGAGAGCGGCGATAGCGGCGGCAAAGCGTGCGCACTGCGGAATGGGCTTGCCCAGGCTGCGCATATAGAGGTATCCGGCCATGTAGGTGTCGCCGCATCCGGTGGCATCGACGATGGCCTGCGGGCGGAAGGCGCGAATTTCATGCTTCGCCCCATCGCGATAGATTCTGGAGCCGTAACTGCCAAGAGTGATGAGGATTTCCTTCACGCCCCACTGAGCGAGCACCTGCGCTGCACGGTCGCAGTCGGCAAATCCAGTGAGCGACTCAATCTCGTGCTCGTTGACCTTGAGAATATCCACATATTGCAAAGCCTGGCGCTTGTCGGTCCAGTCGCACGGGAGAACGCTCTCGCCACTGACATACCGGAGAAAACCCTGAGCATCAACGCTGAGCACACAGTCACGACCAGCGAAATAGCGAATGATATCGGTGGAAAAATCGTCGGCCAGCAAACTTCCGAGGTGCACGAAACGCGCGCTAACGTTGGATAAGTCGCGCTCGGTGAACGGATTAGACTTGGCCAGCACGCGCTGCTTGCGGTTATTCATATTGTCGCCATACTTGTTCTCGAAGAAGACAGTATGTTCGCTTTCAATCACATCCACACTAATTCCCGCGGCGCGCATATCGGCCACGGCAGTCATATCGTCGTGAGCGAGCATGGTGAGCAGGCGGTAATCCACATCAGGAAAACGGCTAAGCGCGTAAGAGAAATAGAATGAGGTGCCACCGTAGAGTTCGGTGGAGAACTGAGGTGTGACAATTCGGTCGCGAGTTATATGTCCAATACAACAAATGTCGGTCATAGTAATCAGTTATAATTAGTTTATCAGTTATCTTAGAAAATGAACTGCATGAGAACCACATCGTGATAGTCTTTTCCGCGCTTAACCCAGTTTTTAAGCAAACCTGCGCGGTGAAAGCCGTGGTTATCGAAGAGCGCCAGGCAAGAGGTGTTGTCGTTCCGGATTAAGACATAGAGTTGACGCAGCCCGATGTGCTCGCCGGCATATTTCTTCACCAGTTCGATGGTGCGCTCACCGTAGCCTTGTCCCTGCAGAGAGGGGGCTATGAGAAGTCCCAACTCGGCCCTGTTGTTGAGCGGGTCGAAATTCATGAAGTCCACAATTCCGATGGACTGCCCCGTGGAAGCGAGAGTGACGATAAGACGAAGTTCGCGCTGGCTGTAGATGTCGGCACGGTAGGATGCGACATATTCCCTGAGAGCCTGCTTGGAGTAAGGAGCCACAGTGTCGGTCACGGTCCAGAAACGGCTATCGTTCTCCCATTCGTAGAGAATGTCGATGTCGGAAGGCTCCATGGCCCGGAGACGAATAACGCCGTCGGAGGTGAGTTCGTTCATAGTTGTGTCATTTTAGGTGTTATCAGTAAGTGGTTCTCGGCGGAATAGATGTGAAAATCCAGTCCTGGACGCGAGTACCGGTCGATCATGGAAATAATTTCCGCGTAGGAATAGATGGAGTTGTCCAAAACGACCTGGGCGCTGCCCGATGCGGGAATCTCAGATGAGAATGAATCCAGTTTCAAGTGGCCGGCAATTTTCTCGGCATTCTTGCCGGTTATCACCCACGCTTGCCCAAGGTTATCACGCTTATGGCGTGGGAACAGGCGAGTAAGAAGACGGCTCAACTTTGCGGCAGTCTTCCGCAGCCAGACGCCGGCCTTGATTATGGGGTAGGCAATGGTACCGAATCGCGGGAAGTGCTTCTTGTAGAAGATGAGCATGGCACCGTAAAAGATTTCCACGTAGCGCATGGACTCTTTCTTTGTGCTCTCGCCCTTATAATGGATTATGGGAACGGGGAGATACCAGTTTTCATATCCGGCCTTGACGATGCGATACGAGAGGTCGATGTCCTCACCATACATGAAGAAAT
The DNA here is from genome assembly GCA_937892215.1 of uncultured Porphyromonadaceae bacterium. Classification (GTDB taxonomy): domain Bacteria; phylum Bacteroidota; class Bacteroidia; order Bacteroidales; family Muribaculaceae; genus Sodaliphilus. The sequence continues at coordinate 34,655 of CALAVE010000044.1, forward strand.
CCTCGTCGAATCCGCCGAGTTGCCGGAGCAAATCGGTGCGGCAGAACATATAGGCTCCGGCAAGGATGTCGATGCTGTGAGAGTGGTGCTCGCTGAGATAGCGCAGATGATACTTGGCAAAGAGCGGAGAACGCGGGAACAAATTGGAGAGGCCGAAAATCTTGCAGAAGGACACCCATGGCGTGGGGAAAGCCCGCTTGGACTCGGGCAGGAAACGGCCGTTAGCGTCGAGCATACGCACACCGATGGCCCCACAACGCTCATGCGTCCGCATCCATTCAATGCACTGCGATAGCGCATCGTGGCTGATGATGGTGTCGGGGTTGAGGATAAGAGTGAACTTTCCTTGCGCCATGGCGATGGCCTGATTATTAGCACATGCGAAGCCCACGTTCACGGTGTTTTCAACGAATCGCGCACGGTCGCCAAAACGTTCACGGCTGTGAGAAATGGAGTCGTCATCTGAGCGGTTGTCAACCACGATTACCTCACCGCTGATGCCCTGAAGAGCCTGGAGAACAGATGCGAGAGTCTGCTCCAGAAAGTATTTTACCCTGTAATTTACTATTACTACTGAAATCTCCATTGCTACGTCATGAGAGTGAATTATCATCGACGGAGGGGGACGAAAAAATGCGACATCTGCCCTACCGAAGATGCAAAGTTACACAATTTTCCTCAATCACAAGCGGCCGAAGAGAGATAAGGTGAGGTGGAAGCGGAAAATTTCCGGGCAAGAGATGCAAGAAAATAAGAAGGGCGTGTACCTGTGAGGGACACGTCCTGCTTGTAGTTCGAGGTTAACCCCACGCGCGTCTCAAAAGCGAGCCGGGGTGGGGCATGTAACTCTAAGTATGCTATGATTAAGCGTTCTTAGCCTTCTCAACGATAGCCTTGAAAGCCTCTGGGTTGTTCATAGCGAGGTCGGCGAGCACCTTGCGGTTAATCTCAATACCAGCCTTGTGAAGCAGTCCCATCAACTTAGAGTAAGAAAGGTCCTCCTGACGAGCGGCAGCGTTGATACGCTGAATCCACAGAGCGCGGAAGTTACGTTTCTTGTTCTTGCGGTCGCGATAAGCGTAGGTCAAACCTTTTTCCCAAGTGTTCTTGGCAACGGTCCAGACGTTCTTGCGTGCGCCGAAATAACCTCTTGTAAGTTTAAGAATCTTTTTACGTTTTGCTCTTGAAGCAACGTGATTAACTGATCTTGGCATTTTTTAAAAAATTGTTTTGACTGTTAGCGGCAAAAAACTTGCTCTTTTGTGCTAAACACTCGGTTAATAAAAATGTTTGAAATCTCTTAGATTAAAAAAATTGAAGTTAGGCGGGAAAAGCCGCTTCTCATTTCTTGACGAGGAGTTCACGAACAGAATTGATGTTCGCTTTCACCACGATGCTGGAGTGAGTGAGGTTTCTCTTACGCTTTTTGCTCTTCTTAGTCAGGATGTGACTCTTGTAAGCATGCTTCCTTTTAATCTTTCCTGTTCCGGTAAAGGAGAACCTTTTTTTGGCACCGGAATTAGTTTTAACTTTTGGCATTTTGTAATAGTTTAAAAAATTATTAATATTGGGACCAGGCACTTACCAAGCCTGATGCCCTTCTTTTATGCTGATTAATCTTCACTTTCTGGAGCCGACTGAGCCGGAGCGTCTTTTTTCTTGGCAGCACCCGGTTTTTTTGGCGAAATCATGATGGTCATGCGTTTTCCCTCGAGAACAGGCATCTGGTCAACTTTTCCGTACTCTTCGAGGTCGTTAGCGAATCGGAGCAGTAGCACCTCGCCTTGTTCCTTAAAGAGAATGGAGCGTCCCTTGAAGAAGACGTAGGACTTAACCTTTGCACCTTCCTTGAGGAATCCGATGGCGTGCTTGAGTTTGAACTCATAGTCGTGGTCATCGGTTTGTGGTCCGAACCTGATTTCCTTAACGACCACCTTATTAGCCTTAGCCTTCTGTTCCTTGAGTCGCTTACGCTGCTGGTACTGGAACTTCTGGTAGTCCATAACGCGGCAGACGGGGGGATTAGCAGTGGGCGCTATTTCGATAAGGTCGAGCCCCTGGTCGTCGGCTATACGCATAGCCTGAGCGATGCTGTAAACGCCTTCGTCCACATTGTCGCCGACGAGCCGCACCTCGCGAGCGGTAATCTGCTCGTTGATGGCGTGCGAATCCTTATCCTTCTTGCCACTGCGGGCAAAACGGTCGTTACGTTGCGGACGCGGTCCGCTGTTGATGGGCTTCTTGGGCCCGCTCCAGAAAGGTTTTTTCTCCATTAATTAAGTTTAAAATTTAGTCATTTTCTCAACTTCTTGAGCAATGCCGGCTGCAAAGGTAGTAATTTTTTCCGAACCTTTATCACCTTCGCCCTGTTTTCTTACAGAAACTTCCTCAGAAGCAGATTCTTTCTCGCCAACGATGAGGAGGTATGGAATGCGCTTAAGTTCGTTGTCGCGAATCTTTTTGCCGATTTTCTCGTTCCGGTCGTCGATGATGGCGCGAACGTCGTATTCGTCGAGGACATCAACGACATGCTTAGCATAGTCGTTATATTTTTCGCTGATGGGGAGCACCACAGCCTGGTCGGGTGCGAGCCAGAGCGGGAGTTTGCCGGCGGTGTGCTCGAGCAGCACAGCCACGAAGCGTTCGAGCGAGCCGAATGGGGCGCGGTGAATCATGACCGGGCGGTGCTTGAGGTTGTCGGAGCCGGTGTATTCCAGTCCGAACCGCTCGGGCAGGTTGTAGTCCACCTGGATGGTGCCGAGTTGCCAGCGGCGTCCCAGAGCGTCCTTCACCATGAAGTCGAGTTTAGGTCCATAGAAAGCGGCCTCGCCGGTAACCTGCTTAGCCTTGAGGCCTTTTTCCTCGCAAGCCTCGATGATGGCGCGCTCGGCCTTGTCCCAGACCTCATCGGTGCCGACGTATTTTTCCTTGTGGTTGGGGTCGCGGAGCGAGATTTGAGCCTCGTAATCGAAGCCAAATCGAGTGAGCACGAAGGAGATTATCTCCATCACGCCCAGGAACTCCTGCTTGAGCTGGTCGGGGGTGCAGAAGAGGTGCGCGTCGTCTTGCGTGAAGCTACGTACACGAGTGAGTCCGTGAAGTTCACCACTCTGTTCATAGCGATAGACGGTTCCGAACTCGGCGAAACGCAGAGGCAGGTCCTTGTAACTGCGGGGGGCAGTGCGATAGATTTCGCAGTGGTGCGGGCAGTTCATGGGTTTGAGGAAGTATTCCTCGCCTTCCTCGGGAGTGTGGATGGGCTGGAAGGAGTCCTTTCCATACTTGGCATAGTGCCCTGAAGTGACATAAAGCATCTTGTTTCCGATGTGCGGAGTAATCACCTGGAGATAGCCATACTTGCGCTGAATCTTGGTGAGCATGTCCTGGAGACGGTTACGCAGAGCGGCGCCCTTGGGCAGCCACAGAGGCAGGCCCGGTCCCACGTTCTGTGAGAAGGCAAAGAGTTCCATTTCCTTGCCGAGTTTGCGATGGTCTCGTTTCTTGGCTTCCTCGAGCAGGGTGAGATACTCGTCGAGCATCTTCTTCTTGGGGAAGGAGATACCGTAGATGCGCACCAGTTGCTTGCGCTTCTCGTCGCCGCGCCAGTAGGCACCGGCGATGGAGAGCACCTTAACGGCCTTGATGGGCTCGGTGCTGGGGATGTGCGGTCCACGGCAGAGGTCGGTGAAGTTGCCTTGCGTGTAGGTGGTGATGTGTCCGTCTTCCAGTTCGGAGATAAGTTCGCACTTGAGCGTCTGACCCTTGTCGCCAAAGAACTTGAGTGCATCGTCCTTGCTTATGTCGCGGCGAACCACGGCTTCCTTACGAGCCACGAGTTCGGCCATTTTTTTCTCAATTTTCTCGAAATCGGCACTGGTGATGGTGTTGTCGCCCGGGTCGATGTCATAGTAGAAACCGTTCTCGATAGCGGGGCCGATACCGAACTGTATTCCCTGATACAGTTCTTGGAGCGCCTCGGCGAGCAAGTGTGCCGAAGTGTGCCAGAATGCGTGCTTGCCCTCGGGGTCGTCCCACTTGAAGAGCTTAATCTCACCGTCGGAGTCGATGGGTCGGTTGATATCCCATTCCTCGTCATTAAACTTAGCGGCAATAATCACTCTTGCCAAACCATCGCTGATGCTTTGCGCAATCTGCTGGGGCGTAACGCCCGGTTCAAACTGCTTTACGTTTCCATCCGGAAATTTAACGTTTATCATACTTTGTAAAGTTTACTATTTTTACAATAGTTCGGTAAATTTTTAAAAATTGAAGTTTATATGTCTTCTTTTGATAACTCGTTGAAAATCAACATAGTATTAACAAAATTTAGCACTTAAAATTTGGCTAATCCGCTGATTATCAGTAACTTTGATAATTATTCCACGATTGTCAAAACTATGCTGATATTCGAACTGATTAGCCAATATGAGAGCATCTGCCGCATGGCGATGAGCGGATGCGCTGCAAAGTTAAACAAAAGTATTAAGACTAACATCATTGAGATACTGATTTTAATCATGGCCATACCCAGAAAGATTAATTTCCTGCAGCTGGGCCGCTACGGAAGGCGCGGCGAGCAGTGCTACCGCCAGACATTCGGTCGGCGGTTCGACTGGCTGCAATTCAATATGAACCTGGCATCGGACCGTTTCCAATACGGATGCCGCCGGCTGGCCATTGCCATAGACCCGAGTTACGTGTCTAAGGCAGGCAGGAAGACGCCCCACGTGGGACGCTTCTGGTCTGGCTGCGCCTCTGCCGTAAAGCACGGGCTGGAGATATTGGGCATCGGCCTGGTGGACGCTGACCTGCGGGACTGCATGATGCTGCGCGCCGTTCAGACGATGGCGGTCGGTGAGCTCAAGGCGATGGAGATGACACTGAACCAGTGGTATATCGCTGTGCTCAAGAAGTACGCCCCGCAGTTGAGACGCATCACGGACTGTGTAGTAGCCGATGCAGCCTTCTCCGTCAAGCCCTTCGTCGATGACCTGCTGGACATCGGCTTCCACCTGGTCAGCCGTCTTCGCAATGACGCGGTGCTGTATTACCTCCACCAGGGCGGAAGCACCTGCAAGAGGGGACGGCCCAGGAAATTCGACGGCAAGATAGACTTTGACCACCTCGACATGGACAGGATGGAGGAGATGACCATCGGCCGCGACGGAGAGAAAGCCTACGAGATCATCGCCCACAGCAAGGCTCTCGGCAGGGATGTCAGGCTCGTGGTGCATATCCTGCGTGACGGCTCGCACAGGCTCTACTTCTCTACCGACACCGCCATGCGGGGCATCGATGTGTTCGACATCTACCACACGCGGTTCCAAATCGAATTCTGTTTCCGAGACGGGCACCAGTTCACTGGCCTCAAGGATTGCCAGGCAAGGGACGAGGACAAGCTCGACTTCGCCTTCAACGCCTCCTTCGCCGCCGTGAACATCGTCAAAACGATGCGCAAGCAACTTGGACTCGACCTATCAATCGGACAGATTAAGTCGCTGATGGTCAACGCACACATGTTAATCCGATTTTTTAACGTGTTCGGTATCGACCCGAACAAGGCTTTAAATGCTAAACGTGTCAAAGAACTCTTCGGTATAGCGGCAAGAGCCGCTTAACCACATATATTAATTTTTAACGAAATATTGATAAAAAAACTGGAGATATGAAAACTTTAAGGAACATGTTTATTGCCGTTATGGCGATGGTGCTGACAGCCCCCGGCGTCGGTGCTGAGAAGTTAGTGATTATTTCGGCTAATGATACCCATAGCCAGATAGAACCTGCACCAGATGGAAATGGCGGAGCGCTTCGTCAGAAGGCGTTGTTCCGTCAGGTCAGGAATGAGAACGAGAACACACTGTTTGTTCACTGTGGTGACGCCGTTCAGGGTACGGTTTACTTTAACCTCTATAAGGGTGATGTGGAGTATGCTCTGCTGGACAGTCTGGGCTATGACATCATAACACTGGGAAACCATGAGTTTGACAACGGCATGGCCGGCTTTGCCGACAAGTATGCACGCATCAAGGCAGAGAAGGTGAGTGCGAACTACGACGTGAGCGCGTCGCTGCTGGCGGGTCAGTTCAAGCCCTACGTGATTAAGGCTTACGGCGATAAGCGAGTGGGCGTGTTCGGAGTGAACGTGAATCCAGTGGGGATGATAGCGGATGGACATTACGACGGAATCCGCTATCTCAATGCACTGGACGTGGCTGACGCAACGGCAAAGTATCTGAAGGAGGTTCAGAAAGTGGATTACGTGGTGATGATTTCGCACATTGGCTATAACTCGATGGATCCGCGTGAACCGAACGACTCGCTAATAGTTGCCACGAGTCACTACATAGACCTGGTGATAGGCGGCCACTCACACACGGTGATTAAACCGAACACAAATTATTCGGACGTGCTGAATGCCGATGGCAAGGTGGTTGTAATAGGTCAGAACGGTAAGAGCGGCAAGATAGTGGGCCGCTACGACGTGGACCTGGACACGAAGGAGGTGAAGTATAGCCACATCAGTATAGACAAGAGTCTGGACGCCGCCGCGGCGCAGGAGAAGGCGCTGGAAGCGTGGCTGGAGCCTTATCGTCACGGAGTGGATTCGCTGATGAACAATCCTGTGGGAGAGTCGGCTCGCGCATGGAAGAATCACAGTTACACGTCTCAGAACTGGGTGTGCGACGCGTCGCTGGAGATAGTGAAGAAGATTTCGGGCATTAAAGATGTGGACTGCGCGATTATGAACAAGGGTGGCGTCCGCGTGGATATGCCCGCCGGCGTGCTGACTGAGGGCTTGATTAACTCGATGTTCCCGTTTGACAACCGCTATGTGGTGCTGAACATAAAGGGTTCGGACCTGCTTGACGCGCTGAAGTCGATGGCAAACCGAGGCGGCGATGCCATGAGCAAGGAGTTGCGAGTGGAATTTAACGCCAAGGCTGAGATATTGAGTGCGAAACTGAACGGCAAGAAGGTGAATCCTGACAAGATGTACAAGGTGGCGACGATAGACTACTTGGCCAACGGCGGCGACTACATGGAAGGCTTTAAGCGCGCAGAGAAACTGTGGGTGGACGGAACGCCCTACGGAGTGCACATCCTTCAGTATGTGAAAGATCTGAAGAGCCAAGGTAAGAAGGTGGATTCGACCGACGAGGTGAGAATGAAGCAGAAATAAAGGAGTGTTCTACAGAATCCACCTATAAAATTTGTAGAACATCCTATAAAAACATATTAAAGGAGCGAATGAAATTGAGAGTAAACATATTAAAGTTTGTGGCATTAGCGACGCTTGTGGCTAATGCCACAGGTTTAGAAGCGAAGCCTGTTCAGCCGAAGATATTCAACGCGGTGGACAAGGCGGCGATGGAGCAGTGGGTGGGGGAAACGTACCGGAAACTGAGCCCGCGGGAGCGAGTGGCGCAGTTGCTTGTGATGAGTGTAAACAGCGACATAGAGGATAATACAAGGGCCCAGATTAAGAAACTGGTGGAAGAGTATAAGGTGGGCGGCCTGATATTCAACGAGGGCAAAATGCTACCCACAGCGCGAAGTATCAACTATGCTCAATCCATATCAACGGTGCCGCTGCTGATAACGATAGACGGCGAATGGGGAATGACAATGCGTCTAAAAGACGGAGTGCCATATCCCAGAAATCTGGTTCTTGGTGCGATAAACGACGACAAACTGCACTATGACTACGGGCGAGAGTTGGCGCGTCAGTTCAGGCTGATGGGAATCCACGTGGATTTCGCGCCGGTGATGGACGTGATAGACAATGGTCCGTATGGAGTGGTTGGTAACAGGTCGTACGGGGAGAATCCAGATATAGTGACACGTCACGGAATAGCGTTCTCGCGCGGTTTGGAAGACGGCGGAGTGCTGTCGGTGGCGAAGCATTTTCCCGGTCACGGCTCTACGATGGTGGATTCGCACAAGTCACTACCGGTGGTGGAGAAGAGCCGTAAGGAACTGGAACTGTGCGAACTGATTCCGTTCAGGGGGTATGTGAACGCAGGCTTGTCGGGCGTGATGACCGGTCATCTTCGCGTACCGGCGATAGATGAGCGTCAGTTACCTTCAACTATGTCGGATAAATATGTGTCTCAACTGCTCAAGACAGATTTGGGCTTCAACGGGCTGGTCTTTACCGACGCACTAGGCATGGGCGGAGCGAAAGTGGAAGGGTCGCCCTGCGTACAGGCTCTGAAAGCGGGGAACGACGTACTACTTATGCCGCGGAGCGCGGGCGACGAGATTGACGCCATTATGGCAGCGATTGAACGAGGTGAACTCGACGCGGCAGATATAGCAGAGCGCGTGAAGAAGATGCTGCGCTACAAGTATGCGCTGGGGCTGACAAAAGGTATCGCCATAAACGAGGAAACGGTTATGAGCGAGGTGAATTCAGGAGGTGCATACGTGATGCAGCATCGACTGTGCGCCAATGCGATAACGGTGATAAAGAACGAGGGAGACCTGCTACCGGTGAAGAGTCTGCAGAAGCACAGCATAGCGGTGGTGACCGTGGGGCATGAAACCGGCGCCAAGACAATGTTTAGCCGCAGGTGCGCCAACTATGCTAAGGTAAAGACCTATGCCGTGGCTGCCGGAGGAGACGTGACCTGGGTGTCTCAGGCCGTTAAGAATGCCGGTCATGACGTGGTGATAGTGAGCGCAGGGAGCGATGATGCATGGACCGCCGCAGCCCTGAAGGCACTGGCTAAAAGTGTGAAAAACATAGTGCTGGTGCTCTACTGCCAACCCCGCCACATAAAAGACTACTATAATGTTCTGGGCGAGGGAAACGTGAAGGCCGTGGTGCTGACTTACGACAATTCGGAACTGGCGGAGGACTATTCGGCTCAGACAATATTCGGCGGCAATGCAGCGAGAGGCATCCTCCCCTTGAGCGTGAAACTGCTGGGCGGAAGCCGCGACAGGACGCTACAGGCAGGATTTGGAATACATTATGAGGCAACCCGTCTGGGCTATACGATTCCAGAGGAAGTGGGGTTCAGTAGCGACCTGCTGGCGAAAATTGACTCGATAGCCCGGTACGGAGTGGAGCAGGGTGCGTTTCCCGGCTGCGAGGTGCTGGTGGCGCGTCACGGCAAGGTGGTGTGCAACCGAGCGTACGGAAACATAAGCGAAGACTCACGAGTGGCTGTTGACGAGAACACACTGTTCGGGCTGGCGTCGGTGTCGAAGGCGACCGGTACGCTGAGCGGCATAATGAAACTGTACGACCAGGGGAAATTCGGTCTGGACGACAAGGCGAGCAAATTTATTCCCGGCCTTCGCAGAGCAGACAAGGAAGGCATCACGATGCGCGACCTGCTGTATCACGAAACCGGCCTGCAACCGTCGCTGAGTATGTGGGAAATGATGTTCGACCCTGCGACTTACACCGGTAAACTGATTACCGGCAAGCCCACCAAAGACAACACCATAAAAGTGATGAACGGGGCATACGGGCACAAGGACGCGAAGTTGCGCACCGACATCCTGTCGGGGGTGAAGACCGAGCGTTTCCCGACGGAGATAGCGACCGGTATATGGGGCGGCAAGGTGACCTACGACTCGATTATGAACAGGATATACGCTTCGACCCTGGGCACAAAGCGATATCGCTACAGTTGCCTTAACTTCTGCCTGCTGGCCGACGCGCTGCAGCGAATTACCGGCACCGAACTGGACAAATATGTGAGCGAAAACGTGTTCGGCCCGCTGGGCGCATATCACACAGGTTACCGTCCGCTGGAGCGCTTTTCGCCGAATGAGATAGCATATACAGAGGTGGACACATATCTGCGCAGGCAGCACATACACGGGTTTGTGCACGATGAACTCGCGGCATTCTCGGGTGGAGTTCAGGGCAATGCGGGTTTGTTCTCGAACGCCAACGACCTGGCCAAACTTTTCCAGATGTGGCTGAACGGCGGCACCTACGGCGGCACTCAGTTACTGAAGAAAAGCACTGTGGACCTGTTCCTGACCTCTAAGAGTCCCAATTCACATCGCGGTCTGGGCTTTGACAAGCCAAATCTGAAGAATCCGGAAAACTCATCGACGTGTGACGAGGCGACGGCAGAGACCGTGGGGCACACCGGATTCACCGGAACGGGTTTCTGGGTGGATCCCAAGAACGATATGATATACGTGTTTCTGAGCAACCGAGTTAGTTCCACGCGTGACAATCCGGCGTTCGGCAAGGTGAGTGCGCGCAGTCACATACAGTCGCTGCTGTATCACTCAATGGAGAAATAAAAAAAGCAAAGAATAAAAAAGCAATTGAAAAGATGAAAAAAGCACTTACAATTCTGGCGATGGTGATTATGCTGGCCTCATGCACGGGCAAGAAGTATAAGATAACCATTACATTCCCCGACGGCTCTCTGAACGGGAAGACGGCGTACCTGACAAGTTATGACACAGGCGAGACGCTGGACAGCGCGCTTGTGGAGAACGCGGTGGCTGTGTTTGAGGGCAAAGTGAAGGATACCTACGTGTCGCGGCTCGCTGTGGGCGGAAAGAAAATGTCGTTTGTGGTGGAAGGCGGCGACCTGCTTATAAACTGGGCCGAAGGTAAAGCAACGGGCGGAGAACTGAACAACAGGTATAATGCTGTGGATTCTCTGCTCGAAGCCGCCGAGACTGAAGAACAGGCCGCGGAGATATTCAAGAAAGCATACACAGATAACCGAGACAACGGAATAGGTCCGTGGGCGTTCAACTATTACCTGATGTATAACAATTTCACGGCTGAGCAGGTGGATTCGCTGCTGAACGAGGCGCCAGCGAGCTACCGCGAACTTGTGAGAGTGAAAAAATATAAAGACCAGGCGAAGAACAAAGACCTGACAGCCGAGGGAAAGCCTTTCACCGACTTTGCGGTGCAGTGTTTTGACAAAAAGACACGTCGCCTGAGCGACTACGTGGGCAAGGGCGAATGGGTTATAGCCGATTTCTGGGCAAGCTGGTGCGGTCCGTGCCGCCGGGAGATAACGGAAACGCTGAAACCCCTCTATGAGAAGTACGGAGAGAAAGTGACGTTCCTGGGAATAGCCGTGTGGGATGAGCCGGAAGACACATTCAATGCCATTCAAGATCTGGAGATACCGTGGGAGGTTATCATAGGCACCAAAAAAATAGAGGAACCCACAAACATCTATGGGATACTGGGTATTCCGCATCTTATACTGTTTGACCCCACAGGCAAGATAGTGTCGCGCGGTCTTCAGGGAGAGGCATTTGTTGAAGTTGTAGAAAAAAATATAAATGAAACAGTTAAGAGTAATATTCGCCGTAACGGCACTCGTGTCGTGGGTAACGGCAAGCGCAATATCCACTGATTCAACGAGCGTGATAGGCAAGATACTGCAGCGCGTATCGTTCTCGGGCTATGCGATAGCCGGCTGGGAGTACCACAGCAAGTCGGACCCCAACAACGAGTTCGTTCTGAGCAAGATAATCTTCATGACCAGCGTGAAGGTAACAAACAAGATGAACGCGTTTGTGATGTTTGATTTCAGGAACTTCAACTTGCAGGAAATGTGGATGAGTTATTCGTTCCTGCCAGAGGTGAACGTGAAGTTGGGTCAGTTTAAGACGCCATTCTCGATAGAAAATCCCTTATCACCATCGCGGCTGGAACTGATAACCGGTACATCGCTTGTGACGAGCGAGATGATATGTGGCGGCAGTCCGCTAATGATGCCCGGTGCAGCCGGTCGTGACCTGGGTATAACGGTTTACGGCTCACTGTTCAAGGGACTTGTGAATTATGACTTGGCCCTGATGAGTGGAGCCGGCCGAAATAAGCGCGATAACAATTCGCAGAAGGACTTTGCCGCGCGAGTGAGTGTGAATCCGGTGGATTTTCTGAGACTAAGCGGGTCGGCACTGCTAGGTACGGGTAATGTGAAAGTGACACAAGAGGGAGAAGAGTTTGTGTGTGACGAAGTGCCTGAACTGACTGATTTCAAGACCAACGGAAATTTCAAGCGCCGCAGGTACGCTGCCGGAGCAGAACTGAAAACCTCGCGTGTGGATGTGCGTGGCGAATGGATGTGGGGCAAAGACGGAAATCTGAACAGCGACGGATGCTACGTGACATCGGCTATTAAGAATGTGGCAACGAAAGGGCTGGAAATCGTGGCATCATACGACCACCTGAAGAACTACGTGTGCACTCGCAACTGTTACACGGCCGGGCTGCAATACTGGTTCTTGAAGCGGTGCCGTGTCCAGGCCGGCTACAGTTACGACAAGCGTTGCGGCATGGGAGCAGGAGAGCATTCAGTCTATACTTATCTGCAATTAGCATTCTGAGATAAGCCTAAAATCAGGGTATATAAAGACAACTTGTGCGGATGTGCAACCGGGGCAGAGCCAGGAAACGCGTCCGCACAAGTCGTTTTATTCAATGAGGAGTTATGTTACCGGTTGAAGGCGTTCCAGCCCTGGGCCCGGATTTCCAGTTCGGCATCGTCGCGCGTGACCAAGTAGGCTCCGAGTTCCGGTTTTGTGATTCGGCCAATGAGTCTCGCGGTTTTCATTTGTTCCACCTTTCCGAGGTCGGTTAGCGGAACGGTGAAGAGCAGTTCGTAATCTTCGCCTCCGTTCATGGCTGCCGTGACGAGGTTCATGTTCAGTTCCTCGGCCATACTGGCAGTCTGATAGTCGATGGGGATGCGGTCTTCATAGACACGGCATCCCACGCCGCTCTGCTTGCAGATGTGAAGGAGTTCGCTGGAGAGTCCGTCGCTAACGTCGATCATGGAAGTGGGCCTGATTCCCAGAGATTGTAACTCCTCAATAACGTCGCGTCGAGCTTCGGGCTTGAGCTGACGTTCCAGAATGTATTCTTTACCGGCAAAATCGGGTTGGAAATCCTTCATTCCAGCCGAAGCGGTGCGCTCACGTTCCAGAAGTTGAAGTCCCATGTAGGCTGCGCCCAAGTCACCGCTGACGCAAATAAGGTCGGTGTCGCGAGCGCCGTCGCGTGTGACAATCTTTTGCTCTTCGGCATCGCCGATGCAGGTGATGCTGATGATAAGTCCGGTAACGCTTGCCGATGTGTCTCCCCCCACGAGGTCCACACCGTAGTGCTCGCATGCAGCGTAGATTCCGGAATAAAGTTCATTGATGTGTTCCAGAGTGAAACGCTTGGAAATGCCGAGCGAGACGGTGATTTGGCGAGGAGTGCCGTTCATGGCATAAACATCGCTAAGATTCACCACTACAGCCTTGTACCCGAGGTGCTTTAGCGGCACGTAGGTGAGGTCGAAGTGAATACCTTCGAGCAGAAGGTCGGTAGTGACGAGCGTTTTATGGCCGCTGTGGTCGAGAATTGCGCAATCGTCGCCCACGCCCTTGACGGTGGAGGTGTTAACAGACTTGAAATCTTTAGTGAGCATGTGAATGAGCCCAAATTCGCCGATAGAAGAAATTTCTGCCATTTAGAGTACGTTAGTTTGAATGTAAAAAAGAGATTTTCAATCAAGAGGACGCGCGCAATAGCACATAGCCGATAGAGCGGCCTGTCTCGTCGGGCGCGGTCAGTTGTCGGAGTCGTAGTATTGCTGCGTTGGTGCGGCTGACTCATTGATTTTCTTCTGGAGGACCTCAATGAAGTCGTGAACTTCATAGTCTCTGAATCCGACTTTAATGGGGATGAAATACACGAAGTCGCGCATAGTGGGCGGGAAGTAAGGGTTGTTAAGAATCCTAACCGCATCCTTCTCGGTGGTTACTATGAACTTGCGCCGTCCGGGCATACTGTTGAACATATTGAAGATGTACTTGAAATCGTCGCGTGTGAAGTAGTGGTGGTCGTCGAAATGAATAACCTTAACCTTAGCGGAGAAGCCTTTCAGATATCGAACGAAAGTGCGGGGGTTGGCAATGCCAGTAAGTCCCAGAATGAGGTCGTCGGGCTGCAGCCATGTGAGCGAAGTGAGCTGAGGGCTGTTAATGGGGAATACCGACTTAGGTTCACCATATTTTATTGAAGAATAGAACAGTTCCTGCGCGGGAATCAGTTCCAGGTTCTCCTTCATCATCCTCACATCGACCGGTTTCATGTCGGCGGGGCACTTGGTGACCACCACTATGTCGGCTCTGAGCAGACTGCTGAGCGGTTCGCGGAGGAAACCGAGCGGCAGCATCTTGTCGGTGAACGGCGGTCGGTTGTAGTCAATCAGAACAATGTTAACCTTAGGCTTTACGTATCTGTGCTGGAAGGCATCGTCGAGGAGTATGAGGTTGATATCGGGGTTGATGCGGAGCATTTCTCGAATTCCCTTAACCCTTTTCTCGCACACAGCAAGAGTGATGAGATTGCCAAACTTGTGGAAAATCTGGAATGGCTCGTCGCCGATGTCTCTGGGCGATAGCGACTCTGTGGCGAGGATGAAGCCATGCGTGGTGCGCTTGTATCCACGGCTGAGAACGCCGATGTTGTACTGCCGGCAAAGGTTCTCGATGATGTATTCCACGTGAGGAGTCTTGCCTGTGCCTCCCACGGTGATGTTCCCCACAGAAACCACAGGCACGCTGAATTTCTCTTCCTTGAGCAGGCCGATGTTAAAGCAAGCGTTGCGAATCCACACAATCACCCGGAATGCCCACGAGAAAGGAGTGAGCACGGCGTTGCCGATGGCTTTACGCTGCTGCTTGTTCAATATGTTAGAGAAATTGACGCTCACGTTCCGGATAGGTTCAACAGAGTTTTACCGTTTTTTGCTTACATTTCAATCTGAGTCGGTTCCATGAGGCACAGGATGTGGTTGCGTCCGAGAGCCTTCTGTGCTTCCCTGTAATACTCATAGAGGAACCCAAGTTCGCTTTTTAGGCGTTTCTCGGTGCTAACCGAGCCGTACTTCTTGAGCATCTTCTCCCATCGTGTTTCCTGAGTGGGGTAGTAGTTGACGCTGTATTTGTCGGACAGATTGTTCTTCTTAGCCACCCATTTCACTGCAGAATCGACGTTTCCGAACTCATCGACCAGTCCTATCTTCTTGGCGCTGATACCGTCCCACACGCGACCTTCGGCAATCTGCTTGATGGAGTCTTGCGAAACGTGGCGCCCGGCAGCGCATCGACCGGTGAACAACTCGTAACCACGATTGACCATTTGCTGGAGAGCGTCTTTCTGAGCAGGAGTTAATTTCTTAGTGAGAGTGCCCATTTCGGAGTTCTTGTTGGTCTTAACCACACTGACGTTTACGCCGAGTTTGTTCTCGACCAGTTCGTTGATGCACGGAATCATACCGAAGATGCCTATACTGCCTGTGATAGTGGTGGGCTGAGCGAAGATGCGCTCGGCTCCGGCAGAGATGTAATAACCACCTGAAGCAGCGTAGTCACCCATAGAAACGGCTACGGTCTTGCCTTCTTTCTTGAAGTCGTCGATAGCTTTCCATATTTGTTCAGACCCGAAGGCGCTACCACCCGGTGAGTTCACGCGCAGCACCATGCCCTTGATGTCCTTGTCGTTCTGGAGCGAATAGATGGTTTCGCAGAGGTCTTCGCTATTGATACCGCTTCCGCTGGTTACAGACTCGTTACCGTCGATTTCTCCCACAGCGTAAACCACGGCAATTACGTCTTTCCCCGACTTGTCCTTGCTTGCGGCAACGCTTGCGAGGTCGTCAGGCGACACCAGGTTCAGGTCCTTGTCGATGTCAACTTCGGTGAGTGCGCGCAGGCGGTTGTCCATCTCGTTGCGGTAGCAGAGTTTGTCCACAATCTTGTAGCGAACGAGCGAGTCGGCCGGCATGATTGCAACGATATTGTCGGTGAGTTGATTGATTCTTTCGGGCGTTAACTTTCGCGAGGCAGCGATGGAATCGACCATAGAGTTCCAGATGTTGCCAAGGTAAGTTTCTTGCTGGAGTCGGTTAGCGGGGCTGATGCTGTCGAGCATATATGGTTCGACAGCACTTTTGAAAGTACCCACGCGAATAACCTGCATCTCAATGCCGACCTTATCCATGAGTTTCTTGAAATAGGGTGTGGCTGAGGCGAGACCAACGAGGTTAACGCTGCCTTCGGGGTTGAGGAAAATGCTGTCGGCCACGGAAGCCAGGAAATAGTCGCCCTGCGATATGCCGGTCTGACCGAACGCATAGATGAATTTCTTGCTTTTCTTGAATTTCTGGAGGGCGTCCCTAATCTCGTAGCGAGTGGCAATACCGGCCATCAATCCGTTGCATTCCAGATAGATGCCCTTTATGTTATCGTTAGTAGCAGCCTCTTCGATGGCGGCGACGAGTGTGGGAAGGCTGATGGTCTTCTCCATGTCGCCCCCCATAACAAGTGAGGTGACATCTAAGTCTTCCATTCCATCACGCTCGGTGACTTCGTAACCGAGGTCGAGGTGCAGAATGGAATTCTTGCTTATGCTGGGCGATGTGGCTGAAGTTACAGCCGCAAAGGAGCCGAGAATTGCAAAACTGGAGATAATGGCAACCAATGTGAAAATCATCAGAGCCAACCAAACTCCCACAAAGGAGCCGCAAACGATAAGAAGGAATTTCTTCATCATATCCGTAGAGTCTAATTGTTTATATTTCTTTAGTTTATAAAAAAGTTGCCTGTGCTTGAGTCCCTGTTGTAACAGGTGCGTAACAGCCCCAATACACCAAGCAAAAGACAAAATTAATAAAAAATATGTAAATTCAACACTCTCGGCGAAAAAAAGTAAGTTTTTGCTGAATTTGTGAGCTTGAAAAAATGTGAGAAGAATTGGGGTGGGGGAAGTGTGGGAAGAGTTTAATTGCTAAGTGGATGGTATTGGTTTTGCCCGGTTCGAAGCAGAGCCTTTCTCGCCAAGAAAATGACTATGGCAACGGCGATGAGGCTGGCAAGGGCTATCCAGGGGAATTCACCCTGCGCCGGTACACCGAGTTTTTCCACCCAACTGAGGTCGGCAATGTGGTTGTTTTCCATGTACTGAGTGACTACAACGGTGGAATTGTTGAGCGCGTGTGCAATGATGGGAACCCAAAGCGAGCGAGTCCAGCAGAACAGGTAACCGAACCAAGCACCCATGAGAAGTCGCGGGAAGAATCCGAAAAACTGCATGTGGACTGCGCTGAACACGAAAGCGACGGTCCAAATGGCGAAATGAGGAGTGTTGTTGCCCGATAGGAAAGGACGAAGCAGTCCGCCGCGGAAGAAGAGTTCTTCGGAGAATCCGGTGAGTAGCCCCACGATGAGAATGTTAATAATCAATCCCCACACGGATGATGTGCTGATGAGAGTGTCGGTAAGGTTCTTCGCGCTATCCTCACTTGCTCTCAGCCATTTCTCCAATTCACTGAACTGCTGAGGAAAAGTGAGGTTCTCGTTCAGGTCCACTATGTAGTTGAGGACAGGCAGCGAGGTGACGAGCGCGAGCAGCACGAAGAATACGTCGCGCCACCGTGGCTCGGTGTTGAGCATTGTGAAACGGAAAGGATGTCTTGTCACTATCCAGCCCAGAAACAGCGGCGGCAAGATGAAAAACAGGATGTCTTGTGCCAGCGTGGACGTGATGATACCGTATTTGCCGGGAAGCAAAGCCATGCAAACAACCACGAAAATTGCCGCTATAGTGAGACCTATCAGAGCCAGGCAGAGAAGGATGAGCAAAAGTTTTCCTTTAGAATAAATGTAAAAATCCTCTTTCATAGCCTATTAACAATTATTTTTAGCAAAGGTAATAATAAATGATGAAAAAGTCTTATTTTTGCATTGTAAACTTTGTGATAGCGGAAGTGGTTTTATTAAATTTAACAGGAGATGAGAAAGATTTTAGCAATAATAGCAATGACCGCGATATGCATATCGGCGGTACAGGCTCAGGACAGTACCCAAGAGCGGGAAAAGAACACCCAGGAGCGAGTGGACTCGCTGGCGCACGTGATGTCGATGGGAGCGATTATGCGCGACCATTTCGTGCTTCTGGCTACTGAAGTGAGTGTTGGCACAATGGGTTATGTGCATAGCGGTCTGGACAAAAGCTCGAATTTCATAGTTGTTCAAGGAGAGCACGCAATGGTGCAGTGCGCTATGAATAACGGTGAGATGGGAGCCAACGGCCTTGGAGGACTTACTGTGTCGGGTAGGGTGTCGAACAAGCGCGTAACTCAGGATAACGACGGAAATGTGAGTGTGAGCTTCCATATCTTCGGTTCACGGGTCAATGCCGACGTGTGGATAGAATTGTATAAGGATTGCGACTATGCCACTGCTATGGTGATGGCTGCGCTAAGTTCCGACAGGATTAGTATGAGTGGCCGCTTGCTTCCGTACAAGAATGATGACTTGCATTTCGATGACTGATAGCATGGCGGTAATGAGCCTGAATAAGCGATTAATAGACAAACGGGGAGCACGAGCGTTATGATTTCGTGCTCCCCGTAATTTATGTGGTGTTACTTATGCGCGGAGGCTCCGGTCAGTTGCTGAAAGAGATTTCGCCGTCTTGAGCGTCGATGGTGATGGGGCGGCTGTTGTCCACCCGCTGCGCAATGATGTCCTGCGAGAGGCGATTGAGCACCATGTTCTGGATGGCCCGCTTCACGGGGCGTGCTCCGAACTCGGGGTCATATCCTGCCCGAGCCAGTGTGTCCACGGCGGCGTCGGTGAAAGTGAGCGTTATTCCATTATCGGCGAGCATCCGGGCCACGGCGTTAAGTTGTAGGCGTACAATCTGCGCAATCTCCTGCTGACTGAGCGGCGTGAACATGATAATCTCGTCTATTCGGTTCAGGAACTCAGGGCGAATGGTGCGCTTGAGCATTTCAAACACTTCATCACGAGTTTTGCCCACCACTTCATCGTGATTCTGCGGTGTGAGTTTCTCGAAACGTTCGCGGATGAGGCTTGAACCCAAGTTGGAAGTCATTATCACGATGGTGTTCTTGAAATTCACGGTGCGCCCCTTGTTGTCGGTTAGCCTGCCGTCGTCGAGGACCTGCAGCAGAACATTGAACACGTCGGGGTGCGCTTTCTCAATCTCATCGAAGAGGACAACGGAGTATGGCTTGCGGCGCACGGCTTCAGTGAGTTGTCCGCCCTCGTCGTATCCCACATAGCCCGGAGGCGATCCGATGAGCCTTGTGACAGAGAATTTCTCCTGGTATTCGCTCATGTCGATACGCGTCATCATATTCTCGTCGTTAAACAGGTAGTCGGCCAGAGCCTTTGCAAGCTCGGTCTTGCCTACGCCTGTGGTGCCGAGGAAGATGAAAGAGCCGAGAGGGCGTCGCGGGTCGTTAAGTCCGGCTCGGCTGCGACGGACAGCATCGGAAATAGCTCTGATGGCGTCGTCCTGACCAATGACGCGCTTGTGCAGCTCATCCTCCAGATGTAGCAGTTTCTCCTTTTCAGTCTGTAGCATTTTGCTCACAGGTATTCCTGTCCACTTTGAAACCACATCGGCAATATCTTCGCTATCCACCTCTTCTTTAATCATGGCCTTATCGCCCTGCATCTGGCGCAACCGATTCTGAAGGTCGTTGTTCTCGTCCTGCTTCTGCTTGATGAGCGAGTAACGAATTTCGGCTACACGTGCGTAGTCGCCGTTCCGCTCGGCACGCTCAGCCTCGAAATTAAGTTGCTCCATGTCGATCTTGTTCTGCTGAATGCGATTGATAAGTTCCTGCTCCGACTTCCACTTGGCGGAGAATGCGCTCTCTTGCTCACGCAAGTTGGCGATAGATTTCTCAATTTGCTCAATGCGTTGCTTGTCTCCGTCGCGCTTGATTGCCTCGCGCTCTATTTCCAGCTGCATTATCTTACGCGAAATCTCGTCGAGCCCTTCTGGAACCGAGTCCATTTCAATTCTCAGCTTGGCGGCGGCCTCATCGATTAGGTCAATGGCCTTATCAGGCAAGAAGCGGTCGCTGATATATCTCTGTGACAATGTGACTGCCGCTATGATGGCATCGTCCTTGATACGCACCTTGTGATGGTTCTCGTATTTCTCCTTGAGGCCACGTAGGATGGCCACCGCTTCCTCAGTACCCGGTTCGTCCACCATGACAATCTGGAAACGGCGTTCCAGAGCCTTGTCCTTTTCAAAATATTTCTGGTATTCGTCGAGTGTGGTAGCACCAATGCTGCGCAGGTCGCCACGCGCGAGCGCCGGTTTCAGGATGTTTGCGGCATCCATAGCGCCGCTGCTCTTGCCGGCTCCAACCAGCGTGTGAATTTCGTCGATAAACAGGATAATCTCGCCTTGTGCCTGCTGAATTTCGTTGATAACAGCCTTGAGCCGTTCCTCGAACTCACCCTGATACTTGGCACCGGCGATAAGAGCACCCATATCGAGTGAAAAGACCTGCTTCTGTTTCAGATTGTCGGGGACATCGCCACGAACGATTCGCTGGGCAAGTCCTTCGACAATGGCAGTCTTTCCAGTACCAGGCTCTCCTATGAGGATGGGGTTGTTCTTAGTGCGGCGGCTAAGAATCTGCAGAACACGGCGAATCTCGTCGTCACGTCCGATAACAGGGTCGAGTTTGCCGCTACGGGCACGTTCGGTAAGATTAATGGCATATTTTTTAAGGGCGTTGTATTGCTCTTCTGCAGTCTGTGCCGTGGCTTTTTTGCCCTGACGCAACTCGGATATGGCGGCAGCCAGATCGCTTTCAGTCATGCCGGCATCCTTTAGAATTGACGAGGCTTTAGACTGGGCGAGGAAGATGCCCATAATCAGGGACTCTACGGTAACGTACTGGTCGCCGTTTCGTGTGGCAAATTCTGATGCTTTATCCAGAGCGGAACTTGTGTCGTTGCTCAGATAGGGGTCACCACCATTAACATGGGGCAGCCGCTTCAATTCCTCATCGAGCGGCCTTTCAATCATAGTGGCCGGGATGTCGAGTTTCTGCAGCAGAAACTTCATCACCGAGTCACCATCAGTCATAATGGCCTGAAGCAGATGCACAGGTTCAATGGCCTGGTTGCCTGCCGACCTGGCAAGACTGAGTGCTTTCTGCACCGTCTCTTGCGCCTTGATTGTGAAATTGTTGAAGTTCATATTGCTAAGTTTTTTCGTTAATATCTAAAGATGTTTACACTTATCATCTTGCAATACTTGTGCCAATTTTTTGTAATATGGCGTAAGTATCTGAGATATAAGAGTGTATGGCTGATTAAAGACGACAAAATGGCAGGAAGTGAAATTTTTTTTGAAAATAAACTGACAAAATGTTGCACAATTCAAACCTATGCACTAAATTTGCATAATCAAACACGAATTATTAATTATTATACATAAAATATACATATTATGGAAAGTAAAAAGTACATTCTGACAGAGAAGGAAATACCACAAGCATGGTATAACGTGGTCGCTGACATGCAGACAAAGCCACTTCCGCTGATTAATCCCGGGACCAAAGAGCCTCTGAAACCTGAGGACCTGTATCCCTTGTTCTCAAAAGCTGCATCGGAGCAGGAACTGAACACAACCGACCGCTGGATAGAAATTCCGGAAGAGGTTCGGGAAATGTACAAGATATGGCGCCCGACTCCGCTTGTTCGCGCCTATGGCCTTGAAAAATACCTGGATACACCCGCTCACATCTATTTCAAGAATGAGAGCGTTAGCCCCGTGGGCTCACATAAGCTCAACTCAGCCATAGCGCAGGCATTCTACTGCAAGCAAGAAGGTGTGACCAACATAACCACAGAAACCGGTGCCGGCCAGTGGGGCGCGGCCTTGTCGCTGGCTGCAAAGCACTTCGGGCTGGAACTGGCAGTCTATATGGTGAAAATATCATACGAGCAGAAACCCTATCGCCGCTCCATTATGCAGACCTACGGCGCCGAGGTGATAGCCTCGCCAAGTATGTCAACTAAGGCCGGCCGCAAGATAATTACCGACCATCCCAACTATCAAGGTTCGCTGGGGACGGCAATCAGCGAGGCGGTGGAACTGGCATTGAACACACCCAACTGCAAGTATGTGCTGGGTTCGGTGCTTAATCATGTGGCTCTGCACCAGACTGTAATAGGCCTTGAGGCGGAGAAACAGATGGAAATGGCAGGCGAAATGCCCGACACGGTAATAGCCTGCTTTGGCGGCGGTAGTAACTTCTCCGGCATATCATTCCCGTTCCTGCGCCACAAGCTGAGCGGTGAGCGTGACACACGATTCATAGCCGCTGAGCCGGCATCTTGTCCGAAACTCACCCGTGGTGTGTTCCAGTACGACTTCGGCGATGAGGCCGGTTACACTCCGCTTATCCCGATGTACACACTGGGTCACAACTTCTCGCCGGCAAACATCCATGCAGGTGGTCTGCGCTATCACGGAGCTGGTTCGGTGATAAGCCAACTGAAGCACGATGGACTCATCGACGCAGTGGACATTCCTCAGCTGGAGACATTCGATGCCGCAACCATATTTGCGCGCACCGAGGGTATAATTCCGGCACCGGAATCGTCGCATGCCATTGCCGCCACTATCCGCGAGGCAAAGAAAGCACGCGAGGAAGGCAAGGAGAAGGTTATTTTGTTCAACCTGTCGGGGCACGGACTGATAGATATGACCGCCTACGACCGCTACTACTCCAACGACCTGTCGAACTACGAGGTTCCCGATAGCGAGATTCTGGAGAACACCAAGGATCTGGAGAAGATAATCAAGGGCTGACAAGAGAAAGATAAAACGTTAAGCAATAAAAAAAGTGGAGGGTGTGCCAAGTGGCGCACCCTCCTGTGCTTAAGCGCGAAACTATTTGCGCTGTGTTACTTCTTAGTGAGTGTTACCACGAACGTGACGATGGCCATGATGGTACCCAGAGAACTTACTGTAAGAGTCAGCGCGGGAGGTATTGACCAAGAGGAGCGAGCCTTGGTGGCATTAGGCTCCACGTAGATTACATCGTTCTGCTGCAGATTGAAGTAGGGTGACGCAATAACGTTCTTGTCATTGAGGCTCAGGCGCTGAGTGGTGCGCGTGCCGTCGGCATTTGTGCGGATAACCAAAATGTTGTCGCGCTTACCCTGGATTGTTAGGTCTCCGGCCATTGATATGGCCTCAAGCAGATTCAGCCGTTCGTTGGTAACAGTTACCATTCCCGGTTTGTTCACCTCGCCCAGCAGATACACCTTGAAGTTGTGCAGACGCACCTCCACACCCGGGCGGTCGTTGAGATATCGTGGGAAAATCTGTGAGGTAATCATATCGGCTATGGCCGATTTTGTCATTCCTGCCACATGGAGTTTGCCCAACATAGGAAATTCAATGTCTCCCTTGGTGTCAACAAGGTAATAATACATTGCACTATTTGCTTCGGAGTTTCCCGATGCTATGTTGGCACCACTCTCAGCACTGAGGTAGCCACCGCGGTTAAACGGTTTCACGGCCTCGGGTGCAGAAGGATTACCACTGCTTACAGTGATTTGTAGTTGGTCGCCCGGCATAATGATGGGGTCGGTAATGGTTTTAGTGGCATTAAGAACCTCAGGAGGGAGTTGGTCAATACCTATCATGTAAGGTATGTCCTTGGAAGTGTTGCACGCAGTGAGAATCAGGGCTGTGGCAACCATTAAAAATAATTTATTTTTCATATTTTGTTGTTTTTGAATTTTCGCAGTGCAAAAATAATGATAAAAATGGAGAAAATTGCTAAGTTTGTGCCAACTTTATTGTAATCAGACGAAAAAAAATGATAACCGAACCACTTATTGAGCGCCATCCGTTCACACCATTCGTGCCGGAGAATGCGCAGATTCTTATGCTCGGCACATTTCCACCGAAACCGGAACGCTGGAGCATGCCTTTCTATTATCCTAATAAAATCAACGACATGTGGCGTGTGATGGGACTGGTGTTCTTTGGGGACAAAGGGCACTTCTGGAATGAATCGGAGAAAAGTTTCAGATTGCCTGAGATTAAGAGTTTTCTTAATGAGCGGGGGATAGCCCTGTACGATACCGGCGTGGCGGTGCGTAGGCTGAAGGATAACGCGAGCGACAAGTTTCTGGAAATAGTAGAAACAGTGAATCTGGAACAGTTCTTTGCCCAAGCTCCGTTGATTCGTGCGGTAGTGACAACAGGGGAGAAAGCAACGTCGGTAGTGGCTCAGATGGCGGCTGTGGACCTTCCCGCGATAGGCTGTCCGGTGAAGTGCAGTCTGAAAGGGCACGAGTTTGAGTTGTGGCGAATGCCATCCACGTCGCGTGCATATCCGCTTGCTTTGGAAAAGAAGGCTGTGGCCTATGGTCGCTTGTTCATGGAACTTGGATATGATGTGAGACCTGAATATGGGGGTGAATAGGGCTGTGTGAAATGTTAAATTTTTCTGCGTTAAGAGGAAGGAATGCCGCCGGGCAAAATGATATTCAAAGCCATTATTTTCTTGCTTTTTGCATTACGAATGAGCCGTGAATTTGAGATAAATGATAAGTTTTTTATCTTTTGACTCGCAAAAGTAAAACGAGTTTCTTGTGTCATTTTGTTAAAAAACAGCCTTGATATTAAATTTCGTGCTAAAAATATTTCTTGAAAACCGCACTTTTCTTGGAAATTTGCTATAAATTTGCATGAAGTAAATGAGTGACAATTCAATTATCAAGTTAAATATAACTAACAAAAAAATTACTATCATGAACGTCGAGAAGATTTTAAGCAATCTTGAGGCAAAGCACCCGGGCGAGAAAGAATACTTGCAGGCAGTGCGTGAGGTTCTGCTCACAGTGCAGGACGAGTATAACAAGCATCCTGAGTTTGAGAAGGCAAAGATTATAGAGCGAATGGTGGAGCCAGACCGCATCTATACCTTCCGCGTTACTTGGGTTGACGACAACGGCGAAGTGCAGACCAACCTCGGATACCGTGTTCAGTTCAACAACGCCATCGGTCCGTACAAGGGTGGTGTGCGTTTCCACGCATCGGTGAACCTGTCAATCCTTAAGTTCCTCGGGTTTGAGCAGACTTTCAAGAACGCACTAACCACGCTGCCTATGGGCGGTGGCAAGGGAGGTTCGGACTTCAGCCCCAGAGGCAAGAGCGACGCGGAAATTATGCGTTTCTGCCAAGCGTTTATGCTGGAGTTGTGGCGCAATGTTGGTCCGGACAAAGACGTACCTGCCGGAGACATAGGCGTAGGCGGCCGCGAAGTGGGCTATATGTACGGCATGTACAAGAAACTTTCGCAGGAGTGCACAGGAACCTTCACCGGTAAGGGCTTGGAGTTCGGAGGTTCAAAGATACGTCCTGAAGCGACAGGTTTCGGCGCATGCTATTATGTGCAGAACATCCTTAAGGACCTCGGAACCGACTTCAACGGCAAGACCGTGGCAATATCGGGCTTCGGCAACGTGGCTTGGGGGGCCGTGACAAAGGCTACTCAACTTGGTGCCAAAGTGGTGACAATCAGTGGTCCTGACGGATATATCTATGACCCAGACGGCATCAACACGCAGGAGAAGATAGATTATCTGCTGGAGCTTCGCTCGAGCGGTAACGACGTGTGCGCACCTTATGCCGACAAATTCCCCGGCTCGCAGTTCTTCGCAGACAAGAAGCCGTGGGAGCAGAAAGTGGATATCGCTATGCCTTGCGCCACTCAGAACGAGGTGACACTTGCCGATGCCGAGATGCTGAAAGCCAACGGTGTGAAAGTGGTGGCAGAAGTTTCTAACATGGGTTGCACCGCTGAGGCGATAGACCTGTTCATTGAGAACCGCATGGTCTATGCACCAGGCAAGGCCGTGAATGCCGGCGGAGTGGCCACTTCGGGACTAGAAATGACGCAGAACGCTCAGCATATTTACTGGAGCGAGGAAGAAGTGGACAGCAAACTTCACCAGATTATGAACGACATCTACGCACAGTGCACCAAGTACGGCAAGGAGCAGGACGGCTACATGAACTACATGAAGGGCGCCAATATCGCAGGCTTCATGAAGGTGGCCCATGCAATGATGGGACAGGGCATCATCTGATGATACGATAAAAACATAATGCAATAAGCGGATTATGGGGTGGCGAGACTGTTCGCTGCCCCATTTTTCAAGTAAGAAGAAGAGGTTATTGCGCGTTAAGGCAGGGTGTAACGGCTTCCGGGCAGGGTGACTATCAGTCCGCGGCAGTCGAGATCGACGAGCGTGCTCATGATGCGATAGACGGGTGTACTGAGGGCTTGTGCTATGACGTTGATATGCGCTTCACCGTTAGTCCGCAAGTAATCGGTCACGGCTTTTTCCTCGGGTGATAACGATGGGAAGAGTTCCATTTCTCGCGGCGAGGTTTCCGGCTTGTGACTTTCCCAGTTCATGGCGCGGATAATGTCGTCGGCGCAAGTGATGAGCATGGCCTGATTATTCTGAATAAGCCTGTTGCATCCGCGTGAATACTCATCTCCGGGTTTGCCCGGAACGGCAAAGACATCGCGGTCGTAGCTTGCCGCAAGGCGTGCAGTGACCAGAGCGCCGCCGCTAAAAGCGGACTCCACGACAATTGTGCAGTCGGCGAGCGCGGCGATAATGCGGTTGCGAGCAAGGAAGTTGCCCTTGTGCATGGCGTCTTGGCTCATGTAGTCGGTGACGATGGCTCCACCGTGCCGCACTATGCCGGCCGCGTCGGAGCGGTGTGCGTCGGGATAAATCTTGTTGAGCCCTCGTGCCATTACAGCCACCGTGGGGAGTCCGTACTTGACGGCAGCCCTGTGTGCACTTATATCGATTCCATAAGCCAGACCGCTTACAATCACTGTTCCGGGCAATGACTGCGCAAATTCGCTCACCAGCGTGTCGCAGAAGCGCATGCCCTGTGCGGTGGCATGGCGAGTGCCCACCATGCTGACGATGTGGCCGGCATTGAGGTCGCACTCGCCGCACACATATAGCATAATAGGAGCATCGGGGGCATTGACCAGCCTTTTGGGGTAGTCGTCGTCGGTGAAATAGACGGCGCGTACGTTATTGCTATTGAGGAAGGCAATCTCTTTCTTGGCTTTGGAAGTCTGTTCGTCGCGGTATTGCTTGCTGTAAACTCTGCTGCGGCTACCGGTTATGGTGCGCAATTTCTGCTCGGAGAGTTCAAAGAAATTCTGTTCACTGCCCACCACATCAAGGAGTTTCGTGGCTAAATCATAGCCCATGCCACGAATAGAAGCGAAAGCGATGCGATATGTGAGCAGGTCTTGAGACATAGTCGTGACGCGTGTGAGTGCTTAGAGGTAATCCTTGAAAAACTCAGCCAGTTTTTCACCGCGAGTGGGCCAATCGTTCTTAACCACTACCGAAGTGACAATGGCCTGGACGGCAAGAGCACCTGACTCCTTGTTGAAGATGTCCTGATGAAAGACGAAGCGGATTCCCTTGCGCTCAAGCCACAATTTGCACACCGCCACGTCGCCGCTGCGGAGCGATGACTTGTAGTTTATTTCCACCCGACTCACTACCGGGGTGAGCCCCTCGGATTCCATCTTGGCGAAAGAGTAGCCCACATGACACAGGAACTGGTGGCGGGCATGCTCCAGATAGTGCTGATAGATGGCATTATTCACAATGCCCTCACTGTCCAGTTCGTAGTCCCTTACGGCTATCTCTAAGGAGAATTGATATTTATTATCTTCCATGTCGCGGTTAGCTTTAATCCAGTTTTAGCACTGCAAGGAATGCTTTCTGCGGCACCTGAACGGTCCCTATTTGTTTCATGCGTTTCTTTCCGGCTTTCTGCTTCTCAAGCAACTTGCGTTTTCGGCTCACGTCGCCGCCGTAGCACTTGGCTGTTACGTCCTTACGCACCTGCTTGATGGTCTCGCGAGCCACAATTTTAGAGCCTATTGCAGCCTGCACGGCGATGTCGTACTGCTGGCGCGGAATCAGTTCTTTCAATTTCTCGCACATACGGCGTCCCAGGGTCACGGCATTGTCAACATGAGTGAGCGAACTGAGAGCGTCCACCGGCTGGCCGTTGAGCAGAATGTCGAGTTTGATGAGTTTGGATTCGCGGTATGAACTGATGTAGTAGTCGAACGACGCGTATCCCTTGCTGATGCTTTTCAGTTTGTCGTAGAAGTCGATTACAATCTCGCCGAGCGGAATATCGAATGACAGTTCCATGCGGTTACCCGAGATGTATTCCTGCTTTGTGAGCACTCCGCGCTTGGCCAGGCACAGGGTGATGATGGGTCCCATGAAGTCGGCCAGAGTAATAATGGACGCGTGAATGTAAGGTTCTTCGATATACTCGATAAGAGTGGGGTCGGGGAGTCCGGCCGGATTGTGCACTTCGGCCATGCCGCCTTTCTTGTCATAGACTTTGTAGGACACGTTAGGCACTGTGGTTATAACCTCCATGTTAAATTCTCGGCTCAGACGCTCCTGAACAATCTCCATGTGTAGCAGTCCCAGGAATCCGCAACGGAAGCCGAAACCGAGTGCAACCGACGACTCGGGGGTGAAGGTGAGAGCGGCATCGTTGAGCTGGAGTTTCTCAAGCGATGAACGAAGGTTCTCGAAATCTTCGGGGTCGATGGGATATACGCCGGCAAACACCATGGGTTTCACCTCCTGGAAGCCTTCAATGGCCTTGAGGCACGGAGTCTCCACCTGTGTGATGGTGTCGCCCACACGGACTTCAGTGGAATTCTTGATGCCGGAAATTATGTAGCCCACGTTTCCAGCCTGCAGTTCGTCGCGTGGTGACAGTTTCAGTTTCAGTACACCCACCTCGTCGGCGTTGTATTCCTTACCGGTGTTGACGAATTTCACCAGTTCGCCCTTGTGAATTTTTCCGTTGATAATTTTGAAGTAAACGATAATACCACGGAAGGGATTGAACACGGAGTCGAAAATCAGAGCCTGCAGCGGTGCGTTGGGGTCACCTTTGGGGGCCGGAATCCGTTCCACAATAGCGTCTAAGATTTGCGGTATGCCTTCGCCTGTGCGGGCACTTGCCCTGATAATGTCGGAGGGGTCGCACCCCAGAAGTTCCACAATTTCGTCTTCCACCTCGTCGGGGTGTGCGCTATCCATGTCAATCTTGTTGATGACAGGGATTATTTCCAGACTGTTCTCAATGGCCATATAGAGGTTGGAGATGGTCTGTGCCTGAACCCCCTGTGTGGCGTCCACCACAAGCAACGCACCCTCGCATGCCGCAATGGAGCGCGACACCTCGTAAGAGAAATCCACGTGCCCCGGAGTGTCGATGAGGTTGAGGGTGAACTGCTCTCCGCCTTTGGCGAAATCCATCTGAATAGCGTGGCTCTTGATGGTAATTCCGCGCTCTCGCTCCAGGTCCATGTCGTCAAGCACCTGATTTTGCATCTCCTTGTCGCCCACGGTCTTGGTGTATTCAAGCAGACGGTCGGCCAGAGTGCTCTTTCCGTGGTCGATATGCGCAATTATGCAGAAGTTTCTTATATTTTTCATTCTAATGTTTCTTGTTTTAGAGTGCAAAGATACAAAATGTTTGTCACTCTTCAATGCGAACTATCTGTGTGTCGTAAGCAAGCCTTACGTTTTGTGGCAATAATCGGTTCACCTCTTCGTGGAATCCCATTTCGTGGCTCATGTGCGTGAGAAGGGCTTGCTGAGGCTTTACGAGGTCTATTATATCAAGCGACTCGCTCAGTGACAGATGAGACATGTGCGGAGTGGTGCGCAGAGAATTCAGTACAAGCAGCGGAATGCCTCTGAGTTTCAGGAGTTGTTCCGGTGCGATGGTCTTGGCGTCGGTAATGTATGCCATGGGGCCGATGCGGAATCCCAGTATGGGAAGTTTGTAATGCATAACCGGAATGGGCGTGATTTCCACAGGGCCGATGCTGAACGGCTCATTCTCCTTAATTTCGTGCAGTTCCAGACGCGGAACACCGGGGTAGGGGTGTTCCACGAAGCAGTAGGGCATGCGTTGCTTAAGATTGCCTATCACATCGGCCCTTGCATATACGGGAAAGTCGCCGGTGGCGCAATAGGCTCTCAGGTCGTCCATTCCGCCCACATGGTCGTAGTGGATGTGTGTCAGCAGAAGCGCGTCCAGTTCGTTGTCGCTGCTTCTGAGCATCTGATACCTGAAATCGGGTCCGCAGTCGATGAGTATTTTCTTTCCGCGGTATCGGACCACAGCAGAGCAGCGCAGCCGCTTGTCGTGGCTGTCTCCTGATGTGCACACGGGGCAGTTGCATTTCAGTTGAGGCACACCCGTTGAGGTTCCGGTACCTAAAAATTCTATCTCAAGCATAATCAGTTCTATTTTCGGAAGGTGTGCAGCACACCGTCCATGAATATCAGGTAGGTTCCGCCATCGTAGTACCAGTACTCGCGCAGGCCGTCGTAAGTGGGGCGCGTTTCAGAGGTTCTGGGGTTTCCCAGAGCCAGGCGGCATTCCTCTTTGGTCATGCCCTGCACCACGGTGCCACTAATGATATGCTCCCACGTTTTGCCGGAAATGGTGGGGTACTGGGCCTTGATGTCAGACAGGGAGAAGAGTGAATCGAAGTCACGTCCTTGCATCACGATGTTGTTTGTGGCCATCCACACCATGGCATGCTCGTGTTTGTCGGCAGTGGAGAACATCACCTTTAGCGGGAACACCTTGTTGCCCGGCAGCACACTGTCAATCTTCACCTTGATGAATTTGCGTCCGCCGATCATTTCTTCGGTAACGGGGTTATACCAGATAGCGGTCTTTATGTATGCGTCTTTCCCGCAGAGTTGGCGCGCAAAGTGCGTAACTTCGTCGATGTTGACAATAAATGGGATTCTCCAAGAGGAAGTGAACTCGTCGATAGTCTTGCCTGTGGGGAAAACGTATGTGTTGTGCCCGTCGGTGAGGCGGATGTTGACAGTGGCGCGGTTATCGAGGATGCTACCGGTGTCGTAGCCGGTGTATGTGAGCATGCGTCCTGCCAGACGCAGCGTGTCGGTGTTATAGGACGACGAGGGCGCGAAAATCAGTCTTATCTGGTTGTCGGTTACATAGAATTGCTTGCCCGCTTTCCACACCGGCAGAGAATCGTTGTATGCCGTTAGGCTTGAGCGAGTGGCCGACTTTTCTGCTTGCGCGATGGCGCGGCGTACATCCTTGTCGCTTATTTTCTTGGTGTTTTCCACACCGGTGAAACATCCGCACAAGGAGCCTGTAAGGGCCAAGCATATCAGATATGAAAGCAGTCGCTGTCTCATGGAGTTGGGCTTTATTTTTTCATAAGTCGGCTCATGTTGCGCTTGTCTTCCCGCTCCTTGATGGACTGGCGCTTATCGAACTGTTTCTTGCCTCGGGCAATGGCTATCACCAGTTTGGCAAGGCCTCTCTCGTTGAGAAAAAGGCGCAGCGGAATCACTGAGAATCCGGGTTGTGATGCGGCCTTCGCTATCTTGGTGATTTCCTTACGATTGAGCAGCAACTTGCGGTCCCGGTTGGTCTGATGATTATTGTACGACCCAAACGAATATTCGGCGATATACATGTTCTTCAGCCACAGTTCATTGTTCTCCACGAGACAATAGGTGTCGGACAACGAGGCTTTGCTCATCCTGACTGACTTTATTTCAGTTCCGGTGAGCACCATGCCTGCGGTGAACGTCTCGATAATCTCGTAGTCGAACGTTGCGCGGCGGTTTTTTATGTTGAGATTGTTAGCCATTGATGCTTAGTTGATGTGGATAAAAATGCCTTTCAGCAGCAACTGGATGATTACTGGAACAAAGATAATCAGAGCCGAAGCAATGAGTACGAATTTAGTGAGCTTGTTCTTGTCGGTGATTTCTATGCCGGCAAATTCGGCCCCGCAATAGATGATGAAGATTACGTAGGTAACCAGAAAGTAAAGAGGCGCGAAATGCGTGGGCATCAGATTGTCTATTATCTTAAGAATCACCAGATATATGATGCTGTAGATGATGAAATCGTTGTGCCTGGAATTGATGCTGTGCGTGGGGTTCAATTCTGGATAGAACCCGTCGAGCAGGTAACTCGTGAGGTACAAGGTGATGAAATAGCTTGCGAATGAAGTTATGGCAAGCATAAGGGCAACCGACAGCGAGAGCGTGGAGTCGTAAAGCATGGGGATGAACTCCGTAACTGCAAGCGCGGCCAGCAGCGGGTAAAACGCTTTGGAGAGAAGGTCTTGCGTGGGAAAACTGGACCGGTTCACCTCTTCCCAGCCCATCTTTGGCGCCACTATGACCAGTAATATGTTCTTCAGGATACTCATGTTGTTCATTTTATTATGCAAAGGTACTGCAAACTGAGCGCAGAACAAAATGAAACCTAACTTTTTTCATTTTTTATGCTGCGAGCAAGCATAAATTTGTGGTGGCAACCCAAGTGGGGATTAAGCAACGCTTGAGCGAAGCGGTAATTTTGAAAAATAAGTGTGTAAGTTTTTCCATAAGACAGAAATCCATTAATTTTGTGGTGCAAAAGCGAAATAATGCGGATGAAATGGGAATGGTTCATAGCGAAGCGGCTTAGGCTGAAAGGAGGCGTTGCGAAAGGGGCTCCGAGCCTGAGTATTGCTGTTGCCGGCATAGTACTGTCGGTGGTGGTGATGATTTTGTCCATTGCCATAGTGATAGGTTTCAAGAACGAGATAACGGGAAAGATATATAACCTGGATGCGCACATTAAGGTATCGGACGCCTATGTCATTGACAATGATGAGCCATACAATAGCGTGAATCGTGGCACATTGTCACAAATTATCCTGGCGGATACATCTTTTGCGGCCAAGGTGCGAGACATGGCACTTGTGGCGGAGAAATCGGCTGTGCTGAAGACCGACAGCGATTTCAAGGGGATAGTAGTGCGAGGAGTGGACGACGGTTATGACTGGTCGTATCTTGAATCGCATCTGACGGCAGGGCGAGTGCCTCAGGCAGGTGTGGAGCAGGAGGTCCTTATCTCCAAGATGGTGGCTAATGAACTGGGACTGAAGGTGGGTGACAAGGTTTACGCTTATTTCATCGATGAGAAAGTGAAAGTGCGGCGTCCGGTGGTGGCCGGCATATTCAGCACTGATTTCGACACGTTCGATGATAATGTGCTCATGTGCAACATAGGGCTTGTGCAGGGTGTGAACGGTTGGAACCGAGACACAGGAAATTACATGGCGATAAACCTAAGGAATGTGGATAACGTGGACGATGCTGCGCTCGACCTCTATGCCGTGCTTACCACGGCTGTGTATAAACAGGATTTGCCCATGATGTATAATGTGGACGATACGCATAATTACAACTCGTCGCTTTTCTCATGGCTGGGAATGCTGGATATGAATGTGGTGATAATTCTCACACTGATGATGATTGTGGCTATGTTCACGCTTATAGCGGCAATGCTGATGATAATATTGGAGCGCATAAGGTTTATAGGCGTGATAAAGGCTCAGGGAGCGACTAACGCTTCGGTGAGGCGAATATTCATGTTACTGACAGGAAAACTTATACTGACGGCACTGATTATAGGCAATGCGCTGGGACTGGGGATGGCACTGGTGCAACAAAGGTTCCATGTGGTAAAACTTGACCCCGAGGCTTATTATATGCCGTGGGTCCCTATAAGTATTAATCTGACGGCAATAGTGGCACTGAACATAATGGTTATAATTGTAGCCTACTTGTCGCTGATAGGGCCGTCGCACATAATATCGGGGATAAAGCCTACGACCACACTGCGATATGAATAAAGGCGCAGATGGGTAGAAGAAAACTTTTACACATTGCCTGCAACGACTTGCAGCATTGAATCTGTGTCAAGGTATTTGCGTGCGATTTCGGCCAACTCTTCGGGTGTGATTCGGCCCAGAATTTCCACTTGCCTGCTGAAGTAGTCGGCTCCGGTGCCATAGAGGAAGTCGGTGCTGGTGTAACTGGCCCGTGAAGAAGGGGTGTCGAGAACTTTAGTCAGAGAACTGATGATGTATTTCTTGACTTTGAGCAATTCATCTTGGTCTAATGGCTCGTTCTGCAAGCGTGATATTTCGGCCTTTATCTCGTCAATCACTTTCCACGTGAAGGCGGTGTCGCACTGTGTCTCTATGTCGATGTACCCGTCGTGTCGCCTTCCGCTGAGTGAGGCCGAAATGTTGTAGGTGAACCCTTTTTCCTCACGGATGTTTTTCATGAGTCGGCTTCCGAAATAGCCGCCAAGTGCCGTTATCAGAATGCGTAGCGGAATGTAGTCGGGGTGGACTCGCGGAATGGCACCAATCCTGATTTTAATGGCACTTTGTACCGCATTCTGTTTTCGGATTACGCTCTGCACATTATGGGGCGATTCCGGCATCATGTCGGGCAGCAAGTCGGTAACTTGCTCAGACGGTTTCCACTGTCCGAAAGTGTCGTCGAGTATGCGCAGTTCCTTGTCGGTGATGCGCCCGGAAAGGATGATTCTGCAATTTTCGGGATGATAGTACCGGGCATGGAACTGTTTCAAATCGGTGCTTGATATGCTTTCTATACCTTGCGGTGTGGGGATTCTGGAGAGTGGATGTCGCTCGCCGTAATACTGTCTGTTAATTTCATTCTCAGCGAGAGTCTCCACTTCTTCGAGCGATGTCTTGTAGTGGCCGGCCACTCGTCGTACGATATTCTGCATGTTGCTTTCAGGGAAAGTGGGAGAGCAGACACAATTAAAGAAGATTTGGCACGTATGCAGGAAGTTGTAATTAAGCGAGGAAAGCGTGGCGCATGCGAAGTGGTCGTAAGAGTTTACCTGCTTGCCGGCGCCGCAGAAATCCAAGTCTTGCGCAATCTTTTCGGCTGTGGCATGCTCATTGCCCTCAAACAAGGCCGCTGCAGTGAGCGCGGAAATCAGCGGTGCGGCTTCTTCATAGTTGCCGCCAGGCAGATACACAGCGAGTTTGTTAGTCTCTTCCTCACCGTCAGCGATGACCTGCAACTTAATGCCGTTGCTCAGAGTGATGATTTCCGGTGGAGTGAAACTGATGGAGGTAGTGAACGTTGTGTGTGGTTTGCTGGTCCAGTCGGGCATCGTTAAATTGTTTTTTGTAAGATGTTTCTGATTATTCTCATGCACATTTTGAAAACGTGTGGAATTTGTCGTTATTGTGTGCAAGGAGCGACTTTTATAGAAGAAGAGACTCACCGACAGGCGATGAATCTCTTCTGTGCTTTATTAGGGCCTGATGGCTCTGGCCAGAGTTGAGTCGGATAGTTAGCGGACTGCTACCTTATGGGTGGTTCCGTCGGCGACAACAATGTAGATGCCGGCCGGTAACCTGTGGTCGTTGCCGGTGCCCATGAGCATGCCCACAGTGTTGTACACAGCAACGTTTTCAGCGCCGCTCACTGTGATGAATCCGTGTCCGCTGACAACCTGAATTGTGTCGGCATTGATGTCGTTGACGCCCGACTGGTCGTTCTTTATCTGGAATGGAGCGTGAGTACCCCATTCAACGTTGTTCTTCGGACGGATAATGGTGCGGAGAGCGATGTAGTAACTGATGCCGTCAACGCCTTCGAAGGCCGACTTGAAGTTAACGGTGGCAGTCTCTCCCGGTGCTATGGTGAGGACATCGCTTTCTCCTGTGGTTAATACGCGTGACAACTCCTTGTTGGCAATCATGAATGGAATTGTTCCCACATATTCACCTGTGCCGGAGTTAGTGATTTGTGCCGATGCGGTAACATTACCTGATGTCATGTAGTAACTTGTGGGAGTGATGTCTTTCTTGATGTTAAGTGAGAAGTCGGTGCTACCGGTAACGGTGAAGTTGTAAAGTTCACCAACCCTATCTCCGTTCACGTCAATCATTTCCAACTGGTATTCACCTGTTTCCTCAGGCGCTCCGACTACGGCCTTGGAAATCACTTCGGTTCCCGTTGCAATCTGAAGACGCTGTCCCGGCTCGCCGTATATTTCGGCTCCGTTCTTCCATACGATGTAGTTCACGTCGCCGAAGTAATCTTCTCCGCTGTTGTTAAACACATAATAATCTACTGTCACATTGTCCTTAGCCGTTGCGGCAAAGGCAAGTGTGGGCTTCTGGCTGAGGCCGGGAGCGGCTTGGCGTGTGCCAGCAGAGCGCAGATGACCTTGTGCGATGGAAGCGGCACGCTCCGGGTTGACCGGCTCGGCTTGCGTTAAGATAGCCATCCCCAAAAAGGCTATCAAGAGAAGTAAATTTTTCTTCATTTTGTTGATTTTATGAATGTTAAGTTAAAAACTCGTTTTTTGCACCATAAAATTACTTTAAAATAAAATTTTGTGCAAATTGTTTCAATGAATTGCACGTAAAAACCGGTGTGTGCGAAACAGGACAGGTGAATGCAAAAAAAATCCCTGACATCGACGTCGGGGATTGCTTAACTAATTAACCTTCTAATACCATTAACATAAACCTTAAACAATGAAAACTCTTAATCGTTATCACAACGTTCGTAGTTTCATAACCTTAAAAACTAATACCATGAAAACTGATGCAAAGATAATGCAGTTTTTCTTACAAAACATAATATTTGGCAAGAAAAATACATTGATTTAACAATTTTTTAAGTCAAAATCGTGACGGTTTGTAAGCGGTGTGTTCTATTTATTTGTAATTCAGACGTTTGCAGCAAAGCGTAAATAAGCCCATTAAACACTTATTAGCACTTGAATTTGCTGATTATCGAGGCAATTTCCATTGCATCGCTATCGCTTGGGTGTGCAATGGGCAGGCTTATCACCTCGTGTGAAAGACTTGCGGTTACAGTTAGTTCGTCGGCAGCAAAGCGTAGGTAGCACGGTTGCATGTGCGGTGGTGTGGCGTAGTGGATGTCCCATCCTATTCCGTTACGGGTGAGGTATTCGGTTAAAGCCTCACGCTCTGGTGTGCGAATCACATACTGATGCCACACTTGCCTTTCGTCGTGAAATATCTGAGGTTTCTTTATAAGCGGGTTTTGAATGTAGCGGTCGTAGATAGCCGCTATTTCGGCCCTGTGACAGTTCTCCTGATTAAGGTGGCGGAGTTTTACACGAAGCATAGCGGCCTGTATTTCGTCGATACGGCAGTTTAACCCCTTGTATATATTGTGGTATCGGCGGTCGCTTCCATAGTTGGCAATAGCCCTCACGGCGTCGGCAAGAGACTTGTCGTTAGTCACAACAGCGCCAGCATCGCCGAGTGCCCCCAGATTTTTGGTGGGATAGAAACTCAGTGCTCCGGCATGTCCCAAACCACCTGTGGCTCGGGTGTCCCACAGACCATCGCAACTGCTCCTGGCACCAATGGCCTGGGCGTTATCTTCGATGATGAGCAGATTGTGCTTTTTCGCCACGTCAACCAGAGTCTTGTCCCAGCATGGAGAGCCGTAGAGGTGGACAGGCATAACGGCTTTCACATCGGGCGTGATGAGGTCTTCAAGCCGATTGCTGTCCAGATTCATGGTCAGTTCCGATGGCTCGCACAGGCATGGCTGCAGGTTGTTATCACTGATGGCAAGAATAGTGGCGATATAAGTGTTGGCCGGTACTATCACCTTGTCACCGTCGTGGAGGAGGCCCAGTTCCTTGTAGGCCCTGAGTATGAGGCGTAGTGCATCCAGCCCGTTACTGACGGCCACGCAGTGCTCAGTTTCGCAAAGCCTGGCTATCTCCTGCTCAAGTAAGCGTGTCTGCTCTCCTTTCAGATAATGTCCGGATGCAATTACGCCGCAAGCGGCCTGCTGAAGTTCATCCAGATATGGCGCGTTAGAAAGGGCGAGATTGAGGAAGGGATATGTTTTCATTGCTTCTTGCCGGCTGTTAGTTGCTTGAATTCGCTGTAATCACGGACGTAGTCCGCTTCGTCGTAGTGGTGTGACGACAGGACCAGACACACCGACCCCGATGAGAAATTATCGAGTACGCGCCAGATGCCTGGTGGTATGAGTAAGCCTTTGTACGGGCGGTTGAGACTGACCGTGCTGGAATGCATGCCATCGTCGATGGTGACGTCGAAACTGCCGCTGATGGCTACGAGAAACTCGGCACATTCGCGGTGCGAGTGTCCGCCACGGGATTCTCCACCGGGCACGTCGTAGAGGTAGTAGGTTCGCTTTATCTCGTAGGGGATTTGTGCCATGTTCTCCACCACCGTGAGGTTTCCGTTCTCATGGTGATGCTTGCTGAGTTCTATTACCCGGCATTCGCTTATTCGTGAAGTGGCATGGCTGTTATGTTTCATTTGCCTGTAAGTTTCAAGTATTCGTCAAAGTCTTCGATGTAGTCGGCCGGGTCGTATTTAGTGTCGGAGAGGACCAGAACCACGGAATTAGTGGAAAAATTGTCGATTTTCCGCCATGTCATGGGTGGCACATAGAGCCCGTAGTAGGAGCGGCACAAGTGGAACCGCTGCTCACCGTCGCCATTATCGAGGACTACGTCGAAGCTGCCCGACAGAGCCACAATGAGTTCCTGCTGAGTTCGGAAGGCGTGCCCGTTGCGGTACATTCCGCCGGGCACGTCGTAGATCCAGTAGGCGCGCTCCAGACGGAACGGTAACTGTATCTCACTCTCAATCACCGACAGATTGCCTCTTGGGTCGATGATTCGCGGCAGGTCCACTATGTGAGGCTCATGGGTCATCGGTTGCCGTACATTTCTTCGTAGTATTTCTGATAGTCGCCGGAAGTGACGCTATTCACCCATTCCTGATTGTCGAGGTTCCAGCGGATGGTTTTTTCGATGCCTACGGTGAATGGAGTCTCGGGGTACCATCCCAGTTCGCGGGCAATCTTCGATGGGTCGATGGCGTAGCGCATATCGTGTCCCGGTCGGTCGGTGACGTAGGTTATCAGCCCTTCGTTTATGTCCTCCACCTTGCACTTGAGCAGAGCCTGATACTTGGGCTCCTCTTTCATGATGCGCGCGATGATGGCGATGGTGAGCTTAACGATGTTGATATTGCTCTCCTCGTTGAAACCGCCGATGTTGTAAACTTCGCCGATTCTTCCATTGCGGAGCACCATGTCTATACCCTTGCAGTGGTCTTCAACATAGAGCCAGTCGCGCACGTTCTCACCCTTTCCATAGACGGGGAGTTTCTCTCCTGCGAGTATGTTCTTGATGATGAGCGGGATAAGTTTCTCGGGGAAGTGATATGGGCCGTAGTTATTGCTGCAGCGGGTGATATTGATGGGCAGTCCGTAGGTTTCATGATATGCCATGGCAATCATGTCGGCACTGGTCTTCGAGGCGGAGTAGGGCGAGCGAGGGCTCATGGGGGTGGTTTCGGTGAAGAAGTGTTCACCGTAAGTCTTCATGTCGGTTCTTCCGCCTATCACCTTGCGTATGTCGTCGGTAACGGGCAGCGGGCGTGGCTCATCAAAGTCCTTATGCAGAGAGCCATACACTTCGTCGGTGGAAATTTGCAAGTATTTCTTACCTTCCTTGTAGATGTTGTTCCCATTAGCGTCCTTGCCCGTGAGCCAAGCGTTGCGTGCGCAGTCGAGCATATTCTGTGTGCCCAAGATGTTGGTCTCGAGGAAGAGGCGCGGGTTGGTGATGCTTCGGTCCACGTGGCTCTCGGCCGCGAAGTTTACGATGAAGTCCACATCGTTGTCTCTCAATAGTTCGCTCACGAGTTCATGGTCGCCAATGTCACCTTTTACAAAGGTTACGTTGGGGCGCTGAATCTCATCCTTAATCGAGGCCAGATTTCCGGCATAGGTGAGGGCGTCCAGAATAATGATTCTAATGTCGTTGTCGTACTTTTTAAGCAGATACTTCACGAAATTACTTCCTATGAAGCCTGCGGCACCGGTTACAAGATATGTTTTCAAACTAATTTATATTTTATTTGTTTCTATTTCATTATTAACAAGCAAAGGTAAGAAATATTGTTGAAAAAAGAAATCTTATGGCCATGATAGTTCAAATATTCTGCTTTTATGGCTGAGTTATGGCGAAAAAACGCTACCTTTGTAGATTAATGAACCGGAAAGAGAGCCATCTCGAAGGAGGACAGAATTATGAAGCAGACGTTAAAAATCAGTAGCGCGCACAACGAGAAAGTGAAGTTTCTGCAGGAATTACAGCAGAAGTCGGCTGTGCGCCGTGAAACGGGGCTGGCCGTGGTGGAGGGACTGCGTGAGATGGGGCACTGCCTAAGGGCCGGATACGAGTTCCACTCGGTTTTCTTCTGCCCGCCGCTGATAGGCGAAGGTGCAATGCGGAGCATAGACGGATACGGATGTAAGTGCTACGAGGTGTCGCGAGAAGTGTATGAGAAGGTGGCCTATCGCGGCTCCACAGAGGGCGTGATAGCCATAGTGGATCAGAAGCGTATAATGCTTGCCGACTTGTCGCTGAGTGAGCATCCGCTGATAGTGGTTCTGGAGAGCGTGGAGAAGCCTGGTAACCTGGGAGCCGTGCTGCGCAGTGCCGATGCAGCCGGTGCCGATGCCGTGCTTGTGTGCGACCCGTTGACCGACCTGTATAACCCCAATCTGATTCGTAGTTCCATCGGTGCAATTTTCCGGGTGCCGTGTGTGGCATGCGCGTCTGGAGAGGCCATAGATTTCCTGAAAGGCAAGGGGATTAAGATACTCACAGCCCAGTTGCAGGATTCAGAACTGTACTACGACACCGATATGCGCTGTGGCACCGCCATAGTGATGGGAACGGAATCTACGGGGCTGACCAATGTGTGGCGCGAGGCGGCCGATGCCCATATCCGCATACCTATGAACGGTGAATTGGACTCTCTTAACGTGTCGGTGAGCGCGGCCATACTGCTGTTTGAGGCGGTGCGCCAGCGGAATTAGGCCAACTTTGTCTTGTGAGTTTTCTTGATTCAGGTTATTTTATTGTTAACCAATACACTATATAAGTGACACTTATGAACAAACTTTTAATGTTCCTGCTTTTCGCAGTTATGATAGCGGCCACGGCATGGGCCGTGAGGTCGGGATGGGGCTATAGTGGCTTCGAGACAATGTCGGTGAGTGAATTTGAGGCGTTACTTTTGCACCCTGATAGTGTGCTACTGCTCGATGTGCGCACGCGCGCAGAGTTTGAGCAGGTGCATATCAGCGGGGCATTGCCAGTTAATGTGAATGATTCCAACTTTATTAAGCGTGCTAAGGATCTGATTCCGCCCGGAATCACGGTGGCAGTGTATTGCCGGAGCGGCAAGCGCAGTGCCCGGACGGCCTCGATGCTGACCGACGAAGGTTATCGCGTGGTGAATCTGGGTGGAGGCATCATAGCGTGGCAAGGCGAAGGGCGTCCGGTGGTGACGCGTAAGCCCGGTGCCGAATGTGTCTCTGCCGCCGACCGGAATTTGAAAGTTGGGGGGAAGGACATCCCTGTGAAGATAATCAGTTTCAATCCGGCGTTAACGCAGGTTAGGATTCAGATGTTTGAGCGCCCTTCGATTTCCAATCCGCGCTGTCTGCTCGCCGTGGAGGCCGCATTCACCGGTAAACTGCTGGAAGACAGCACGCATTTCATGCCATCGAACATTTGCGGCGATTATGTGATAAACGGCAAGCGATTCACCGGTTATGAGGAGGCTACGACCACAACCGGTTGCCTGTGTGTGACACCGGGCGGAGTGAGCGTGGAGCGGGCAAGTGAAGAAGTTGTTTCGCGAGCACAGGTGTCTGGGGGCTACCTTTTCCATCAGATTCTGCTCGTGGAGAACGGGCAGGACTGCTATGTGGACCGTCAGCCCAAGAAACGCACCGACATTGAGTATTACCGCTCGTTGGCTCAGATGCCCGATTCGTCGCTGTGCATTGTCCAGTCCACCGCCGAGATGAACCTAACGGAGTTCATCGCGGCCATGTGTCAGATAGGTGTGAAATCGGCAATCTATCTGGATATGGGATTCGGTTGGAACTACGGCTGGTATCGCTCGCAGGTCGGCGCTGAGCCTGAACTGCTCTTCCCCGTGGCGCGCAAGACACGCTATCAGACTAACTGGCTGATTGTGGAGCCGAAATAAAGCCTTGTGAGCGGTGCCGTGCGAAATCAATGATTCGTAACGTTGGCTGTCGCCGAAGTTACTGTCACTCGGCAAAAAAAAGAATAAATTCTTTTTGTTTTGCGCTCGTTTATTCGTAACTTTGCAGCGTGCTTAGAGAAATTGGCACGATTTTTGCTGGAATTATACGGAGAATACATATCCATCAATTTATGACTGACACATAAGGTTTGCTCATTATCCCATTCTAAATGAGGAATTTTTTATAACTGCAAAACACTGCTTCGGCATTGCCGCAAGTGGTGCTGGTGCTCTCTTTGTCCCTGCGGTGGGGCTCGGAGGCGCTGCAGTGAGGTAAATTATTCGTTCATTTAAAATGTTGGTATTATGAGTAAAACTTACGAACTGGTGTGCAAAAGCACACTGGAGAATGGCGTGGTCCAGATGGATCCGAAGGAGTTTGGTGAAATGGTGTCGCGTGAAATGCGCGATATCCGATGTTGTGACAACGTGTGCCACAAGGCGCACAAGGCGATGTTGCTGGGCGATATGTGCCGTAACTGCGGCTATCCTTTCACGGCGCTGAAGGTTTACCGTTACGGGCTTCGCGCGGTTTATGACGAGGAATACGCCATGATTCACCACAAGGTGCGCCGCTACATGAGCAACAACATGTATCTGGAGCATGAAGCCAAGTTACTGGCCCACCGCATCGACATGGTGCTCTGCGAGCAGTATGGCACGGCGCATGCCGGTGAGGCACTCCGCCAGTTGCGACGAACCTACGCTGACATAGCGTTTCTGGAGGCGACCTGACGCAATGCCAGTGCTTTAGCCGAATCAATCCCCATAACTGAGCACACAAGCCCGGTTGTGGGGATTTCTGTTTCTGAGGTGATTTTTTTCTGAAACATTTTTTGAAAAAAACGGGTGATGTACCGCATTATGGTACAAAGCGGCATTACCTTTGTAACCATAATAATCACCTAAATATCAGTTAAGAGTATGAAATTCAATATCTTTAATGCGTCAAAACAGGTTGAGACAGCACTTGAAATTGCCCTTGAGGTTTACAAAGGGCGGCGTGACTTTAACGGAAATCCGGAGATTCTGCACTTGCTGGCTGTGGCTATGCAAGGGCTCAATGAGAACGAGTTTGTGGCCGGTCTTTTGCACGATGTGGTTTCCGATTCCGACTGGACCTACGAGCGACTGCTTGCTGCCGGCATTTCGCCGAGGGTGGTGGAAACTCTGCGTGAACTGGCACGGGAGAAGGACGAGGATGATGTGGCTTACTTGGAGCGAATACGCTTTGAACTCGATTTCCACGCCGGCAACGTGAAGTGCAATGACATAGACCACGATTTGGCGCGGGGACGCTTCGGCGACAATCTGAGCCTTGTGGCGCGGCTTACGGAAGCGCGGAAACACGTGCGTCGCTGTAATGGCGACGACGCTGCGGCAATGGATTTTATCATGGACGACCCGGAAGAAGGCAAGTTCTGGCAGGCAAAGTTCTACTTCCAGGACATGGAAGACTCCATTGAGGAAGCCACGGCTAAGGCCGGTGTCACTGTGGACGAATACATGAATTTCTGGCATCCCCACCACGAAGAAAACAGTTCTGATACCGAAAAATAATTTGCTAAATTCTGAAATAGAATAACTTACTCTAAACCTCCTTGCGACAAATAATTTGAGTGGTTATAGGTTGTGAGGAGGCATGATTTTTCGGTTTTTTTATTGGGCTGAATCGCTGTAATATGGGGCGTTTTACCAAAATTTATTTTTCAGCATTGACAAATGCGGCATAAATGAGTAACTTTGCAGTGGAAAACGAGAAAGGACTTTATTATGGCAAATAACGCACTGCTACAACGACTTGACGGACTGGATGCCCGCTTTGAGGAAATCGGTACGCTCATTACCGACCCTCA
Organism: uncultured Porphyromonadaceae bacterium; assembly: GCA_937892215.1. Lineage (GTDB taxonomy): Bacteria > Bacteroidota > Bacteroidia > Bacteroidales > Muribaculaceae > Sodaliphilus. The sequence continues at coordinate 78,483 of CALAVE010000044.1, forward strand.
GGTGATTGCAGACCAAAAACGATATGTGAAACTGAGTAAGGAGTATAAGAGTCTGGAGACTCTGCTTGCCGCCACTCACCGCTACAAGAAACTTATTCAGGACCTGGACGACGCTAAGGCTCTGCTTGCATCTGAAACCGACGAAGAACTGCGTGCCATGGCGCGCGAAGAGATTGATGCCAACTCGGAGCAGATTCCGCGTCTGGAGGAAGAGATAAAACTGCTGCTTATCCCTGAAGACTCCGAGGACTCAAAGAACGTGGTGCTTGAAATCCGCGGCGGCACCGGTGGCGACGAGGCTGCGCTGTTTGCCGGAGACCTGGCGCGAATGTACACCCGCTACTGCGAGTCGAAAGGCTGGAAGGTGGAGGTGTCGAGCATGAGTGAGGGCGCTGCCGGCGGATTCAAGGAAATCGTGTTCAGCGTGACGGGAACTGATGTGTATGGCACGCTGAAGTATGAGTCGGGCGTTCACCGCGTTCAACGCGTGCCGGTGACAGAGACTCAGGGACGTGTACACACGTCGGCCGCATCGGTGGCAGTTCTGCCCGAGGCTGAGCCGTTCGACGTGGAAATCAACGAGGGCGAGATTAAGTGGGACTATTTCCGTAGCAGTGGTGCCGGCGGACAGAATGTGAACAAGGTGAACTCAGGCGTGCGTCTGCGCTATATGTGGCTCAACCCCAACACCGGCGAGCAGCAGGAAATCCTAATTGAGTGTACTGAGACCCGCGACCAGCCTAAGAACAAGGAGCGTGCTCTGGCACGTCTGCGCACATTCATCTACGACCGTGAGCACCAGAAGTATATGGACGACATAGCGTCACGTCGCAAGACGCTGGTTTCTACCGGTGACCGCTCGGCAAAAATCCGCACTTACAACTATCCGCAAGGGCGCATCACCGACCACCGCATAGGCTACACGGTGTATAACCTGCCGGCCTTTATGGACGGTGACATTCAGGACTGCATCGACCACCTGATTGTGGCCGAAAACGCCGAGAAACTAAAGGAGGCTGAACTATAATAGACATCAAATTGCGTAATTTGCAAAATTTTCATTAATTTTGCGTCACATAAGACTTACAAAAAACAATTATAACAATAAACCAACAATTAATTATGGCAAACGTAACAAATTACAATTTTGCTGGCAAGAAAGCATTGGTTCGCGTGGACTTCAATGTGCCCCTGAACGAACAAGGTCAAATCACTGACGACACCCGCATCCGCGGTGCTCTGCCCACCCTGAAGAAGATTCTCGCCGACGGCGGCGCGCTGATTATCATGTCGCACATGGGCAAGCCCAAGGGAAAAGTAAACCCAAAGTTATCGCTCGGCCAGATAGCCGATGCTGTGGCTGCCGCTCTGGGCACACCGGTTAAGTTCGCCCCCGACTGCGCTAAGGCCGGCGCTGCTGCTGCCGCCCTGAAGCCCGGCGAGGTGCTGCTGCTGGAGAACCTGCGCTACTATCCAGAGGAGGAAGGCAAGCCTGTGGGAATCGACAAGGCTGATCCAGGCTATGACGAGGCTAAGAAAGAAATGAAGGCTCGTCAGAAAGAGTTCGCTAAGACTCTGGCAAGTTATGCCGACTGCTATGTGAACGACGCGTTCGGCACTGCTCACCGCAAGCACGCCTCTACGGCAGTCGTTGCCGACTTCTTCGGCACGGACGACAAGATGGTGGGTCTGCTGATGGAGAAGGAACTTACGGCAGTGGACAACGTGCTGAACAACATTCAGCGTCCGTTCGTGGCTATCATGGGCGGCTCCAAGGTTTCTTCAAAAATCGGTATCATCGAGAATCTGCTGGGCAAGGTTGACCGCCTGATTCTCTGCGGAGGTATGACTTATACATTCGCCAAGGCACACGGAGGCGAGATAGGTAACTCCATCGTGGAACTAGACAAACTGGATGTGGCTCTGGGCGTTGAGGAAATGGCAAAGAAGAACGGAGTGGAACTCGTTCTCGGTTCCGACTCTGTGTGTTGCACAGGCTATGACTTCGGCACATTCTCTGTGAAGCCGGGCGCTGAAATTAAGGTGTTCCCGTCTAACGCAATCGAAGAAGGTTGGGACGGCCTGGATGCAGGTCCTGAGAGCCGCGAGAAGTTCGCAAAGGCAATTGAGGGCGCGAAGACCATCCTTTGGAATGGTCCTGCCGGATGCTTCGAGTGCGAAGAGTTCACAGCCGGTTCTCGCGCTGTAGGCGAGGCTGTTGCAGAGGCTACTGTCGAGGGCGCATTCTCGCTGATAGGCGGTGGCGATTCTGTGGCTTGTGTGAACAAGTTCGGGCTGGCCGACAAGGTTTCTTACATCTCCACCGGTGGCGGCGCATTGCTCGAGGCCATCGAGGGCAAGATACTTCCAGGTGTAGCAGCCATCAAGGGCGAGTAACAAGTTGCACAAAACAATGGATATTAAGAGGGCACGCCTGAAATCAAGCGTGTCCTCAATAATTCTGTTTAGCCCAAATCGATTATTAGGCCACAAAAGGTTATTATTTAACCGAATTGGGGTTAACGCTTGGAAAAACGGAAATAAAGTATTATTTTTGTGGTTGTAATAATCGCAAGATTATTTGAATAAAGATATTAAGGAGCGTTTTGCTTATCTCTTATTGAGAAAACGTAGGAAATTTTCACAAGGATAAGAGGATAAACAAGCGGCTCTCGCTGCATAGCGTGTGCTGCTAATCCCACATCCTTATCCTTGGTTTCCTACGACCATCTCAATAGGAGTGGCAAGTCAGTCCACGCTTTTGCTTGTTATTTGCCATTTGGGGGCTGGAATGGCGCAAAATGAGAAAGAATGAAGACGATAGAAAGATTAACCTTGGCTCTAATTTTATTATCCACTTATATGACGACATCAGCCAGTATCTATTTTACAATTAACGGAGTCAAATTTTACACTAATACTGATGGAACTGCCACTATATCTGGCACAGAGTTGGGGGCTTCCGGATTCACCGGAATACTGGAAATACCCTCAAAGGTGGAGTATAATGACGTAACTTATACAGTGACAGCGATAGGCGAAAAGGCTTTTTCCAATTACTCTGGAATGATAGGCGTGGTAATACCTGGATCGGTTAAGAGTATCGGGTATCAGGCATTTCTTAGTTGTACTGGTCTGACCGGCGTAACAATTCCGGGCTCAGTTTCGTATATTCGGAAACAGGCATTCTGGGGCTGTAGTAACCTGGCGCAAGTGGTGCTGGGAGAAGGAGTCGAATCCATAGGAGAATATGCTTTTGCCGGGTGCTTCGCTCTCGAAAGTTTGGCATTTCCCAGCACGGTAACTACGCTCAGCAGTTATGCCTTTGATGGCTGTAGCGGATTGAAAAATCTGGTTATCGGACCCGGTGTCAAATCTATTAATGGCTCGTTTCGCGGCTGCAGTGGCTTGACGAGCGTAATTATACCCGAACAAGTGGAATCCCTAAACGAAGCGTTCCGCAATTGTACGGGATTGACAAGCGTCACCGTTGAGAATTCAGTGATAGGTATCAGCCAGTTTGCTGGTTGTACAAACTTGGCAAATGTAACGTTGTCTAACTCATTAACCACGATTGGCAGCTATGCGTTTAACGGCTGCGCCGCCCTGGCAGAGTTTTCTGTTCCGAACATGGTGCAATCCATAGGCAATTATGCGTTCAAGGATTGCACAGGTCTGACAAGTGTGACGATAGGAGAATCGTTAAAAACGTTTGCCGGCGACGCATTCTCAGGGTGCACCAACCTGAAGAATGTGGAGTGGAATGCTATCCACTGTGCGGACTTCAAAACTCCACTGAACAATAAAACACCGATCGAGACTTTCACATTTGGCGAAAAGGTGGAGCATATACCCGCTTACCTTTGTTATGGGTTAAATTTGATTTCAAGTGTTACCATACCAAATTCCGTGATATCCATCGGCAGTAATGTGTTTTACAATTGCTACGGTTTGGCGGATGTGGCTATGGGAAATTCGTTGGTCTGGATAGGCGAGAGTGCATTCAAGAACTGTACAGGGCTGAAGGCTATTAGTCTACCTAATACTGTAACCACAGTTGGGAAAGAGGCGTTTTATGGCTGTATTGCTCTGACCAGCCTGACACTTTCCAATGCCCTAACTTTGATTGACGAAAAGGTGTTTTATGGTTGCAGCGGATTGACAGGCTTGGTCTTGCCTAATTCTGTAACCGGTATTGGAGAGTCCGCGTTTAGCAAATGTAGCAGTTTGGCAAGTCTGGTCTTGCCTAATTCTGTAACCGGTATTGGAGAGTCCGCGTTTAGCCATTGTAGCAGTTTGGCAAGTCTGGTTCTGCCCAATTCTGTAACCACCATCGGTAAATATGCGTTTTATGGCTGCAGCGGATTGGCTAATCTGACACTTTCTAATTCCTTAACGTTGATAGACAAATCAGTGTTTGACGGTTGCAAAGGTCTTACAAGTTTAGTGTTACCCAACTCTGTAACAACCATCGGTTATTCCGCTTTTTCCCGTTGCACCGGTCTGACAAGCATCACCATCCCCCATTCCGTAACAGGCATTGGCCAAGATGCGTTTTCTGCCACCGGCCTGACAAGCATCACCATCCCCAACTCCGTCACCTCTATTGGGGCCAATGCGTTCTATAACTGTCGCAACCTGACAAGCATATCAGCGTATCCCGACCCAGAGAACGTGACTCTGGGAACGGCCGTGTTTTATAACGTGCCAAAAGCCGGCACCCTCCATGTGCTGTCGTGCTATCTGGAGGACTATCAGTCGGCCGACCAATGGAAAGATTTCACCGACATTGTTGGCGATTTGAGGGAAGTGATCAGCGGTGACGTGAACAGTGATAACGTGGTGGACGTGACCGACGTGGTGGGAATAGCCAACTATGTCATGGGGGCGGTGTCCGGTAGTTTTGTCCCAGCGAATGCCGACCTAAACGAATCGGGCAACGTAGATGTCTCAGACGTGGTGAGTCTCGCCAATATTGTCATGGGGAATTAAAGATGTCTTTTTAGGCATATAGTCAAAAAGTTATTGCTTGCCTGCGATGGTGAGCAATATTTTTTATTATTGGTGTCCGCTAAACATGTTTTTGTGCCGAATAATACTGGTTTGAGCAACAGACAAGCCCCCTTATAAGAGGCGACAACGGCTGTCCGCTAAAAATTCCGCCCCTCACACGTCATAAACTTAAGCATGGATGGCTATATTTGCTATTTTGAGGCATATTCTGTCACTTTACATCACCCATATGACTACTTATACGTCCAGTATATCGGCTGTCCGAGAAAATAGTAGTTCCTGAAATCATCAAAAGTTTTTAGCGGACACCAATAATTTTTTATGAGAGGTGGGGAAACTGCCGACAGGCTACTATATTCTGCCGAATAGTCTTTTTTTTGTTCCAATCGGCAGGTTTGAATCGTTATTTCAGTTCGGGGGCGAGGTATTGTCCTGTGATGGAGTGTGGGTTAGCGGCGATTTGCTCAGGTGTACCGGTGGCCACTACTTGTCCGCCTCGCTGTCCGCCTTCGGGTCCCATGTCTATTATGTAGTCGGCGCACTTTATCACGTCTAGGTTGTGCTCAATCACTATCACGGTGTTTCCCTTCTGTACCAGTCGGTTGAGGACACCCATCAGCACATTGATGTCGGCGAAATGCAGACCTGTGGTGGGTTCGTCCAGAATATAGACGGTTTTCCCTGTGTCGCGCTTGGAGAGTTCGGTTGCCAATTTCACTCGCTGGCACTCTCCGCCGGACAGTGTGCTCGAAGGCTGGCCGAGTTTGATGTACCCGAGCCCCACGTCTTGCAGCACCTTGATTTTATTAAGAATTGATGGCACCGCCTCGAAGAATTCCACGGCCTGATTGATGGTCATGTCCAGCACGTCGGCAATGGATTTTCCCTTGAATTTCACCTCCAGAGTTTCGCGGTTGTACCGCTTGCCTCCACATTCCTCGCACGGCACCAGCACGTCGGGGAGGAAGTTCATTTCCACGGTTTTGTAGCCGTTACCCTTGCACACCTCGCAGCGTCCGCCTGATGTGTTGAATGAGAATCGCCCCGGTTTGTAGCCGCGAATTTTGGCTTCAGGGAGTCCCACGAAGAGGTTGCGAATATCGGCGAACACGCCTGTATATGTGGCCGCATTGGAGCGTGGAGTCTTGCCGAGCGGTGACTGGTCCACGGTCACCACCTTGTCCACGAACTCAATGCCATCGATGCTGTCGTAAGGCAGCGGTTCGGTGAGCGAGCGGTAGAACTTCTGGCTGAGAATGGGCTGCAGGGTGGCGTTGACAAGCGAAGATTTTCCGCTCCCCGACACGCCTGTAACGCAAATCAGCATACCCAGCGGGAACGACACGTCGATGTCTTTCAGGTTGTTACCGCGGCATCCGTGCAGTGTGATTCGCTTGCCGTTGCCTTGCCGGCGTTGCTCTGGTACGGCTATTTCCTGCGTTCCGTTCAGGTAGTCGGCGGTTAGGGTATGTGTCTTGAGCATCTGCCGAGGAGTGCCTGCGAACACCACATTACCGCCTTTGCGGCCTGCGTTTGGGCCGATGTCAATCACATAGTCGGCCTGGAGCATCATTTCCTTGTCGTGCTCCACCACGATGATGGTGTTGCCCTCGTCGCGCAGTTGCTTTAGCGAGCTGATGAGCCGCTGGTTGTCGCGCTGGTGCAGGCCTATCGACGGCTCGTCCAGAATATAGAGCACATTCACCAGTTGCGAGCCTATCTGCGTGGCAAGCCTTATTCGCTGGCTCTCTCCGCCTGATAGTGAACTGGAGTTGCGGTTGAGCGACACGTAGTCAAGGCCCACGTCGAGCATAAACCGGAGTCGGCTGTCAATCTCCTTCACTATTTCCTCTGCGATGGCCCACTGCTTCTCGGTGACATGGTTTTTGAGGTCGGCAATCCATTCTCTCAGTTCCGATATGTCCATCGATGCCAGTTGGGCTATGTTCTTGCCGTTGAGTCGGAAGTGCAGTGCCTCACTGTTGAGTCGTGCTCCGCCGCACTGAGGGCAAGTGGTGCGCGAGAAGAATTGTCCGGCCCATTTCTGCGCCGAACTGCTTGCGTCGTCGCTCTGTTGCATTTCTATGTATTTCACTAGGCCGTCGAAAGTGAGGAAGTAGTTGGAAGTGCTCAGAGTCTCGGTCTTGATGTTGAGCCGCTCTTCTGTGCCGTTCATTATGTCGTCTATGGCCTCTTCGGGCAGGTCCTTGATGGGGGTGTCGAGCGAGAAGCCGTATTTCTCGCAGATGGCGGCAATCTGCCAGAATATCAGAGAGTTCTTGTATTTGCCCAGGGGCAGGATTCCGCCGTCTTTTATCGAGAGGCCGTCGTTGGGCATAATCTTCTCGCGGTCAATCAGGTTCACGTAGCCCAGCCCCTTGCATTTGGGGCAGGCACCTTGCGGAGAGTTGAACGAGAAGTTATGCGGTGCGGGGTCAAAGTAGGAGAGGCCTGTCTCGGGGTCCATGAGTGACTTGCTGTAGTAGCCGGGCTCGTTGTTGTCCACCTCAAGCACCATCAGTTGGTTGTTACCCTGGTCAAAAGCGGTTTTCACCGTTTCCATGAGTCGTTTCTCGTCTTTCCGAGCCACTTTCAGGCGGTCCACCACCAGTTCTATGCTGTGATTCTTGTAGCGGTCCAGTTTCATCCCGAAGGTGATTTCGCGCAGTTCTCCGTCGATTCTCACGTTGAGATACCCTTTCTTTCGCAGTTGCTCAAAAAGGTCCTTGTAATGTCCCTTGCGGTTCTTAACCAGCGGAGCCAGTACGAAGATTTTCTTTCCGTCGTATTTCTCGAGGATGAGCGACAGGATCTTCTCTTCGGTGTACTTCACCATTTTCTTGCCGCTGAGGTAGGAATAGGCTTCGGCCGCGCGGGCGTAGAGCAGTCGCAGATAGTCGTAAACCTCGGTGGTGGTGCCTATGGTGCTTCGCGGATTCTTGTTGGTGGTTTTCTGCCCGATGGAAATCACCGGGTTAAGGCCTGAAATCTTGTCCACGTCGGGACGCTCCAGCACGCCGAGCATATTCCGTGCATAGGCCGAGAACGTCTCCAGATATCTGCGCTGTCCTTCGGCAAAGATGGTGTCGAAAGCGAGCGAAGACTTTCCGCTACCGCTCAGTCCGGTTATCACAGTGAGTTTGTAGTGCGGAATCTCCACATCAATGTTTTTCAGATTGTGTACGCGTGCTCCCAGCACTTCCACGCTATCCACTTCTTTTCCGTTGAATTTCATCCCTTGTGTAGGTGGGTTCGGTTAGTCTTGAATCCAGTTTTTGTAATATACATCCACCGAGCCTTTTGTCCGGCTCAGGCTCTCTTCTGAGGGGATTCTCACGCGGTAGGTTTTGCCTTGCTTGTTAGTGAGTTTCTGTGCCCTTATCCATGGATTGGCGTCGCGTAGCTGGGCATAACTCAGATTATAGCGCTTGGCCCATTCCACCCAGTCGGCAACGGAGCCACTTACTTCCACCACCTTAAATTCCAGTGGCTTGTAGAGTTGGTTTCGTTTCAGCCTGATACCGAATTTCTTGGGGTCTTCCATGATGATCTTGAAGGCCAGAATCCTGAATACGTAGCGCGAGGTCTCTTCGGTGAGATACAGGTCGATGGATCGCTTCTGCTGCTGCTTTGATAACTCGCTTGAAATGCGCCCCATGCCGGCGTTGTACGATGCGGCTACAGTGGCCCAGTCGCCATACTTGGCGTAGGCGGCTTTGAGATATTTACAGGCTGCTACGGTGGATTTCTCGGGGTCGTAGCGTTCGTCCACCTCATCACCCACTTCCAGCCCATATTGGCGTCCGGTGGCGGCAAGCAGTTGCCAGAAGCCTGCTGCGTGCGCTGGCGAATATGCGCGTGGTGCAAGGTTGCTCTCAGTACAAGCCAGATACAGGAAATCGGCAGGCACGTTCTGCTCTTTCAGAATCCTTGCCATTGTGGGGAAGTATCGGTTGGCGCGTTTGAAAGTTAGCAGCGTGTTGGTGTGCCCATAGAGGATAGATGTCATCTCGCGGTCAAGGCGTTCCCACAGGTCGTTTCTGTCCAGGTCGATGGTGCTTCCGGCGAATATCAGTTTCGACGGCACGTCGGGGCTAATCATCGGTCCATAAGCTACTCGTGCAGACTCATCCTCGGGCTCATATCCGGGTTTGAACTGTGCAAAGACAGCCATTGCCAGTGTAATGGCGCATATTGTAAGTATTATCCGTTTCATTTCAGTATTTCGTGTTATGCGGTTAAAAAATTATTCTACGGTTTCTATTTCGTCGGTGTTGCCGGTGCTGGTGTCGAGTTGTTCCTTGTAGCGGATTATATTGATGTCGCCACCCTTTTTGTAAACCTTTCCGTCGCTGCCTTTCGCCTCCAGTACGTAATAATATACGCCCGGTTTCACGAGTTTTCCCTTGTAGGTGCCGTCCCAACCTTGCGATGGGTCGGTAAGTTCAATTATCTTATTGCCCCACTTGTTGAAAATCACGCAGTTGAACTCAATGATGGACTTGTACGACACTTTCCACACATCGTTCACTCCCTCGGTGATTCCCGGGCTGAACACGTTGGGACAGAGTAGTTCGCTTTCGCCTATGCTCACGGTGTAGGTGTCGCTTATGGCCTCGCAGCTTCCGTCGCTGTTCGACCCGATGAATCGCCAGTAGGTGGTGCCTGCATCCTCAAAGGTTTGTTCGGTGGTCTCACCGCTAAGGCGGAGTACTATGTCGTTGAAGTCGGGGTCGGTAGCCATCTGCCACTCGGTGTGGATAACAGCGTCGGTGCAATAGGCCTCAAAGGTTATGTTGACTGGTGCCGAACCGCCCAATATTTCGCCGGTTTCATCCTTCTTCTCGTTGTCGATTTCGCGAGTTTCCTGTTTTGCAAATGCGCGGATATCCACTGCGTTAGTGAAATAGGTGTCGCTCTCTGTGCTTTCACTTTCGCCCCAGAATTTGAGGAATCGGTCCCCGCTGATAGTGAAAGTGGTGTTGCAGTAAGGAGCCGGAAATACGATGGTGGACTTGAAGTTTTCCTCGGTTTCGGTAGTTGATGACTGAATCCATTCAAGTTTGCTCTCGTCCCAGGCGAGGGTGAAGAAATCAATGGCGATTTCTCGGCTCAGCGTCTTACGCACACCCGTAATGGTGTAATACACAATGTCTTCACCACCACCGTCCACGCGCAGTGTAACCGTACCGCAATCACTGGCCGGCTCTGCCTCAATTGATTTGAGTTGGAGACGATGCTGGCCGTAATCCACCACCCAGATGTAGGTGCGGTCGGTGCCTTCTTCTATTATGTAACCGCATTCCGTTTCCACTTGGGGCACATAGGTCTCAGCGCCGTTGCGAACCACATCGGTCACTTCTTCGGCATAGCCGCCGCCCAGCTCCTCATATTTGTACCACGTGACAGGCGAGAGCGTGCTTTTTGCAGTGTATTTCATCTGCACTCCACCGCCGTCGTAGAGCACATAAATCTTATTCAGGCCGGTGTTTTTGTCAGGCGTGATTTCCATCACGGGCTTCTCGCTGTAGTCAAATGACACTTGCGCCCTGGCTGAAAGTGCCAGTACGAACAGAAATATGAGTATTGAATATCGAATTTTCATAGTTTGCAAAGTTACTAATTTTTAGGATAACCTTTTTATTTTATGAAACGGAAAATGTGAGTTTTTATGCTAATGTGTTGTGTGAAAAAGTGCAAAATTGGCGGTGTGGGGCAAAAAGCGCTTTGATAGTTGGAAAAAATGGTGCGTTTCCCGGTTAGGTATAGTGCGAAAATTCAGTTATAATTCGTAAATTTGTGTACTTGTTTCGGCCTTGTGTGCGCGTGTCGGAGCGCAGCATTAGCCTAATATGGATTGTTATGCGAAAAGGAACAACATATTTATTTCTCGCGACGGCTCTCTCAGTTGGTGTGGTGAGTGGTGCGACAACTCTTGGAATTATGGCAAAAGGTGATTTGAATATAACTGAAAAAGAAGGTTATAGCCTTGTGACGCAGAAGAATGGGCCTACGCTGGGCTTCAGCGTTTCAAGTGGCGTGAAAATTTTGGAGGTGGACGGGCAGGCGTTCAAGGATCTGAATGGTAGCGGAACATTGGAGCCGTATGAGGACTGGCGCCTGAGTGCGGAAGAGCGTGCCCGCGACTTGGCATCTCGGCTCACTATCGACGAAATAGCCGGCCTGATGCTCTACAGCGGTCACCAGCCGGTGCCTCAGCCGGTGGGCGAGGTGTATGGTGGTAAAACCTTTGCGCAGAGTGGGGCAGAGCCGTGGCAACTGACCGATGTGCAAAAGGCGTTTCTGAAGAATGATAACGTGCGTGCCATCCTGGTCACCAAGGTGGAAAGCCCTGCCACGGCAGCACGCTGGAACAATGCCGTTCAGGCATTCGTTGAGGGGCTGGGACACGGTATTCCGGCCAACAACAGCAGCGACCCGCGAAATGAGACAGCCACCGCCGACGAATTCCTTGCCGGGGCAGGAGGGCAGATTTCGCTGTGGCCGCGTCCCATTGGAATGGGTGCCATAATGGACCCGGAACTGGTGAAAGAATTTGCCAGGATAGCGTCGCGCGAATACAGAGCGCTGGGGATATGCACCGCACTCTCTCCGCAGGTGGACCTCGCAACCGATCCGCGATGGCGTCGCAACCACGGATGTTTCAGCGAAGACCCACAGTTAGTTACCGACTATGCCCGGGCCTACTGCGACGGCTTCCAGACGAGTGAAGGCTCGGCACACATCGCCGGTGGGTGGGGCTACGAAAGCGTTAACACCATGGTGAAGCATTGGCCTGGAGGTGGCTCGGAGGAGGGCGGACGCGATTCTCACTACAGTTTCGGCAAATTTGCCGTGTATCCCGGAGGAATGTTCGCGACTCGTCTGCGGCCGTTTGCCGATGGAGCGTTTCGGCTCGACGGCCCCACGCGAAGCGCAAGTGCCGTGATGCCATTCTACACCGTGCCTTGGGGAATTGACCCCGGCGGCGAGAATGTGGCAATGAACTACAGCCGATACATTATCACCGAACTGCTGCGCGAAAAATACGGGTTCGATGGTGTGGCATGCACCGACTGGGTTGTTACCGGCGACTATCCTGCCGTGGACAAGCACTGGGGCAAGCCGTGGGGCGTGGAGCACCTGAGTGTGGCCGAGCGTCACTATCGTGCTTTGCTTGCCGGGGTGGACCAGTTTGGCGGCAATCAGGATAAAGAGCCTGTTATTCAGGCCTATGAGATGTGGGTGCGCGATTATGGTGAGCGCAGTGCTCGTGAACGCTTTGAAAAGAGTGCTTACCGATTGTTGCTCAATAGTTTCCGTGTAGGTTTGTTCGAGAATCCTTATGTTGACCCCGACGAGGCGTCTCGCATAGTGGGAAATCCACAGTTTATGCAAGCCGGCTACGATGCGCAGTTGCGCTCGGTGGTGATGGTTAAGAATCATGGTGGAGTACTTCCACTGGCCGCAAAATCAAGGGTTTACATGCCGCGGCGCCAATACCCGGCAATGACCGGATTCTGGGGCGAGAAGTATGAGGCGCACACCGATTATCCCATCAGACGTGAACTGCTGGCTAAATATTTCACCGTGGTGGATAATCCGGATGAGGCCGACTTCGCCTTGGTCGATATTGATGAGCCGCTGGGCGGTTATGGCTATTCGCATGCCGACCGCGATGCTGGTGGCAACGGATATGTGCCGGTGAGCCTGCAGTATCGTCCGTACACCGCTACTACTGCGCGCGAGCGGAGCATTGCCGGCGGCGACCCCAAGGAGGACTTTATAAATCGCGGTTACCGTGGAAAGACTGTGACTACTCATAATGAGCGTGACCTTGACCTGGTGCTTGAGACTAAGCGGCTGATGGGCAGCAGGCCGGTGGTGGTGACTCTGAATCTGTCGCGCCCGTGCGTGGTTAGCGAGCTTGAGAAGGCTGCTGATGTCATCCTCGTTTGCTTCGGTATCCAGAACAGGGCAAAACTCGACATTTTGGCTGGCCGTGCCGAACCTCAGGGGCTGCTGCCGTTCCAGATGCCTGCCGACATGGAAACGGTTGAGGCTCAGTGTGAAGACGTGCCTCGTGATATGGCACCATATCGCGACAGCGACGGAAACTGCTATGACTTCGCGTTCGGACTGAACTGGAGCGGGGTCATATCAGACTCGCGCACAAATCGATACAAATAAGTAATTATGTGGAAGTGTTTTAGTCAAGTTCCACAACGGTGATTCCCGCGCCGCCCAGACGCACGTCCTCGTCGTGATAAGCGGCCACTCCTGCTGTGGAGTGGAGCTGCTGGCGTATCACCTCACGAAGGATTCCGTTGCCGGTCCCGTGCAGAATGCGAACTCGGTGAATACCGAACTGGAGTGCATCGTCTATGAAGTAGGTGACGGCTTGCAGAGCCTCGTCGGCACGCATCCCGCGCAAGTCTATCTCTTGCTTGAAGTTGAGTTGGCGACTGCGGCTGTCGCTACCGTCGGTGTGGTCTATCATCGACTTGAACTTGGCCTGTGAAACTTGTTTCATGGTGCGTTCCAGGCTGCTGGTCTCCACTTGTATCTTAAGGTTGCCGAACGTCACGGTTGCTGTCTTTCCGTCGGTTTCCACTATGGTGCCCACACTATCGCCGCCCTTGAGCCGCACGTTGTCGCCCACGGCCAGCGCGTTATCGGTTCTGCTCGCCGATGCCAGCTCACGATTTTTCCCACGGTTTTTCTGCCTGATGGGGCGCAAATTCTGTGGTGTCTCAGTTGCATTCCGGCGTTCAAGGCGCCGCTTGAATTCTTCCAGTTGTTGCCGGGCGTTCTTTGTTACGTCTTTCTCGGCCTGGGTCTCCTTGATTTCCCGGATGGTGCGCTCTATCTCGGCATTGCTCTGCTTTATCAGTTCCTTGGCCTGTTCCTTGGCCTCCTTGATTATGCTCTTGTGCTCGGTGCTGATTTTCTCCACGCGCGAGTTATAGTCGCTGATTATGTTGTCCAGTTTCTTCTCTTTCAGGTGGATGTCGCGCCGCTTGTTCTCCCAGTACTTTCTGTCGCGCACTATGTCCAGCAGATATTTGTCCAGATTCACGTAGTCGCTGCCCACTATGGATGCTGCCTTGTCCACAACCTTTGCCGGCAAACCTATCTTCCTCGCTATTTCTATGGCGAACGAACTGCCCGGATATCCTATCGACAACTGGAACAGGGGTTTCATCTTCTGGCGGTCGTAGAGCATGGCTCCGTTCACTATGCCGTCGGTCTCCTCGGCGAACTGCTTCAGGTTGTGGTAGTGAGTGGTTATCACTCCAAATACGTGCTTCTCGTTGAGTTGCTCCAGTACCGCCTGCGCAATGGCACCGCCTATCTGAGGCTCCGTTCCGCTACCAAACTCGTCGATCAGCACCAGCGAGCGGTTGTCGCTCTTGCTGAGCAATGTCTTGAGGCTCAGCAGGTGCGAGCTGTAGGTGCTCAGGTCATTCTCCAGCGACTGCTGGTCGCCGATATCGATGAATATGCTCTTGAATATGCCCATGTGAGAATTGCTGTAAACCGGAGGCAACATTCCGCACTGCATCATATACTGCACCACGCCCACTGTCTTCAGGCATATTGATTTACCGCCGGCATTAGGCCCTGAGATGAGCAGTATCCTGTCCTCCTGGTTCAGCGTGATGTTAAGCGGCACCACACTCTTTCCCTGCGTGGTGAGGCTGAGTTGAAGCGCCGGGTGCGTGGCATGGTACCACTCTATCACCGCGTTTCGCTCCACGCTTGGCATTTCTCCACCCAGTTCCTTGGCGAACAGGGCTTTGGCTCTGATGAAATCTATCATTCCCAGCGTGTCGTATGTTCCTAGTAAATCGTCGATGTGCGGACGTATCACGTCCGATACTTCGGCCATTATGCGCAGTATCTCGCGGCTTATCTCCGCCTCGGTCTCGCGGATGCGGTTGTTGGCTTCCACTATCTCTTCCGGCTCAATGAACATGGTTTTTCCTGTTGCCGACTCATCATGCACAATACCTCTGACTTTACGCTTGTGCGACGGCGACACGGGTATCACAAGCCGTCCGTCACGAACGCTCGGCATAGTATCGTTCTCCAGAACTCCGGCCTGCTTGCCCTCGCTGATGATTCGGCGCAGGATGCCGCTGATGCTTGCCGTTACGCTGCTTATAGTCCGGCGCAAGTCGTGGAGCAGGGGAGACGCACTGTCTTTCACGTTGCCCAGTTTGTCCAGTATTCTGTCGCATTCGGCAGTGATTTCGCCGAACGACTGCATACCCGAAACCAGACCAGCCAGATGTGGGTATGTCTCGCGCTTTTCTCCGCTGAAGAAGAGAGTGATTTCGGCTATTGTCTTGAGCGAGCGTTGCAGGTCAAAGAGGCTCTCCACGCTTATCACACTACCGGGCGTGCGCAGTTGTTTCAGACTTTGGCGTACGTCCAGGAAATGGTTGAGCGGAAACTGTGACTCCGTTTCCGATATGCGCAGGAACTCAGCGGTCTGACTGAGCCACACGCTTATCTCATCGTAGTCGCTGCTGCATTGCATCGTTTCGCACGACGACACGCCCAGCGCGCTGATGCAGCGCCGGCTAATCTCTCGCCTGATGGTGTCGAATCCTATTTTTGACTCAAATGTCTCCGGATAAATCATGTTGCAAAATTACACAGATTTTTCATAATTCAAGCATTCGGCGGTACATTTCACTATTTGCGAACTTATAAAACTCCACTGTCTGCAATGAAGCGATGTCCCCCGAAAAGGGCATCGCCACATTGCTTATCAGTTCATGAGAACTGCCCGTATCGAGACTTATCGCCGGATTGTCTTCTGTCCGTTTTGGATTATGATGCCTCGTGTCTCGCTCGTGGCAGGAATGCCGCTGATGGTGTAGGCTGTGGATGTGCCCACGGGTGCGCTTATGCTGCTCTCTGTTACGCTACTCGAGCCCTCGGTCTGTTCCTTAAACTCTTTCTGTGCCTTTGCCAACTGCTCGCGGAATCGCTCATTGCTATGCAACTTCACGTAGAGCACTGAAGCCGCTAAGCGGCCGGCATCCACGTCGCTCTGCCAGTGATAACCGGCAATCACGCGGCTCTGACCGTACTCATAGCCGCGTGCCAGCAACCCTTCGGCGGCAGCGGGGTTGATGTCAGAGAACAGCAGGGCCATGGTCCAGCCAAGAACGGTGTGCCCAGAAGGATAAGAACCGTTGGTGCGATGCGACTCCTCTTGCTCCGGCACCAGGGTGGGCTGGTCGTAGTAAGCGAAAGGTCGTGTGCGCATATACTCCTGTTTCGCGCGGTCGCTGATACTGTCGCACGTAGCCCCAACGTCCTGCACGAGCGTGTACAACTCGGGCGTGCCGGTCTTGGTGATTTCAAGCCCGAGAATGGGGCAGTATTCCTGGATGATGGTTTGCATGCCATAGTCGGCATCACGTATGGCCATTGCCTTGCGGTCTGGGTCTTGGCGTTGACGAATTCCCCAGAGATACTGAGTCTCATCGGCGGCAAACCGTGCCGACTCAAATTCCGGTGGCGGGGGCAGAAAGTTTACCATGTTGGGTAATTCATCCTGCGTCAGATACGCGTGGCCGTTTTTCTCGTCCTGACCAGCAAAGGCCGTAATTGTGCCAAACCCTATGAGGATGATGGCGAAAAGTGATTTTCTGATTTTGCTCATAATTATAAAAATGTGTTGTTAATTGTGGGTAACGTAAAAACAGTCACTCGTTTTTGCTTTCTTTTTAGGCGATTAGAGGTCTACCTCCCTTATCCCTACAGGCATCAGCCCCATTTCCACACCGCAAAGTTAGCAAATTTTTCAATAAACCCGAAAGGTCATTATCACAATCCGCAATATTTCGGTAAGGTAAGGCATTAAAATGGCGTTACAATTTCTGATGATAGCAGAATGTAACGTTGCAATATCACGGATTTGTAATAAGATTGAGCAATTTTATTGATATACATGCAGATTTGTCTTAACTTTGCACTTGTTAAAAGCGGTAATATCAACAATTTATAAAATTCGTGTAAAATGGAACAGAATAACGAGAATAGAACGACAAGCATCGTTCCGGTAGAACACGATTCACGCCCGCAAAGCAGTGAGGAATGTGGTGGACGGCCTAACTGGACATGGCCAAACTCCAGTCATGCGTATCGCCACGTTAAATATCAGGAATCTCGTGAAAGCGGATGGGCGAAATTCTGGCGTATTTTAGGACTCTTCCTCGCGATTGGTCTGTTCCGCTATTTATGCAGTTATATCTTTTGAATGACTCTCAGCGGAGCCTAATGAAAATGATTGCTGCGTTTTGAATAAAGAATAACTCATATAATTTCAGCTGCTATGATTAAGGTTAAAAGATTCGCCTTTAACTCTGCAATGGCTAATTGCTATGTGGTGAGTGACGAGACTAAGGAGTGTGTTATCATCGACCCGTGCGCGCAAGACAATTACGAAAGAGAACAGTTTCGCAGGTATATCCAAGACGAAGGCCTGAAACCTGTAAGATGCCTCTTGACTCATGGGCACTACGACCATCTGTTGTCGGGCGACCAAGTTCGCGATGAATATGGACTGTATCCCGAAGTTCATAATAGAGATAAGTTGTGGATCGACCGTATTGAAATCAGAATTAAGGAGGTTTTCGGAGACGATGGTTTTGAGTATGATATTGTTAAGCCGGTGCATTATCTGTCCGATAACGAGGTTATCACCTTTGGCTCACACTATCTCATTACGCTTCACACTCCCGGACATTCTCCCGGCAGCGCAGTCTTTTATTGCGAAAATGAGCATATTGCATTCACGGGCGATACGTTGTTCCGCTTGGCTATCGGGCGCAGCGACTTGTTGTTTGGCTGGATAGATGACTTGATGAACAGCCTGAAATACATCACCACGCTAATGCCCGACGATTGCACCATATATCCCGGTCATGATTTGGAGTCAACAATCGGATACGAAAAGGAAAATAACCCTTTCCTATTACCAAGTTGGTACAAAAAAGACCGAGCGAAAAAGCATTTAGTCATATTAACCGGCGCCGGTATCAGCAAGGAGAGTGGACTGTCCACTTTCCGCGATAATGATGGGCTATGGAAGAACTTTAATGCACAAGAACTGGCCAGTATTCAGGGATATAGGCGAAATAGGGCAGCGGTTCTCGATTTCTATAACGCAAGAAGACGGCGATTGGCCGAGGTTGAACCGAACCATGCGCACAAGGTGCTTGCCGAACTGGAAAAGGACTATATCGTCTCTATCATCACACAGAATGTAGATGACCTGCACGAGCGTGCCGGCTCCACAAGCGTGCTACATCTTCATGGAGAACTCAGGAAAGTTACCGGGTCGAACAACCCGAATGACCCTAAATGCATCGTTGAGAAGCCTCTGGATGAACCAATCTTGATTGGCGAAAAAGCAGCCGACGGTTCCCAACTGAGGCCCTTCATCGTTTTCTTTGGCGAGAATGTCCCTAACATGAAACAGGCCGAAAGAGTAGTTGAAAACGCCGACGTTTTTGTTGTCATCGGCACATCTCTTCAGGTCTATCCCGCGGCAGGTCTGAAAGAATCTGTGCCCTGGAATATTCCGTGCTTTGTCATCGACCCAGCCGAGTTCCGTCAGGAGGATATTTATGGCTTTGAACACATAAAGACAACGGCCGTAGAAGGTATTGATATATTAAAAGAAAAATTAGCCTCTCTTTAACCTCTCAGACTTTTAAGATGGGTTCTACTATGGATTTATAGAACACTCCTTCTTTGATGCGACAGGCGAGGCGATGGATATTGCTTTGGCTGTGGGCGAGAATTTGCAAGGCGAGCAACGTGTGCAGTTTGCCAAGGTGATTGAGTGCATCACAACTTGCGAGGCTATCGTGGAGTGCCTGTAAAGATGCCTGCGCTTAATACAAAACGTTTATCTGGGACTTGGAAAATACAACTAATAACTATAATTTTGCAAAAATGAAAGTAGTATGATAAATTTTCAAAAAATAGCGGAAGAGTATGCCTTACGATTTTCTTTACACAGCGTTTTCTATGTTAAAACAGAAAACAGCAGTAAAATCTATTACTTGGATGATGACTCAATGCAAGGGCAGAAAACCGGATGGCCTCTTTTTATTAAGGTAAACAAGCAAGGAGAAGTAACTCCCGTCTCAGACATCCGTGAGATAAATCGTCTTATTAGATATTGCAATACAAACTAAATATTAGACTGATAGTATTTGCGAAACAATATCCACGTTGAATAGCAACTTGTCAACCTTTAGAAGTTCTACACTTGCAACATCGCTAAGAAATTCGGCAATATTTACAAAGGTGTTAACCTGAGGGTCATAGTAGTACATCCGCCCATCTGAAAAACGTTGGGCAGTTATAATATGACCCTTTTCTTCAATTGTTTCGTTAACTTTAATTTTATAGTTCGCTCCGATATGATAGCGACCAGGTGCGTTAGTATTTTTTTCTATTTGCTCTACCAAGCCATTGCCTTTATTATTTATGGTTGTTAACTGTGGCTTTCTTCCGTTTTTAGGATTAATCCATGCAATTTCAGTGTTTTCACCCAAGGCCTTAAATATACTTTTGGCACTATCGTACTTAGCAGCAGTTACATTTAACCCTCTTAAACGTGCTTCGTGAACCACAACAGCACTTTGACAGTTGAAAGCGTCTTTCACAACATTTGCGTTGCCACTATCTGCTTCTATAAACGACATAGGGTAAAAGTTAGCATCTACAGCCTTTGCTAACTCTTTTATGTTGCTTAGTTGTTGTTCTGAAATCTTGATAGGCTGCTGATTTTCTGGTTTACTGTAATATTTATACGCTTCTTTTGAAGCATTTCTACCAAGTTTACTCCCAGCCATACCAAGTTTAGTAGATGCCACTTTTTCAATTCCCATAAGCGACAGTTCGTTGTCCGAGAATTGGTCTTTCCAGTACTTAGTGTTCTCCTCCAAGTGCCAAGCGAGTTTGCCACGTGAGCCTGCGTCCACTATCTTGTCGTGGTTCTCGGCTATGTAGTTCTTATAGCCGTTGGGGACATCGGTAATGGCATTGGGCGAAACGTAGCCGCTCATATCCTCTCCGTTAAGCAATCGCTTGTAGTACTGCTTCTGCTCGTCTCCGCTAATGGTTATCGGGTCGCTCGTGCACATGCACTGAGGATGCCACCCGAAAAACAGGAAATCTTTCGGATATTCACCTGCCAAGTAGTCGCACATATCCTCGCAGGGGTGCTGTGGACTTACCGAGATAACTTGACCGATAACAAACGGCTCTTGCGCCCATCGCTCGTTGTTGGAGCGCAGATATGCTGAGTTAATCTCTGTCCGCATTAGCCTTTCGGAGTTCTTGCGTGCCGAGCGATACTGCCCTTGTCCGACCTGCTCCAGCGGCTGCTCCACGAAGCGCACCTTGCCCTCGCTGTCTATCACTCGCTTGCGCCACTTCACCACGTCTTGCTTGTTGCCGTTAGCGTCAACCACCGTGCGGTGATAACGGCGGTACATCATATCGGGATTGTTTAGATACTGGCGCACTTGCCGCCCGAGTTCTGCGGCACTCGTCCCTTTTTGCAGTCCGTCTGCGATAACGTTACTCACCGACATCTCAAACTCCGACTTTGCCTGCTCGGCATAGTTCCAAACGAGGTGCGAAAGGCTAAGCCCCTTTGGCGAGTTGAGCCGGGCACTGATAAACTTGTTTGCCGCCGTTTTTCTTGCCGTGTTAATTGCGGCATTGCTCAGCACGGAATACTCGTTTAGAGCCGCGTTTGTGTGCGAATACGCGAGTGCTACGCCATCGGTTATACCTGCTTCAAAGCAAAGCAGGTTGTCGCGTGCATAGTCGGCAACTATACCGTTGAGTTGTTGCGTGTATTCGGGAAAGCGGTCAAAATTGAATAGCGGGTCGCTTTCGAGCAACTCCTCCGCGTTATCTGGGAAGATGCCCAGCAGTTTTGACACATACGAGTCGTAAAGCCGCTCTAAGCGCAACTTGTACGCTCCAAGCAACGTATGTAACTGCTTCCTGTTTTTGTTTATTCTGCTATTTCGCTTTGACACTTCAGTTTATTTTGCGTAGTTATTTTTTGTTACTTCTTGTAAGTCTGAATATTTTTTATTAATTTTGCGATAGAAAAGGACTTTTCCCAAAGTATGGGCCCCGGTTGTGCTGGCAAGCTACTTACATAGGTGGAAGTCCCTTTTTTAGTTTACTCTTATCGAAAAGGTATTCAGGGACTATCTCGTATGGTTTGAAATTGCCGCTTTCTTTCATCTTTCTTAGACAGAGATAAGCCTTTATGTCGTACTTTTTACTGTAGTAAACAAAGAATGCTGCTTCTAAGTGCCTTCCTTCATCAGTTTCTCGCCATCCTTCATATTGCGCTTCTTCAATAAACTGCCGAATGTTTTTTGCGATGGAGTTCTTGAGAACGTTAAATTTGTTATCAACAAAGTTTTTCCCTGTGATGTTTCGAATATCACTTTTCGTTATCTCAAGTTTTCCGCTTATACCGTTAGAAATGTTAAAGACACCGGCTTGCAAAGAGGCGCCGTTGACAGCATCTTTTGCACTCTCTTTGCTAAGCGCATAAAAGTCCACGTTTTCTTCCCTTACCACCGTTCGCCTTATGTGCCCCGAGCCCTTTGCCATTCTCCACTATTCTCCACTATTCTTCGCCATTCTCTGCCTCGTTGCCCGCAGCCGTATCGCCTATCCCCATGCTTGCCGATGCAAGGGCAAGTGCCTCCTGCTGTTCCTCGGCAATCTCAGCCTCTATGCGGTCGGGGGCGTCATTGAGCGGATTTAACTCAATCCCACGCCGCTTGCTCTTACTCGTCCACTTGCTTTTGCCATAGTAGTTATTTTATTGTTACTTCTTGTAAGTCTGAATATTTTTTATTAATTTTGCGAAAATACTAATGCACTCTTTCTACAGGCCGGCGTGTTATGCCGCAACCTAAGATAGAAGGAGTGCTTAGATTTCATCAACAACTGAAAATAAGCGATGATAGACACCTTAATATTTGTGAAACAAGAGGCTCGCACTAGCGATGAATGAGTGGTTTGACCCCACCGTCATCGCTTATTTCTTCTTTATTGGCTTATACTGTGGATTATCAAATTCCACTGGGTCTAGTACCTTTGAAGCACTGATATGATTGGCAACAATTTTCTTTTGTCTGCTAACAGTAATTTCTTCGTTTGGTCTTACTATCACTTTAATTCGATAGTCAGTGAGTATAATATTTCCTCGATGCTCATAAACGTCCATAGAGTTGATTAAAATAGGTATTTGTTCTTTTTCAGCCCATGATAAAGTTTTTCCTCTTAATGCCTTTTGCCCTCCCTCATGATGCCTAAGTGCCTTTACAGAAGAATAAAGTTCCCTGCTTTTTAACTTAATTCCCGCTACTTTTAGAGCATTTGATAGTTGTTTGCTAAATATTCCAATCTTAAATGGTTGTACATCCGAGAACCCATTTTTTGAATGTCTTTCCCTATCGACTTTATTATTTCAGAAGCCTTTACTGCTGTTGCGTTAAGACTTGAAATTATGGTCGCTATGGAATTATTAGCACTATATTCTGCATCGTCCTCTTTCACCGTCACACTCCTTATGTGCCCCGAACCCTTTGCCATTCTCCGCTATTGCTCGCCATTCTCTGCCTCGTTGCCCGCAGCCGTTTCGCCTATCCCCATGCTTGCCGATGCAAGGGCAAGTGCCTCCTGCTGTTCCTCGGCAATCTCTTCCTCTATGCGGTCGGGGTCGTCATTGAGCGGATTTAACTCAATCCCACGCCGCTTGCTCTTACCTGTCCGCTTCCTTTTGCCATAGTTGTAACTATTCTGCGATTCATGTTTTTTAGTCGCCTGCGGCGAGAAATCATTCAAATCTAATCAAATCAAACAAATTTATATGTCGATAATACATAAAGATTTGAATTGATTTGTGAGATTTCTGCCCGATAGGGCACTCCTTGATATTATTCGGAGTTTCAATGCCAGTTGTTTTTTGTTATCTCTTGTAAGACTGAATATTTCTCATTACCTTTGCGATGCACTATTTGGTAACAGGTAGTGTGAGTAATGGCACCGAATTGACATTACCCTGGACTGGGGTTCCTACTGGGAGCCCCGGACTTTTTTAGAGGTGGTCCTTTTATCTTTATCAGATTTTGTTCCGGTGAAAATTATGTCAGGGTGGGGGGGTGCATATTATGAAAATAAAAATCTGAAATTAGAAATTTCACCATTCGGCCATAATGGAAACTACACTTTCCTCACCTGAATTTTTCTGCTCGGTTTTCTGAAATTGGATAGGGGATGGAACTATAGCGGCTAAACTCCCTGAAAATAAAATAGTTTGTCTTTTAGAATCGCCAATTTTAACCCGCTGAGATTCGTTCAGAATTTCAAATTCTAAATTAGGGACCGAAATTCAATCAAATTTGCCACGGAAATCCACTTGAGTGAATTTTGCTAACAATCTCCAAACTGTTACATGGTAGAATGGTAACGAAGCCAACCATTACCATTCACAAAAGCACAGTAATTTGAATTTCGAAACACTCACCACGATACAAATCAAACTGAGGGAATAGGGGCGTTTCGTCGGATAGAAATCCAAATTCACGATTGCAAAGTACAAACTTGAAATTGTGACGGAGTTATTAATCCTAAAGCGTTCGCTTTTCTTAATTCTCAACCATAAATTTTAGCGATTAACAAATTTTTAGATTTATCATAAATCGCTGAAAATAAGTGTGCTATATATTCATTATTAAAGTATTGAGTTAAAAATTGCGGTGATCAACAACCCTGGTTCTTGCAGTTCGCTAAATTTTACGCATAAAAACCTAAAGTATTGCAAGTTAGCGGTAGATACTTTGAGTAATACTTTACAGTAGTGAATTTGCCTTCTCAACCTCTGTGGGTTTGTTAATTTTCGGGTTCTCTTTGCGAAACCATAAAATTTTCGATTAAAAATTTGGTGGATTAACAAATTCAACGTATATTTGCAAACGTAAAAATTTGAAATTGTTAATGAATTTATGGACTTAGTTACGAGGCTGAAATTGTTTCTGAATCAAAATGGTATTGCAAATTCACAATTTGCCGATACTTGTGGTATTCCCAGGCCGTCTTTATCCCAACTTCTGAATGGCCGAAATAAGAAAGTTAGTGATGAGCTGATATCTAAGGTTCATGCTGCCTACCCGTCTCTTAATATTATGTGGCTGATGTTCGGAGATGGCGATATGTATGTGGGTGATGAGAACCCCATTTTGTCTCAAAATGCTCAACTCGCTGAGAATTCAAAATTCGGTGGCGCCCCTAACCCCGTGGGCGAAAATCAAAATTCCGGCAAAGCCATAGCTTTTGGTGAAGGTGACCTCTTCGAGATGGCTCAGGCCGTTTCCGAAACTCCCGCCGCTAAAGTTATAAGGGAGACCATGCAGCAGGCGGGCAAGAAATCTCAGGACTCTGCCGCAAAGTCTTCGACCGTTTCTTCCTCGGGCAAGCGTGTGGTGAGCATCATGGTTTTCTATAGCGATAATAGCTTCGAGTCTTTTGGCCCGCTTAGCCACTAATTTGTCATTAACATCGCAACTTTTTCATTACTCATAACCGAAACTATGCGAAAATTATTCTTACTTTTCACACTTTGCGTGTGTATCGCGGCCGGTTCC
This sequence comes from uncultured Porphyromonadaceae bacterium, assembly GCA_937892215.1. GTDB lineage: Bacteria > Bacteroidota > Bacteroidia > Bacteroidales > Muribaculaceae > Sodaliphilus. Next base: position 103,220 of record CALAVE010000044.1, read on the forward strand.
CAGTCAATGAACGATTATTACGCGGCCGGTGCCACTGTGCTGCCGCTGTGGGAACAGAATGTTAGGGAAGACGTTACCGGCTTCAGACCTCAGCTCTATGTGTTTGCTCCGGCTGATGCTTCCGGCAAGCGCTTGCGTACTGTTCTCCTCTGCCCGGGTGGTGGGTATGGCTCTGTGTCGCTCTATCGCGAGGGGCTTATGTGGAACGATTTCTTCAAGGCTGAGAACATTGTCTTGGCTGTGGTGCACTATCGTCTGCCGCATGGTAAGCACGAGGTTCCTAAAACCGACGTTTTCCGGGCTATACGTTTGCTCAAGGACCATGCGACAGAGTGGGGAATTGATGCCGACGACATCGGTATTATGGGCTTTTCGGCCGGTGGACATCTGGCTTCTACCGTGGCTCTTCAGGCCCCCGAGGGTTTGAGGCCTTCGTTCCAGATTCTTTTCTATCCGGTCATCACCATGGATGGGGCTGTTACTCATTCCGGTTCGCGCCGTAATCTGCTCGGCGAGTCACCATCGCCCGAGCTTGTCAGGGCTTATAGCGGTGAGCTGAATGTTACAGCCGCCGCGCCTCGCGCGTTTATTGCAACCGGCAGTGAGGACAATATGGTGCCGGCAATCAACTCTGCACGCTACTTTTCAGCACTTGTCGCTGCCGGAGTAAAGGCCGATATACACACCTGGCCCACATCGGTTCACGGTTTTGCCATTGAGCACAAAATGCCGTGGGAATCTAACCTGCTCCTTGAACTTCGCGACTGGTTGCGCTCGTTCTGACTCGCCTGAGCACTTGGCGAATCGGCTTCGCGCTTTCTGCGGTTGCGGATGTCTCGGGGTTACATCTTGCTGACTTACTCGCTACTACTTCAATGAACGCTTTCTCGTGATGGCCGGCCGCGGCCGATGGGATTCTACGGGGAGGGGAGGCTATGGCCGTGTCGGTTATCACGGTGCAAAATTACTACATGCCGATGCCCGTGTCAATGCTGTTTTCTCCCGTCCGCCCCGCCGCGTATATCAGCCGCCGGCCGCGGCGTTCCTGTCTCCCGGATGTCTCACCTGCACTATGCGTAACCGATTGATATACAGGGCGTGTAACTGAATTTGTGTTATTCGTTTTCACCATCTTTTTTCTAAAAGACTCTGTGAACTCTAATCGGTCATTAGCCCATAAAAGAACTCGAATTAGAGTCATAACCACGGCTTCGTCGGCCTGATTTTAAGAAAGCGTCGCACAAAAAAGTGAGAGCATCAACCTTTGCGGGTCGTGCTCTCACTGTATCTGTAAGAACCGTGAGGCGATTATGCCTCTGCGGGTGCCTCTGCAGGTGCTTCAGCCTCGGCTGCGGGCTCCTCTGCTGGTGCCTCAGCTGCTGCTGCGGCTGCGGCGGCCTCTGCTTCAGCGGCAGCCTTTGCGGCAGCGATTTCTGCCTTCTTCTTTGCCACCTCTTCGGCCTTAGCCTCATTCTTCTTAACCTCTTCCTCTAAGCGCTTCTTGCTGTTGGCGCGCTTCTCGTCCTGCTCCTTAACCTTTATGGCCTGCAGTTTCGAGGTCTTCTCGGCCTTCCATGCGTCAAAACGCTTCTGTGCCTCTTCCTGGCTGAAAGCGCCTTTCTTAACGCCGCCCTGGAGGTGTTTCATCAGCATAACGCCTTCGCGCGATAAGATGTTACGTACTGTGTCGGTGGGAATTGCACCAACGTTCAGCCAATAGAGTGCTCTTTCGAAATTTAAACTTATTGTAGCAGGATTAGTATTAGGGTTATAGTAACCAATCCTTTCAATAAATTTACCATCTCGTGGTGCCCTGCTATCGGCAATTACGATGGGATAGAAAGCGTAGTCCTTGTGACCGTGACGCTGTAGTCTAATTCTCGTTGCCATTTAATTAAATCAGTTTAAATTTATTATTAAAAAAAATTGAGTGACCCGCGGGTCACTCTTTGTTGTCCTGGAAGGACTCGAACCCTCGCAAGCGGAACCAGAATCCGATGTGCTACCATTACACCACAGGACAATTCCTAATTGCGACTGCAAAGGTACTGCTTTTTTTGTTACCACCAAGAAAAATTCCAACTTTTTTTCAAAAAAGATGTCTTAATGGCCAAAAAGTGTTCATTTGATATCCACGGGTACCATCAGCCGAGACGCGTTCTTTTGAACGAAGCGGGTGCAATCAGCCGAGACGCGTTTCCTTGAACGAATCGGGTGCAATCACTCGGGACGCGTTCTTTTGACTGAAACGGGTGCTATCAGTCGGGACGCGTTCTTTTGATGCAAAAGCGAAGCGTTGCCATCAACAAGAACCGTCCCGATGATGCACCACCCTTACTGCCGTCACCTCGCCCACGTCCCGACTGATGCACCACCCTTGATTCCTTCACCCAACATCTCACAATAATGTCGTCAGAAGATGGGACACCGGCAAAGTCATGTGTATAGTCGCATAGAAATTTTCACCCTGATGGTGTCCACTGAGTAACCGGCGGTAATGCTGACGACCGAGCGTAGCGAAGGAATCAGCATCATCGCCGGCATAGCCGCTCGATGCCCGTCGCTGATGGCGACCCCATTTCGTCACCACTTGAGGTCGCCTCCGGTGACGAGGTCATACGTTGCATTACCGGCAGTGCCGCTGCTCACCCTAGCTGCGCTCGGGTTCGCT